>NZ_JAENSQ010000047.1:0-27688 GCF_016613125.1 Pseudomonas sp. MF6776
CGAACGTATATGTGACAGGTACGACATGCTGATAGGCTACATGCGGGTATCGAAGGCGGACGGCTCCCAGGCTACCGATTTGCAGCGCGACGCGCTGATTGCCGCCGGGGTCGATCCAGTACATCTTTACGAGGACCAGGCATCCGGCATGCGCGAGGATCGGCCCGGCTTGACGAGCTGCCTGAAGGCGTTGCGAACTGGCGACACACTGGTCGTGTGGAAACTGGATCGGCTCGGACGCGACCTGCGACATCTCATCAACACCGTGCACGACCTGACTGGGCGCGGCATCGGCTTGAAGGTATTAACCGGGCACGGCGCGGCCATCGACACCACGACCGCCGCCGGCAAGCTGGTCTTTGGCATCTTCGCCGCCCTGGCCGAGTTCGAGCGCGAGTTGATCGCGGAGCGCACGATTGCCGGCCTAGCCTCGGCCCGCGCGCGCGGGCGGAAAGGCGGCCGGCCGTTCAAGATGACCGCCGCCAAGCTGCGGCTGGCGATGGCGGCAATGGGTCAGCCAGAGACCAAGGTCGGCGACCTGTGCCAGGAACTTGGCGTCACGCGGCAGACCCTGTATCGGCATGTTTCACCCAAGGGTGAGCTACGTCCAGATGGCGAGAAGCTACTCAGCCGAATTTGATGCCGGCATGAGGCAACGTAGCGACAGCGTGGTTTGTCTCAATGGGAAGCGCTCATGATCGATCTTTGAAGGCCCGCAGCAGTCGTGTCACAGACAGGACGAACAAACCGGTCAGCGTGAGGGCTGCGATACCCCAGTACTCTCCGATGAACGCGCCGGCCGTCGTGCCGGCCAGCACAATGGCGAGAATCGGCAAATGGCAGGGACAGGTGAGCACGGCCAGCGCGCCCCACAGGTAGCCGGTGATCGGTTTGTGCGTCTCGGACGGCAAGCGCTCGGGGCTGTTCATGGCAGACTCTCCGCGTGCTGTGCCGGCTCGGTCGGCATGGTGGCCAACTGCACCTCCAGATCGGCCAACGCTTCGCGCCGACGCTCGACGAACTGGCGCAGAACGGCAAGCTGCGCGGCCGCTTCATCGCCGTCCGCAGCATCCAGCGCCCGGCACAGCCGCGCCAGCGCGTCCAGGCCGATGCCCGCCTCGAAGGCCGCCCGCACGAAGCACAGCCGTTGCAACGCGCCATCATCCAACAGGCCATAGCCGCTCGGGGCGCACGCCACCGGACGCAGCAATCCGCGCAGCAGGTAGTCGCGCACGATATGCACGCTCACCCCGGCATCAAGGGCCAGCCGGGACACGGTGTAGGCGCTCATTGAAAACCTCCTTTTTTTATCCAGCGCAGCAGGAAAGCTGCTTCACGTCCTTGTTGAAGGTCTGCGCCGCAAGCTTCAACCCCTCGACCATTGTCAGGTAGGGGAACAACTGGTCGGCCAGTTCCTGCACCGTCATGCGGTTGCGGATGGCGAGCACCGCCGTCTGGATCAGTTCGCCCGCTTCCGGGGCCACCGCCTGCACGCCGATGAGCCGTCCGCTACCTTCCTCGATGACCAGCTTGATGAAGCCGCGTGTGTCGAAGTTGGCAAGCGCTCGCGGAACGTTGTCGAGTGTCAGCGTGCGACTGTCGGTCTCGATGCCATCGTGGTGCGCTTCCGCCTCGCTGTAGCCCACGGTGGCGACTTGCGGGTCGGTGAACACCACTGCCGGCATCGCGGTCAGATTGAGGGCTGCGTCGCCGCCGGTCATGTTGATCGCGGCACGGGTGCCGGCGGCCGCTGCCACGTAGACGAACTGCGGCTGGTCGGTGCAGTCGCCGGCCGCGTAGATGTTCGGGTTGCTCGTGCGCATGCCTTGGTCGATAACGATGGCCCCTTGCGCATTGACAGTGACCCCCGCCGCGTCCAGCGCGAGGCTGCGCGTATTCGGTGCCCGACCGACGGTACGGGATTGGTCGTCGAAATTAAGCACCAGGTCAGCGAGCTGCCCAATTATGGCTCGTCGCCTTTGGGGCTTGTTGCGTCGTGAGCGTGAAACCCCGTCGCTGCCACCGATCAACGTGAAGCGAGTTTATCGCGTCCTGCTTGATCACAACTCGTTGTTGGCACGACGAATCAAACAGCCTGCCGTACAGCGCCGGCATGAAGGCCGGATCTCCGTCACTACCAGTGATACCGCTGGTGTTAGGATGGTTTTGAGTTCCATTGCGACGACGGTGCGAAGTTAAGCGTGTCCTTTGCGCTGGACTGCTGTGATAGCGAAGCCACCTTTAAAGTGAAGTACTGATCCATCGAGCGATCAGGGGATTCACCTGCCTTACCAAGCCGTTGGCTGCGAATAAACGGCTGCAAAAAAAACGCCCCGGTGGGGCGTTAAAACTCATCTCTTCCCAAAGAAGCTACAAAGGAGCGACAAAATAGCTCCAGAGATGAGTGTTGCTGCGCAGATCAGTTGAAACTGGTATGCCGAGTTAAATTAGAAACCGAATCGAATGTTACCGAATAGTAACACTCTGAGCAATACTCTAGCTGAGAGCAACACGGTTATTGACTTGAGTTGGGCATCATGCCGCATAGCCATGGCGTCTTGCGTCACTTGGCCTATCATTTCGACGGGGCATTTTAAAATCGAAACGCTTGCGTGGGCGCATGTTCAATTGCAGGGCTACCAGCGTAGGCGAAGACATCCAGGGCAATGGCAGAAGCAGCCCGCTGGACGCCATCGCAGCCAAAGCGAGCCCACCCACGCGCCAGGCACGACGCTTGTACAGCACCTCGTGCGCAGCAGAAACCAGGCATGTGCCGGATCGGTTCACGATGAAACCCACGGTAAACGCAAGGGCAGCTACGAGCACCAGTACCCAGATAGGCAAGAGATCAGGCATCGATGGCGTCCTCAGCGTCGGTGTTGTTTCGGGTGATACGTGAGTAAGAACACGAAAGCTGATCAGCCCGCCACGGGAATGCGCATGGTGACGAACTCTTCCGCCGCCGTCGGGTGCACGCCGATGGTTTCATCGAAATGCTGCTTGGTCGCGCCTGCCTTGAGCGCGATCGCTAGCCCCTGGATGATTTCACCGGCATCCGGGCCCACCATGTGGCAACCCAGAACCTTGTCGGTGTCTGCGTCGACCACCAACTTCATCAGGGTGCGCTCCTGGCAGTCGGTCAACCTTAGCTTCATCGGCTGGAAGCGGCTTTCGAAAACCTGCACCTTGTGGCCGTCAGCCTTGGCTTGCTCTTCGCTCAAGCCGACTGTGCCAATGTTCGGCAGGCTAAACACCGCCGTCGGGATCATCGCGTAATCCACCAGGCGATATTGCTCAGGCTTGAACAGACGACGCGCCACCGCCATGCCTTCGGCCAACGCCACTGGCGTCAGCTGCACGCGCCCGATCACATCGCCAATGGCCAGGATCGACGACTCAGTCGTCTGATAGAGATCGTCCACTTCAACAAAGCCACGCTTGTCCAGTTTGACGCCGGTGTTTTCCAACCCCAGGTTGTCGAGCATCGGACGTCGGCCGGTGGCGTAGAACACGCAATCTGCTTCCAGCGCGCGCCCGTCTTTCAGGGTGGCCTTGAGGCTGCCGTCGGCCTGTTTATCGATGCGTTCGATATCAGCATTGAACTGCAAGTCCATCCCGCGTTTGGTCAGCTCTTCCTGCAGATGCTTGCGCACCGCTCCATCAAAGCCGCGCAGGAACAGATCGCCGCGATACAACAGCGTTGTTTGCGTGCCAAGGCCATGGAAAATCCCGGCAAACTCCACCGCGATGTAACCGCCACCCACCACCAGCACGCGCTTGGGCAGTGCTTTGAGGAAGAACGCTTCGTTGGAACCGATGGCATGCTCGCGTCCCGGAATGTCCGGAATCTGCGGCCAGCCGCCGGTGGCGATCAGGATATGTTTGGCGGTGAAGCGCTCACCGTTGATCTCCACCTGGTGCGGATCCACCAGGCGCGCGTGCCCTTCATGCAGGGTCACGCCACTGTTGACCAGCAGGTTGCGATAAATGCCATTGAGGCGATTGATCTCGCGGTCTTTGTTGGCAATCAAGGTCGGCCAATCAAAGTTCGCCTCACCCAGCGACCAGCCGAAACCACTGGCCTGCTCAAAATCTTCGGCAAAGTGCGCGCCGTAGACCAGCAGTTTTTTGGGCACACAACCCACGTTGACGCAGGTACCGCCTAGGTAGCGGCTTTCAGCCACGGCCACCTTGGCACCATAGCCTGCGGCGAAACGCGCAGCCCGAATACCGCCAGAGCCCGCACCAATTACATAAAGGTCAAAATCGTAGGCCATATCACTCTCCTCGGCAGGCAACAGCAAACCTATTGCGGCCCTTATCCGGCGCATTGCGACCGGCCAGCTACTTGCTCGTCAATTGGGTGAGGGCACCCAGATCGTTTGTTCGCATCTCTAAAGTGGACCAATATGCCTTCACTATTGAACGTAAAAACTCGGTGGCTTGGATAACCACTTGGCGCTCGCTGAAAGTCGCGCCGTTAGGCATGCTGAAGGCGCCACCGTTGAGTTCCATGACGATATCGTCGGCGACTAGAGCGCCGTTTTTTTCGACTTGGTTATGTGAAAATCGTAAACAACGTCTAAATAGCAGGGGACTAAACGTCCCCGGTCAAATTTGCGCCGGTTTAGCCGCAGGTTCATTTACATAGCAAAAGTTGCTGCTCTGTTGGACAAGCAATGTTCGCCAAGACTATTCGGCGAAAGCGGCTTCGAGATTGAGTTTTGCGGCATCACCTTCCCGTTGAAAGCCAGGCTGGTTCAACTTCACGGACCATACATAGTCGTGTTTAAATGACAATGATTGAATCACGCCCTGCCTAACTCTCTGACATTGCTGATTAACAGCAATCACATATCATAGAGTTGTTATACGTAGTATGGAAACGAATCTAGTTATGCTTTCCGCCTATGTTGTGTGCTGGCACTCGGGCCGACGGCCACGCTGTCCCCCGGAGTGAAAAGGTCAGCAACATAGTACCCATCAAGGCGCACCGACCCACGTGGTGCGGCATTGCGCTCAGTCACTGCAACTGCCCCCCCTGAACGACACTCACGTACCCTTACTGAAAGTAGGCCTACCCCACACAAAGGCTACCGCTTGCATCCGCGGTCGCACCTACTGCCAAAATCCTCTCACCTAATTTCCGTAAACACTCCATCCAACCCCCCCCACCTCCAACGCAAAACCTGTCAGATTTTGGTATAGTCTCGTCAAGAATCTAACGCCTGCGCCGGATGTTACTTTCCGGCAAGTAGCATGTCAAGAGCAGTGGGTGCCACATAAAAAAATAGGTGTTATGTGATGACTAATACTCCAACGGACCAGACAGCGCTTGCAGAAAAAGAGAAGCGCTCAACTGCACCGAGAGAGAGAATTTTGCGTGCTGCAGGAGAGATGTTCCATAAATATGGAATTCACGCAGTCGGGGTTGAGGCGATTGCAGCAGCAGCGCACAGCAACAAAATGACTTTGTATCGACACTTTTCCTCTAAAGAGATGTTAATTGCAGCCACCATTCGAGAGCAGCACAAAGCGAGTGAAGCTGCATGGCAAGCATTACAGGAGGCGTATCCGAATGATCCGCGGGGAGAGCTCAACGGTTGGCTAGAAATGATGTACGCCTATATCCAGTCGCCAGGAGAACTGAGCTGCAAATTCATAGATAAGGCAATAGATGTACGGGACGCTCAACATCCAGCTCGGGTGGCGATTGAGGAAATCAATCATGTGCACATCAATCATCTGATCGAGATGTGCCGTGCCATAGGCTTCAAGAGCCATGAGGTACTGGCTGTCAATTTGTTCATTGTATTTAAGGGCGCAGACGAAAGCCGCCATATCGGAACTCATCGTTTGGCAGTATCGCTTCGTCAAATGGTACAAACACTGATCGCCCCCCATGAGCCGCATTAAGGGCTTCAGTGCTACACCGATTTTCGGTCAGTGCTAATAGCCCTGGCTGACACTTCAACGTTTCTCTAACAGCCAATCACTGCCTATTGCTCCTTTGTGCAGTAGGTGGTAGCTTGCTGGGTGTTACTTTTTGGTAATATTCCAGTTTGATGATTTTTAATACGTAACTGCCGCTAGCTCGGCTTTGCTGGACCTTCCGGCATTTGCCAACGGCGCAATAGGCTACGTAAACCGTGCATAGTGGTCTAAGTGAGGTTGTTCAGGCTGGTAGCGAGTTCTACAAGCAGATGACACTGAGGCCATTGCCCGTGGCCGGTTACGACGCAATGTTTAAGTAGACGTCCGCAGTACTAACTGGGTGCAGGACATATATACCTCGAAATGAAGCTGGACTGGACACCTACCGGGAGAAGCACCTCTATGAATAATAAAGCATTTGCCCCCCATCGCTTGCTGATGAAAGCGGTACTTGCCGCTGTTCTTGCCAGTTCTACGCTGCCGGCACATGCGAGCCACCATTTTGAGGTTGCCATTGCACGAACCAACACGGCGATCAGCCAGTTGGACAACTACGTGTTTCAAGCGGCTTCACCGGGGCGCACGGTCATTATCATGAATGTGAATTCAAGTCCGCGTCATGGTGCTACCTTCTCGCCGAATGCCTTGTACAACATTCATGTTGCCTTGGATGACAAGTTCAAGGAGGGGCACACATTCTCGTTCCAGTTTCGCGACGGTCAGGTCATGGCCTACTTGTCGGACAACCCAAACGGGCGAGTGGGTGAAACGGGTGTGGACATTGGTAAAGGTAAGGTCGGCGGCAGCGTCAATCTGAAGGACAAGATTGAACTTTGGACCGGTATCATCAAAGACCCGTTCTACGGTAATTCGTCTGGCCTGGGAGCGTATTCGGCGCAACTGAAGGCTGGCAAGTATGACCCTCAAGTCTGGAAGTCCGCCTCCGGCACCAATATTTTCAAAGACCAGGAATGTGGTGCAATTGTGCTGGAAATTCCCAATGAAATGCTGGGCAAAAATATCAAGGTCTTCATGACGACGGCGCTCAAGGAAAATGGCAAGTGGAGCCAAGTTCAATACTCGGCCAATCCTTTGCTGTCGCACGTTATGTATTTCGAAGACGAGGCTGTCAGAGTCGAGCATGATCGCAGCCGACCCAACACCCAGTCAGTACTGAAAAACTTCGTATCAGCGAGCACTGCGCGCGCTTCAGGCATTGCACAGACGCAGGCTCAACCATTCGCCTATGGCGACAAAGTGGCGGATGCGCTGATTCCCGATGTGCTGAATTATGAGGTTGGCAGCAAGGCAGGGTATTCGGCCGATGTGCGTAACGGACGTTACCTTGATGATGATGCGATGAGTGCCATGCTCACCCTCCTCATAGGCAAACCCACCGACCAGGCCATCGACAATCCAAAGTTGTATACCGATCAGTTCCCCTACGTCATTCCGTCAGACAAAAAGTGATCTGAGGTCAAACTTGAACATGAGGCTAGGCCCGCACCATAAGGAAAGGCACACCATGATCACTAATCACTTAGGCACAGTGGGTGCGAGCTTCGTACTGCTATTGATGACCAGCGCAATAGTTCAGGCTGATACGGGTGACGTTGTGCGTGGCCAGAAGGCTTGGTTGCTCAATTGCAGCCGGTGTCATCAACTGGATGTGAATTCGGTCGGGCCGATGCACCGTGGCGTTGTGGGCAGGCATGCTGGTAGTGCAGACGGTTTTGCGTATTCAGAGGCACTAAGGGCGTCCGACGTTACCTGGACGCCCGCCAACCTGAACCGATGGTTGACAGAGCCGGAACAGTTTATCCCGGGGCAGGCAATGGGGTTCAGTGTTGAAAACGCACAGGTGCGGGAGGACATCATTGCCTATTTGTCGACACAAAAAGCGCCTTGATCGGTTGCAGTTAGGGGTGTGAAAGCTGCTGGGGCGAAGTGAGGAAAGCATGATGATTTGGCGGCCTATTTGGATTGGGGTATTGCTGGCGACACTAAGCGGCAACTGTTTTGCCCATGCCTTCTGGCTGGTTCCTCACAAAGGGCTGGTCAGCAAAGATGATCTGGTGGCCATAGATCTGCGGGTGGGTGTCAGTTGGCCAGGTGAGCGGGTAGGGCGTTTGCCCGGCATGATCGAGACGTTTGATCTTTACGACGCGCAAGGTAAACACGCCGTGAAGGGGCGTGACGGCGCGGCCCCGGTGGGACATTTTCGCGCCGGGACGCCCGGTACCGTTGTTGTGGCGATGCTTACCCATGCTCAGGCCATCACGTTGCCCGGTGTTGAGTTCGACAAATATTTGGTCGAAGAAGGGCTGGATCAGGTGCGCAGCGAACGGCAAACACTGGGTATCGCCGATGCGCCGGGACGTGAGCAGTTTTTGCGTTGCGCCAAGACTTTGGTTCGGGTCAATAGCGATAGTGCTGGCTTTGACCGGGTGGTGGATTTGCCGCTGGAACTTGTTGCTGTCACTGACCCGTTCCAGCTCAAGCCGGGCGGGCGGTTCAAAGCCCGCTTGCTGCGCGAGGGCAAACCTGTGGCTGGGGTGCTGGTTAGGGCCTGGGCCAAGGATGATCCAAAGCATGAACAACAGGTCAGAACGGACCAGGACGGTGTAGTGGAACTTACTTTGGAAAAGACTGGATTGTGGTTTCTGAGTGCAGTCCAGATGCATTCGGTGATCGAGTACCAGGCCGACTGGGAAAGCATCTGGGCCTCCTTAAGTTTTGAGATACCTACGCCATGAGTACTCGCCAACACCAACTTGAGGGCGTCTGTGTCGCCATCGTCTTGGCACTAACCACGTTTAGCGCACAAGCCCACAGCGGCATAGATGCCGGCTGGTTGCACCCATTGACTGGGCTGGATCACTTTTTGGCGATGGTGGCGGTTGGGGCCTGGAGTGCCCAAATCGGCGGTCGCGCCATCTGGCTCGTCCCCGGCGCTTTTGTGCTGTGCATGTTCTGCGGCGGCCTTCTCGGCATGTCGATGATAGATCTGCAAGGCCTGGAAGTTGGCATTGCGCTGTCGGTCATTGCCTTGGGCGCGGCCATTGCACTGCATCAACGTATGCCTACCGTGGTTGCCGCGCTAGGGGTCGGCCTGTTCGGCATGCTGCATGGTTATGCG
Source organism: Pseudomonas sp. MF6776 (assembly GCF_016613125.1). NCBI lineage: Bacteria > Pseudomonadati > Pseudomonadota > Gammaproteobacteria > Pseudomonadales > Pseudomonadaceae > Pseudomonas > Pseudomonas sp. MF6776. Next base: position 9,074 of record NZ_JAENSQ010000047.1, read on the forward strand.
CATGGTTATGAAATGCCTGTCATTGACGACAAGGTTGGCTACACGCTCGGCTTTCTGGCCACCACCGCCACCCTGCATTTAGTCGGCGCATTTGGAGCACTTGGCCTTATGCGCGTCCAGGGCGGCGGCAAGATTTTGCGAGGGCTAGGTTTGATTTGCTCTATGTGTGGGGGCTGGATTTTGTTCAGTGCCGTCGCAAATCTTTGATGGTTTCTGGTGTTAAGTCATTACACAACGTGAAACTGACATTTTAGGGGGTGGTTGTTTATGGGGTAGAGCGTATTTGTGATCTCGCCCTTGTTTTACGGACGCTCTTTAAACGATTAAATGTTGCAACCGCCAATAACGACTTTCCCAGTTGCAGGAGATCAGACTATGGCTTCGTCCAAGCACAGAGGCTTACCGGCCTGGTCATAGCGCGTCACGTCGTGGCAGGTCAGCAAAGTGCCGGCCTGGAACACGGTGGTTTCGATGCCCATTTCTTGCGCCAGGCTGGCAACCGGGTTCTGATCGACACCGTGAATCCAGGATGCGCCGAGATCTATTGGCACCTCGCCCCACGTTCGTTCCGTCCAAATGCGGCCACCGACTCTGTCCCTGGCCTCGAGCACGATCACCGTATGGCCCGCGTCGGACAGCATTCGGGCAGCGGCGAGGCCTGAGATCCCGGCTCCGATAATCAGCACCGAATCCTTCCTGAGGCGGTTGGCGTCTGTGCTCGAGTCTTTTGCCGTGCTGGCGTTTGCACCTGTAAGAGGGGTGGTCATCGCGCTGGGCGCGATCGACCCCTGGGGTCGAGTAAGGGTTATCATTGTTGCCTCGTGATTGACGCGATCGACGCTAAAATTACATAAATAGAACAAGTGGTACATTCGCGTATCATAAAAAGTAATTAAGGAAATATTTGATTCATGTCCCGCGATCAGAAGAGAGACGCTGTCCTGGACGCTGCTGCAGCGGTGTATGCCCGTGACCGCAGCGCATCAATGCAGCAAATCGCTGCCTCGGCGGGCATTAGTCGTACGACGCTCGTCCGCCATTTCCCCACCCGTGAGGACTTGGTTGTAGCGCTCATTGATCGTGTGCTGAATGATGCCACTGCGGTGCTGGATCAAGCGAAGCTGGAAGATGGCGACCTTGTACGGGGTCTTTCCTGCCTGACCGAGAATTTCAGGATGCTGGGGCAGGTGTGGGGGGGCGGCTACGGTCTGGGCTATGGCTGGTCGCATATTGAAACGTTGCTGTCCGACCTGGCAGTGCGGGTCGAAACCATTAATGCGCGGCTCGTTGGATTTTTTGAGCGTGGTCAACAGGCCGGGCTGTTTCGCCAGGACCTTCCGGCGGCCTGGATGACGGGGGCGTTTCAAGGACTGTGCGAAACCACTTCGGACCTTATCGACGCTGAGTCGATGGGAAAACGCCAGGGGCCTGAGTTTCTCATCTCGATCTTCTTGAACGGCGCCAGCGGTGCGGTTCAGTTAAACCGCTAATGCCGCTGGCCCATTGCGCTATTTAGTCTTCAGAACGCAGGCCGTAGACCTATTTGCCCGCAAAGAATGACTTTGACTGGGCTCGCATCACCCAGCTGCTGCTCTGTTCACTCCAAGGAGGAACATCGATGCCGAACTCTGACCTGCTGCTTTCCCTACTTTCCAAAATGAATGGAAACCTGCTCGCCATTGAGCAGGCTTCAATCATGGAACTCACCAATCGGGTTGAGCAGTAGGGCGACGCCAAAGTAACCGAGAACGGATACCCTCGACCGGAACGAAGAGTTCATCAAGCTGACCCTGGCTGTCCTCATGACGCCTGACTGATCGCCAGATACTGCCACTACTTAGATGCAACCGACCAAAGCTGATCGAGCCTGGTCGTGTAGCTCTGACTCGTCATTTCTCAGAGCATTATAGCCAGCGCTCGTAGAGACGCTAGGCGAGCGCAGCGTCCCCTTCCTGCTGAGTTTAAAAAAATTACGAAAACTGTAACGCATCACTTTAAGCAAACTCTACGTCTATAAATCTCACTGCCTTCAAGGAAGTCCCATGCCTTCATCAATTTATTCTCGTTTTCTTCGCCGGCCGTATGAAGTTGAGTTCATGCGCTGGGCCCTGGTCTTGATTTTCTTTATGTTTGGCTACGCTAAATGGTTTGATTATGAAGCTCAGGGATTGATCCCGCTGATTGGTAATAGTCCTCTCCTGTCGTGGATGTACGGCGTGTTCGGTATTCAGGGCGCAAGTTATGCCTTGGGCGTTGCGGAATGGACTATCGGTCTCGGTCTGGCTATTGGTGCCTGGTCGCCAAGTATCGCTTTACTTGCCGCCGCCGGCTCCTGCCTGACCTACCTGACAACCTCTACTCTAGTCTTAAGTACTCCAGGTGGCTGGGAGGCTTCGGCTGGTGGTTTTCCGGCCATGACCGATATCAGCGCATTTTTAATCAAAGACCTAATATTGCTGGCCGGTTCGCTTGTGCTGGTAAAGGACGCGGCGCAGCAACTGACGGCCCGCACCAAGCAGACTGATGCGGAAGGTGCTGCGATCTAGGCCGAAAAGCACGCTTGTCAGCTACAACAGCGACGCAACCTAGGCCAACGCCGCCGCTATCAATGCCCTTGGTGTTGCCTGGCAGGGCTGAGGATTGGGTTTCTTGTTTCGGTCCTCACAAGTGAGGGTCGGTGCTTGCATCCGTTTGGAGAGGGAATGCATGAAACCCGCAGGAATTAGGCTAGTCAAAATCATGGTGCTCATAAGCGGGTGCGCCAGCGTGGCCTATGTGGCGCATGTGGTTACTAGGGAGGCAGCCTACCTACATACGAAAATCAACAGATCGAAAAGCATTGATACTGCTCAGCAGGAGCTTCGATGGCCGGATAACCTCGCTTTACCGGAACTGCGGGTTTCAGCGTACGAACAGGTTGAAGATCATGCTGGCTGTCGTTCTGGATCTCTACGCACGCCGAATTTTGCGTTGGGCGCTTTCAAACAAGCCGGATGCGAATCGAGTCATTGAGGCGTTGGACATGGCTTACGAGCAGCGTGGCAGGCCTCAAGGGCTGCCGTTTTACTCGGATCAGGGCTCGCAAGGCGCATTCAACCGGTTGTCGCAACACCTATATCGAGGTGTTTATGGGACGACCCGCAGGGTAGATGCAAAAATTGACGGGCCGGGGGAGCGATGCGCTCTCCAGGCGCGCCGTCGCTTCGTAATGATTTCAAGAGGCTTGCTCCATGATCCCCTACTCAGTTCTCGACGCTGCACCGGTTACCGAAGGCAGCACACCTAGCGAATCCTTCGAGCGCTCGCTCAAGCTCGCCCGACATGCCGAAGCGCTTGGCTATAAGCGCTATTGGCTCGCAGAGCACCACAACATGCCAGGTATCGCCAGTGCTGCGACTGCGGTGCTGATCGGGCATATTGCTGGCGGGACATCGACCATTAGGGTCGGGGCAGGCGGAGTGATGCTACCCAACCACGCGCCGCTTCAGGTTGCGGAACAATTCGGCACGCTGGCCTCGCTGTATCCTGGTCGCATAGACTTGGGGCTCGGGCGAGCGCCAGGCACCGACGGGGCTACGGCCCATGCGCTACGCCGCTACTTCGATGGTGCCGATACCTTCCCAAGCGATGTGGAAGAACTGCTGCACTACTTCCATCCGGTGAAACCGGGACAAACGGTTCAGGCAGTGCCGGGGGCTGGTCTGGATGTACCGGTCTGGCTATTGGGCTCAAGCCTTTTCAGTGCACAGCTTGCGGGGGCACTGGGCTTGCCGTTTGCATTCGCGTCGCATTTCGCGCCAACAATGACTGAAGAGGCCTTGATCCGTTATCGACAAGATTTCCGACCGTCGAAATATCTGGCTGAGCCTTATGTGATTTTAGCGCTCAATGTCGTGGCCGCCGACAGCCGAGCCGAGGCACGACGCCTGTTTACGACCCTGCAGCAAGTCTTCGTAAGCGTGATACGTGGTAATCCCGGCCTGATCCCGCCGCCAGTCGACGACATCGAGGCGTTCTGGACACCACAGGAAAAGGCGATGGTCGAGCAGTCGCTGTCGTATGCGATAGTCGGCGATGCGGCCGATGTTCATGAGGGCATCATGGCATTCGCCGCCAAGCACCGTCCCGACGAGCTGATGCTCTCCGGCACTATCTTCGATCATGCCGCACACCGTCACTCATTCACACTTGCTGCACGAGCGTTTACCGATAACGCCTGATCGATTCGGTGCTATTAGGTGTAGCGGCTCGTGTTTGAAAACACACGGGCTTGCATTAAGCGGCATGTTCTTTATGACTGTAGCTAAGTGCTGTTACGGACTGATCGTTTAGGGATGCTCCGATCGACTTGCCGCGCGTCGGCTGCAAGTCGAAATTCTCCCAACACTCATCGCTTGGGCAAATACCCCAGTACAGCAAATAATCGCTGATACCAATACTCGAGGGTAGTTCGCTACCCACGCGCTCCTGACTCAATTCGCAGATCCGCGTACCAGCACTGAGTAAGTTATCGCCGGTGAAGCCCTGCGCCTGTCACATTGACTCATGCGCTAAACGCGGACCACGGGACTATGTGGAAACTGCTGCGCTCAGCATCAACTCATACCGCGTTTTTTGCACCACAATGACACCATAATACCTGTGACGATGGACACCAATGGAATGCTTGATTCAACAACTAGTGTTGGAAATACCAACAGTATTTGCGAGTCGTTACCACCGAGCATCATCGAGGCCCCAGCCCCCATCAAAGTACCCGCCAACAAATGAACGCCCGCCTTTTGAGGGGTAAAGGCCTCGAAGCGGAACGTTTTTCTATACAAGGTAAAACTCAGCATGCCTGCCAGCAACGTAACAAACACCGCAATACGCCGAGCGCTAACCGATGTATCGTCCCAGAACATCTGCGAAACATTGTAAAAGAACACACTGGGTGTCCATAACGGCTCGAACGTGTAGAGCGCACTTGTCAGCGCACCCAGTAGCATACTGGACAGCACAAGGTGTTTATTACCGTGTATGCGGACCAGGAACATCAGCACCAGCGCTACTACCCCGATCAAAAGCCAGTAATGCTGGCTGGTAATTTCCGGCACCAGAATGACCTTCTGTTCGTGGGTCTTGTGCATGTAGTACCAAAGCACGATCCCCAGGACCCAGCCGATCATCGTGAACGCTTTATTGACATCGCCACAGGCAAACTTAGTCAGCGTGCCTACGCTGCAACCGTTGTTCAGCACCGATGCCACTCCGAACAACAAACCTCCCAAAACCAGCAAAGGATAGGAAATGCCGGGCGAGTACAGCGGCAGGTTGGCCTCGGAGAAACGATAGAGGGGTGCCAGCATCAATCCAAACAATCCACACGATGTCAGTGCCAGAAACAACGTAGGGCGCCCAGCCAGCAATTGTCCGCTCGCTTTGACAAGGCACATGCCCATGCGCTGCGAAATCCAGCCAATCAGGAATGCTAATACCAACGCCATCAGTAAAGAGAAAACCATGTTCGTGCGCCACTGCTGATTTGGATGATGGGAGCCCGCGTAGACGACATGGCCAGCAACTTTCCATGTCGGGCATCCGTTAAAATTTTTCCACCATCAGCACCGTCTCAAGCCCGTCAAAAACGCGTGTGCTTGCAAGGAAGTCGCCAACAGCTTCGAAGCCCGCGTTCTTGTATGCCTTGATGGTCTTAAGGTTCGACTTGCCAGGATCAATGATGTTACCAGGCATAACGGGACGTCATCCTGATGCCTCTATTACGTCACTTAAGGATGCTTCGATCAACTCGCCGCTGTCTCGCGGGAAGTCGATAACGCTCCAGAGCGCATCGCCATTATCGGGGAAACGTCATGCACACATCTAACCTTTTAAGCTGTCAGGCGTATTCAGCGGGTTTCAATTACGCCCCTTTCTGGTTTCGGTGGTAAGAAACGAATTCAAGCGTCCGGGTTGACAGCCGGCGGCATGGCGTAGGCTAGCCATAAGGTCGGGTAGGGCCACGTCAGTGAACGGTTCGTCACGCCAGCACATACCCAGGGAGCCTGTGGCATCCAGCTCAAAGTCCAGGCTTACCAACAAGCCGCGCAGGGCGAAGTGTTCAGCTACTCGTTCGGAAGCTACTGACAGTAAGTCGCTGTATTGCAAAAGCCACAGGTTGCCCACCAGTGAAGAGGATTCTATGCGACATGGCAGTGGCGGACGCCCTGCGTGGGCCAGGGCCATATCCAGTTTGCTGCGGATGGGGCTGGTGGTCGGCCATAGAATCCAATTGACGTTGTACAAGTCGTCCCAGGTCAGCCCTGTTCGCTGAGTCAAGGGGTGGTCTGCGCGGCAGACGATACGCATTTTTTCATCGTATAGCCGCGCGCTACGCAGCGTGTGGGATGGGACGTAACTGTCGAGACGGCCGACCACCAGGTCCAACTGGCCGAGCTCCAGTCGTTCGAGCAAGGCCGTCATGGTGTTTTCTTCCAGGTCTACCTGGGCCATGGGATGGCGCCGCAAAAACTCCATGATGGCGGCCGGTACCAAGTTGGGCGCCGAGGCGGCGGATGTGCCAATAGCCACCCGCAAGGTGCTGGTGCCTTGTAGCGTGTCAAGGTTGTGACGGGCACGCTCCATTTCACTGAGTACCCGCCGCGCATGGGCTAGTAGAGTCAAACCGTGTGCAGTGGGGTTCAAGCCTCGAGCATGGCGTTCGAACAAAGGCGCGCCGATGCTTTCTTCGAGATCCTTAAGCCATTTGGATAACGCAGGCTGGGTACTGAAACACGCTCGGGCAGCTTCGCTGATGCTCCCGGTTTCGGCGAGGCTGACCAACCATTTAAGGTGTTGCAGACGCAGGCGACGAGTCCAGCTCATGAGCGTATCCATATGTAGATTGGTATGGGTTTATCTTAAAATAGCATTATTCACATATAGGTAGTCACAGGATACTCCTAAGGACTCGGTTTCAACCTGTAGGTGTATCCATGAACAACAACATCACTGCCGTACGGGAAGATTTTTACCAGCGTATTGATCGCCTGGGTCTGTTTCCGCTTTGGGAACGCTTGCACAATCTGGTTCCTGCGGAGCCAGCCGCGGCCTGCGTTCCGGCCCTGTGGCGCTATCGCGAGCTGCGCCCTTTCCTGACTGAAGCTGGGCAACTGATCAGCGCCGAGGAGGCTGTGCGCCGAGTGTTGGTGCTGGAAAACCCGGCTCTGCGTGGGCAGGCTTCGATCACTTCCAGCTTGTACGCTGGACTGCAACTGATTTTGCCCGGAGAGACCGCTCCGAGTCATCGTCACAGCCAATCAGCGCTGAGGTTTGTGGTCGACGGGCAAGGCGCATTTACCTCGGTAGACGGTGAGCGAACCACGATGTCACCCGGAGATTTCATCATCACACCCTCCTGGACATGGCATGACCACGGCAACCCAGCCGCCGACGAAGGTGGTGAACCCGTGGTGTGGCTCGATGGCCTAGACATACCCATGGTGCGTTTCTTCGATGCCGGCTTCGCCGAAAACCATCAAGTTCCGGTCCCGCCCCTGACTCGGCCTGAGGGCAATAGTGGGGCCCGCTATGGCATGAATTTATTACCCATGCGCTATGAGTCCAGCTCACGCACCTCGCCGATTTTCAATTATCCCTACGCCCGTACCCGGGAAACTCTCGACACCCTGTTGCGCCAGGAACCGCTGGATTGCTGGGAGGGTATCAAGTTGCGCTACGTCAACCCGCTCACGGGGGGCTGGCCGATCCCAACCATCGCCGCGTTCATGCAGCTATTACCCAAAGGCTTTCGCGGCCAGCCGTATCGCAGCACCGACGCCTCGGTATTTTCTGTGGTGGAAGGCAGTGGCAGTGTGTGCATCGCCGGGCAACGCCTGAACTTTGAGCCCAAGGACATATTCGTGGTCCCCAGTTGGGCCCAAGTCAGCTTGGCGGCGGATCAGGAGTGCGTGCTCTTCAGCTTTTCCGACCGCCCCGTGCAGCAGGCGCTGGGGTTGCTGCGTGAATCGCGCGAGTCTTTTTAAAACCTGGAGATGACCATGACTTACATTTTTCAACCGCAGCAGCCGACGTCGCTTTTTATCCAAGGCCGTGACGAGCTGTTTGCCGTGCGCCGTGTCTATTGTGTGGGGCGCAATTACGCCGCTCATGCACGGGAAATGGGGTTTGACCCTGACCGCGAACCCCCGTTTTTCTTTTGCAAGCCGAGCGATGCAGTTGTACCCGTGGCGGAGGATGAGGTCCTGACGCTGAAATATCCGACGCAAACCAGTAACTACCACTACGAAGCCGAACTGGTTGTCGCCATCGGCAAGGGTGGCAGCAACATTCCCCAGGAACAGGCCAATGAGCACGTCTGGGGCTATGCCGTTGGTCTCGATATGACCCGTCGCGACCTGCAACTGGAGATGCGCAAGGCAGGGCGTCCATGGGAAATCGGTAAGGCTTTTGATCACTCGGCGCCGATTGCACCCTTGTGGCCAGCTACGTTGGTTGCCCACCCGAAGCAGGCCGGATTGTGGCTCACGGTCAACGGTGAAGACAAACAGCGCAGCGACATTGCACAACTGATTTGGTCCGTGCCGGAAATCATCGCTTACCTATCCCGTTACTTCGAATTGCAGCCCGGAGACCTAATCATGACCGGTACGCCCGAAGGCGTGGGCCCGGTGGTAGCCGGCGACCTGATAGCCGCCGGAATTGACGGTCTCGGTCAGCTGCGTGTGCAGGTGATTTGAGCCTGTTTATCAATGGGTAACCCCCGTCCACTCGTTGCAGGAGCGATGTAATGTCATCCACTCATAATAAGAAGAGCGTGGACGTGCAGGCGTTTATCGATCGCCATCCGATGTCAGGCTTTCAGTGGCGCATCCTCATACTGTGCTTTCTGGTTGCGACGCTGGACGGTTTGGACACGGCTATCGGCGGCTTTATCGCACCTGTACTGCGCGAGGAATGGGCGCTGACGACCGCGCAGCTTAATCCGTTGCTGGGCGCGGTATTACTGGGATTGATGCTGGGGGCCTTTGCTGCCGGGCCCTTAGCTGACCGCTTCGGGCGCAAGATGGTGCTGTTAGTCTCGGTGCTGTTTTTTTCCGGTTGGAGTCTGGCCTCGGCGACAGCGGGTGATGTGCAAACACTGACGGTATTGCGGTTTCTCACGGGTCTGGGGCTGGGCGGAGCGATGCCCAATGCGATTACCCTGGTCAGCGAATATTGCCCAGTGCGCCGCCGCTCGTTAATGGTCACCCTGATGTTCTGCGGATTCACCCTTGGCTCAGCCTTGAGCGGGGTACTGGTTGCCCATTTGCTGCCACTTGTAGGCTGGCGCGCAGTGTTGATGCTGGGCGGGTTGTTACCGTTGTTGTTTTTACCCATGCTAATGGCGTGGCTGCCCGAATCGGTACGGTTTTTGATCGCCAGGCGCATGGTGCCCGACAGGGTGACGGACATCTTGCGGCGCATTGCTCCACTGCCAGCCAATGTGCAACTTGAGGTGCCTCCACAGGCTAAAGATTCACCCGTGCGAGAGATCCTTCAAGGGCATTTGAAATACGGAACCTTGCTGCTATGGGGGACGTTTTTTACGGGGTTCATGATCATCTACCTGCTCACCAACTGGCTGCCGACCCTGATCCGCGAGACGGGTCAGGCGATGTCGGACGCGGCGCTGGCTGGTGCAATGTTCCAGGTCGGTGGAACGCTGGGGGCGATTATCCTTGGCGCAACCATGGATCGCATTGATGCCTGGAAAGTGCTGACTACGGCGTACATCGGCGGCACGTTGACGTTGTTGGCCATCAGCCAGTTCTATCAGCATTTCTCAGTGCTATTGGCATGCGTGGCCGCCATGGGCTTTTGTATCAGCGGCAGCCAGGTTGGAGCCAACGCCCTGGCGGCGAACTTCTACCCGACTACCAGCCGTGCCACTGGTGTTGCTTGGTGCCATGGGGTCGGACGCATCGGCTCGATTGCAGGCACTTTGGCTGGCGGCACCTTATTGAGTGCCGGGATTGGTTTGAACGGTATTTTTCTTTGGCTGATGGTGCCAGCGCTACTCGCAGCGACTGCTGTTTTTTTAATGGGTCGGCGTTATCGCGCCCTACCCAAGATAAAAGGAGAATACGGTGCAATTGTATAATTTTTTCAACAGCTCCACCTCATGGCGCGTGCGCATAGCGCTGGCACTCAAGGGTTTTGACTACCAGCACCAGGGTATTAATATCCGCGTCGGCGAGCAGGCAACGGCCTCGTTTTTGAAACTAAACCCGTCACACAGCGTACCTTTGCTGATCACGGATGATGGTCAGCCGATCAGCCAATCCCTGGCAATCATTGATTATCTGGACAACCTCAGTCCACACGCGCGACTGATCCCGCTAGAGCCTCTGGCCCGCGCCCGCGTATTGGAAGTGGCGAATCTAATAGGTTGTGACATTCATCCCCTGAACAACCTACGTGTGTTGGGTTACCTGAATAAACAACTGGCAATCAGCGATCAACAGAAAGAGGCGTGGTACAAGCACTGGATCGAAGAGGGAATCAAGGCGTTGGAAACTATGTTGAGCCGCCATGGCAGCGGCAGCTACTGTTTTGGCGACAGCCCGAGCCTGGCCGATTGTTGTCTGGTACCTCAGGTGGCCAATGCATTGCGCATGGGCTGCGAACTTCAGCGGTTTGAGCAGGTTTTGACGGTTTACCAATTGTGTTTGGAGCATCCAGCTTTTATAAAGGCGCAGCCTCACAATCAGCCTGATTACATAGGCTGAAAGCCAATTACAGTGATTTCACGTCTGAATCCCTCCAGATTAGTAGAAACTTTGTGCCTTAAAATGAGGCCGATCAGGGGGAGCTAATAGCCCCCCGTATTACCCGAAAGAATTCAAAGCCCAAGCGGTCAATCAACTGATCGAAAATGAGCTGCCAGTGTCCAAAGGTGCATCCAGGCATCGAGTTCTGGAATTTCGCTGTGTGCACGACACGATAGAAAAACCTGGGGGCTACTCGCTATGCTCGAATCAACTTGGACCGCACTCAAGCACCATCAACGGGGGCGTGAAATTGTTACTATCCTCGCCAGTTTCGGGGCTCAGGATGTGCTATTCCGTCTGGGCCTGGGACGGCTGGTGGGGGGGGCTGAGCCCGTCGGCAGCCAACCAACTGACGAGGGCACCCCACAGCGCGTGAGGCGAGCGTTGGAGGCGTTGGGGCCAACGTTTGTCAAGCTTGGGCAGATCCTTGCAAGTCGCGGCGACATCTTGCCGGCATTGTGGATCGAAGAACTCGAAAACCTGCACAGCGGCGCGGCAACGTTGACTTGGGAGCAGTTGCAAGGCCAGGTTCTTGAAGACCTTGGTGCTGAGCTTGATCAGGTGTTCGCCGAGTTCAATACCACTCCTCTTGCGGCAGCATCGATTGCCCAGGTCTATCGGGCGCGCCTGCTCAGTGGTGAGGACGTGGTGGTCAAAATTCAGCGCCCTGGGTTGCGACGTAAAATGACTGCCGACCTGCAACTGCTGGAAAGCGTCGCCCTACTGATTGAAGACAACGGCGCTTTGGCGCAGTACCAACCGCGCAAGATGGTCCGACAACTGGCTCGAGCGATGTTGGAAGAGCTGGATTTTACTCAGGAAGGCCTTAACTGTGACGCCGTAGCGGCTAATTTCTCGCAGCAGCCGCACATTGTCATCCCGCGTATTTATTGGGCCCATAGTAGCGAGCGGCTGCTTGTACAGGAATATCTTCCCAGCTATACCCCGCTGGAGCGCCAAGCTCTGATCGAGCAAGGCTTGGACCCGAGCCTGCTGGCCAGCCGTGGCGCACGTGCATTTATAAAAATGCTCTTGGAGGACGGTGTGTTCCATGGTGATCCGCACCCAGGCAACCTCAAGGCCATGAGTGGTAATCGTGTCGGTTTTATTGACTTTGGCATGGTTGGTCGTCTCGACGAGCGCCGACGCCTTGAGGTGATGAGCTTCATGCGCGCATTGACCGAGAACAATAGTGATGCGCTGGTGACTGTGCTAATCGACTGGAGCGGCAATGGTGTGCAGAACATACCCGCCATTGAACAGGCCGCCCGCGAATACATAGCGCGCCATGGTGGCAAGGCACTGAACATGAGTGCGCTCATTGAAGACTTTCTTGATTTGATGCGCGAGCACCAATTGCTCTTACCGCCTGATTTGTTGGTGCTGTTCAAGGCCCTGGTGACTGCCGATGGTGTGCTGACGCGTCTGGACCCGGAATTAGACCTTATCGCCACAGCCAAGCCGGCCATCGTCAAAATGCTCCGGGAGCAATTGAGTTGGAGGATGACAAAGCGCCTGGGCCTCGATGGCCTTGAGTTGGGACGCGGCCTGCTGGGTGACTTGCCGCAACTGGCGCGACTGCTAGTCAACCGGCTCAAGCACGGAGTGCTGGAAGTGCGCATGGATCTGCCTGGGCTAGAGCGTCTGGAGCGCTCATTGCGCCTGGCCTCCACAAGGCTTTCCTTAGCGTTGCTGATCAGTGCCTTGGTGATTACCTTCGGTCCGCAGATCGCTGCAGTGGGGCCCGTGTGGGCGGGCTTGCCGATACTCAGTTGGCTGGCGGCGATTGCCACGGCGGGTGGTCTGGTGGCGTTTTTATGGAGTTTGTTTAAAAGTTCTTAATTGGACTACAACGCTCAGGGACTGATCTCGTTGATCAGTAACAGTCCTCTCCTTTCTTAGATGCACGGAGTATTCGGTACTCAGGGCACAAGTTATGCACTGGGCGGAGCTGAATGGACTACTGGTCTGGGTCTAGCTATTGGTGCCTGGTCACCGAGGATCGCACCGATAGCCGCCGTCGGCTACTGTCTGTTTTACCTGACAACCTCCACTCTACTCTTGACTGTTCCAGGTGGCTGGAGGCTTCGGCAGGTGGTTTTCCAACCATGACCGGCATCCGCGCGTTTTTGATCAAAGCACCTAGTGCTGCTGGCCGGTTCGCTGGTACTGGTCAAGAATGCGGCGCAACAACTAACGACCCCCTTCAAAAGCGCTGTCAGCGGTCGGCAAGTCTTGGTTGACTGATATTGCTGACTTGGTGCGGCTTGATGGGTGGATCAACGGGCGCGCCGTCCTATCAATGGCGGCTGTACCACCAAGTAAGCCGCCTTAGGTGTCAGCGTGATCTATGTGGCGCACGTGGTTACTGGTGAGGAGTTGGCGTCCGGCATGGCGGCGTTGTTCAAGGTGATTGATGCGGTAAAACAGCAGCAACTGCCGGGCATACCTGGGTATCAACAACTCAGCCCGGCGATCACGCTCGATCCGCAGCAACTGTCGCTCGCGTCCGGGAACCTGCCATGGCCGGCGGTGCAGGATGCCGACGGCAACGAGCTGCCACGTCGGGCGAGCATCAACAGTTATGGTTTTGGCGGCGTCAATGCCCATCTGGTGGTGGAGGAATTTGTTGATCATCTGCGTGTAACTGCAGCTGATATCGGGCCGCAACTGATCCTGTTGGCTGCGTGACGGCCTGAACCTGATCATCGGCGGCCCGACAGGCGTAGGCAAAACGTGGCTCGCCTGCGCGCTGGCCCATAAGGCTTGCCGGGACGGTTACAGCGTGCGTTATCTTCGTCTGCCTCGCTTGATGGAAGAACTGGGCCTGGCCCACGGCGACGGTCGCTTCGCCAAACTCATGGCGGGTTATGCCAAGACCGATCTGCTGATCCTGGACGACTGGGGCCTTGCACCGTTTACCGCCGCGCAGCGGCGCGACATGCTGGAACTGCTGGACGACCGTTACGGAAACCGCTCGACGCTGGTGACCAGCCAGATGCCGGTGAATAAGTGGCATGCGCTGATCGGTGATCCGACCTTGGGCGATGCGATCCTAGACCGGCTGGTGCACAACGCTTACCGCATCGAACTGAAGGGCAAATCGATGCGCAGGCGCGCAACGAAATTGACTGCAACCGGGACTTCAGACTAACAATGCGAACCTGCGTCGCTGCGCTCCGACTGCCTCTCCAAGTGAGCGTGGAATGAGTGTCCAAATGATCGTGGGCTGAGTGTCCAAGTGTTGTGGAATCCGCACTCTAAAACCACAACTGATGCAGTTGCGGTCGTTTCCGTCAGAAAAATAACATCATGACTGAGTGGGGGCTTTTCCGCCCCATCTGACTCCTCGGCTTCTGATCCTCCGCTGTGACAATCTTTATTCTTCGAAAAACCCCATCATTTTTTGTAAATTCAAGATTTGTGACAGAGTTTATTAATTTTTTGCCACGCAGGTTTTGGCTGGAGGCCTCGAAATAAAAGGGGGCTTGTGACAACCTTTATTCCTAGGACACAGCTGCCTGAAGGCGTTGCGAACTGGCGACACACTGGTCGTGTGGAAACTGGATCGGCTCGGACGCGACCTGCGACATCTCATCAACACCGTGCACGACCTGACTGGGCGCGGCATCGGCTTGAAGGTATTAACCGGGCACGGCGCGGCCATCGACACCACGACCGCCGCCGGCAAGCTGGTCTTTGGCATCTTCGCCGCCCTGGCCGAGTTCGAGCGCGAGTTGATCGCGGAGCGCACGATTGCCGGCCTAGCCTCGGCCCGCGCGCGCGGGCGGAAAGGCGGCCGGCCGTTCAAGATGACCGCCGCCAAGCTGCGGCTGGCGATGGCGGCAATGGGTCAGCCAGAGACCAAGGTCGGCGACCTGTGCCAGGAACTTGGCGTCACGCGGCAGACCCTGTATCGGCATGTTTCACCCAAGGGTGAGCTACGTCCAGATGGCGAGAAGCTACTCAGCCGAATTTGATGCCGGCATGAGGCAACGTAGCGACAGCGTGGTTTGTCTCAATGGGAAGCGCTCATGATCGATCTTTGAAGGCCCGCAGCAGTCGTGTCACAGACAGGACGAACAAACCGGTCAGCGTGAGGGCTGCGATACCCCAGTACTCTCCGATGAACGCGCCGGCCGTCGTGCCGGCCAGCACAATGGCGAGAATCGGCAAATGGCAGGGACAGGTGAGCACGGCCAGCGCGCCCCACAGGTAGCCGGTGATCGGTTTGTGCGTCTCGGACGGCAAGCGCTCGGGGCTGTTCATGGCAGACTCTCCGCGTGCTGTGCCGGCTCGGTCGGCATGGTGGCCAACTGCACCTCCAGATCGGCCAACGCTTCGCGCCGACGCTCGACGAACTGGCGCAGAACGGCAAGCTGCGCGGCCGCTTCATCGCCGTCCGCAGCATCCAGCGCCCGGCACAGCCGCGCCAGCGCGTCCAGGCCGATGCCCGCCTCGAAGGCCGCCCGCACGAAGCACAGCCGTTGCAAGGCGGCATCATCGAACAGGCCATAGCCGCCCGGGGTGCACGCCACCGGACGCAGCAATCCGCGCAGCAGGTAGTCGCGCACGATATGCACGCTCACCCCGGCATCAAGGGCCAGCCGGGACACGGTGTAGGCGCTCATTGAAAACCTCCTTTTTTTATCCAGCGCAGCAGGAAAGCTGCTTCACGTCCTTGTTGAAGGTCTGCGCCGCAAGCTTCAACCCCTCGACCATTGTCAGGTAGGGGAACAACTGGTCGGCCAGTTCCTGCACCGTCATGCGGTTGCGGATGGCGAGCACCGCCGTCTGGATCAGTTCGCCCGCTTCCGGGGCCACCGCCTGCACGCCGATGAGCCGTCCGCTACCTTCCTCGATGACCAGCTTGATGAAGCCGCGTGTGTCGAAGTTGGCAAGCGCTCGCGGAACGTTGTCGAGTGTCAGCGTGCGACTGTCGGTCTCGATGCCATCGTGGTGCGCTTCCGCCTCGCTGTAGCCCACGGTGGCGACTTGCGGGTCGGTGAACACCACTGCCGGCATCGCGGTCAGATTGAGGGCTGCGTCGCCGCCGGTCATGTTGATCGCGGCACGGGTGCCGGCGGCCGCTGCCACGTAGACGAACTGCGGCTGGTCGGTGCAGTCGCCGGCCGCGTAGATGTTCGGGTTGCTCGTGCGCATGCCTTGGTCGATAACGATGGCCCCTTGCGCATTGACAGTGACCCCCGCCGCGTCCAGCGCGAGGCTGCGCGTATTCGGTGCCCGACCGGTGGCAACCAGCAACTTGTCAGCGCGCAATTCACCGTGTCCGGTGGTCAGCACGAATTCGCCGTTCACATGGGCGACCTGGCTGGCTTGCGTGTGCTCCAGCACCTCGATGCCCTCGGCGCGGAAAGCGGCTGTCACGGCCTCGCCGATGGCCGGGTCTTCCCGGAAGAACAAGGTGCTGCGTGCCAGGATCGTGACCTGGCTGCCGAGCCGGGCAAAGGCTTGCGCCAGTTCCAACGCCACCACCGACGAACCGATCACGGCCAGGCGTGCGGGAATGGTGTCGCTGACAAGCGCTTCGGTGGAAGTCCAGTAGGGTGACTCTTTCAGGCCCGGAATCGGCGGCACGGCCGGACTGGCACCGGTGGCGACCAGGCAGCGGTCGAACGTTACCTCGCGCTCGCCACCCTCGTTCAAACGGACGACCAGGCTCTGGTCGTCCTTGAAACGCGCTTCACCGTGCAAAACGGTGATGGCTGGATTGCCGTCCAGGATGCCTTCGTATTTGGCGTGCCGCAGTTCATCGACACGGGCCTGCTGCTGGGCCAGCAGTTTGCTGCGGTCAATCGCAGGCACAGTTGCCGCAATACCGCCGTCGAACGGACTTTCCCGGCGCAGATGGGCAATATGGGCAGCGCGGATCATGATCTTGGACGGCACACAGCCGATATTGACGCAGGTGCCGCCGATGGTGCCGCGTTCGATCAGCGTGACCGTCGCGCCTTGCTCGACGGCCTTCAGCGCCGCCGCCATCGCGGCCCCGCCGCTGCCAATGATGGCGATATGCAAACCGGCGCCCTCAAGTGCATCACGGATTTTTGGTTCATCTTTGAAATCACCAACCCGGATCGAGCCTTGATAACCCAATGCGGCGATGGCGGCCAGCAGTTGGTTGTGGCTCACGGCGGTGTCTGCCATGACTTGCGCGCGGCTTTCTGGATAGGACACCACAGCGGCATTCACGCCGGGAATCTTTTCCAAAGCATCTTTGACATGGGTGGCGCAGGATGTGCAGGTCATGCCATTCACGGTGATTTCGGTCATTTTTTTACTCCATTGAATTTCGGGGTGCAGCAGGCATCGGCTTGGCGTTTTCGTTGGATGGCGTAGATGGTCAAGCCGATGAAAATCGCCAGCGCAGGCAGCAGCACATAGTCCAGATAGCCGGTCAGCGCGGACAAGCCGACCACACCGAGCAAAATGACCAGAACAGGGGTGAAGCAACACAGCGCCACGAGGGTTGTGCCAATGATGCTGACCCGCAGCAGTGTCTTCGGGTCTTTCATGATCAGTTCTTGACTGATGATGGGTAGCCCGCATCCTCGGTAGCCTTGGTCAGTTTCTGCACGCTGGTCTTGGCATCATCGAAGGTGACCACCGCTTCGCGCGTCTCGAAGGTCACGTCAACTTTACTGACGCCATCGACCTTGGAAATCGCCTTCTTGACAGTGATCGGACAGGCCGAGCAGGTCATGCCCGGTACGGACAGCGTAACGGTCTGGGTGGCGGCCCACACGGGGGCAACAACGGCAGCGAGGGCAAGGGCGGAAAGCAGCTTTTTCATGGTGAACTCCTGTGATCAATAGAAAAATGGCACGACGTAGGGAAATCCGAGCGCGACCAAAACCAGCACGGCCACGCCCCAGAAAATGAGCTTGTAAGTAGCTCGCACTTGGGGAATCGCGCAAACCTCACCCGGTTTGCAGGCGGCTGACGGCCGGTAGATGCGCCGCCAGGCGAAGAACAACGCCACCAGCGCCACGCCGATAAAGATGGGGCGATAGGGTTCCAACACCGTCAAGTTGCCGATCCAAGCGCCGCTGAACCCCAAGGCGATCAGAACCAGCGGCCCGAGGCAGCAAGCCGAGGCGAGGATGGCGGCCAGCCCGCCAGTGAAGAGCGCGCCGCGCCCGTTTTGAGGTTCAGACATACGTTTGTCCTTTCGAATCTGAATTGGATAGCTTAAGCTTACTTCCGTAGTTATGTACGGAGTCAAGCGATATGGAAAACAATTTGGAGAACCTGACCATTGGCGTTTTCGCCAGGACGGCCGGGGTCAATGTGGAGACCATCCGGTTCTATCAGCGCAAGGGCTTGCTCCCGGAACCGGACAAGCCTTACGGCAGCATTCGCCGCTATGGCGAGACGGATGTAACGCGGGTGCGCTTCGTGAAATCAGCCCAGCGGTTGGGCTTCAGCCTGGATGAGATCGCCGAGCTGCTGCGGCTGGAGGATGGCACCCATTGCGAGGAAGCCAGCAGCCTGGCCGAGCACAAGCTCAAGGACGTGCGCGAGAGGATGGCTGACCTGGCGCGCATGGAGGCCGTGCTGTCTGATTTGGTGTGCGCCTGCCATGCGCGGAAGGGGAACGTTTCCTGCCCGCTGATTGCGTCACTGCAAGGGAAGAAAGAACCGCGCAGTGCGGACGCGGTGTAGCCCGAGGGAACTACGCCTTAGCGTGCTTTATTTTCCGTTTTCTGAGGCGACTCCAACGTCAGAAAAGACCGTGCGGTCGACTTTTGATATTTCGTGCTGTCGCCTTCTGAAAGTGACA
>NZ_JAENSQ010000048.1:0-27038 GCF_016613125.1 Pseudomonas sp. MF6776
CTGAGTCAGCTGCCGGTAATGCGTAGTCATCTGCGCTTGAATCCTTCGGTGTGAGAGCCTGGATTCTACCGGTGGCTGGCTCTCTGCCTCTCGTTTCAAGCGTTGCGCTTATTCTATGAATTCAGGTTAGGAAAGACTTACCGCTACCTGATTGGGCTGCGACCGTGGCGTTATAGTTTGTTTCTGAGTCAAACAGGCAATAGGACATCAGCTGCCCATTACGAGAAACGAACTGCATGATCGGTGAACCAGTCCCCTTCCAATCCCCATAGATTGGAAGCAATGGCAACGCATGGGTGATGGCCATCGTCTTATAGCGGTAGCTCTCGTCGATGGCTTTGCGGTCGGCGCCAAAGGGAAGAGCATTCAGGAACAACGGAAGAACGAAGTACTTGTCCTCCAGCAGGGTGAATTGGCGAATACCCAGATAGTTTCGAGCTTCCGACGTCGCACGCACCAGACGGTCTCGGTCACTGGAAAATATGACCACAGTCATGTTGCACCGGACCACTGCTTCCCCCTCCTCAATTTCTTTGAAGAGGTCATCCATGCCTTGTTTCTTTGCCCCTAGCTTCGGCACAAATTTCAGAAGCGGTCCGTATGCCTGGTTGTTCGCCCATTGACGCTTGGTACTGAGCTTGTCTTTCGCCGCTTGCTGTTCAGGAAAATACACCGTGAAGCTGATCAAGCAGTTTTCGCGGATGCCGTTAGTACCAGTCAGCAAATCGCCGAGGTACCAAGCAGCGGCCCCCTGAAGTGTCTGCCGAGGAAATTTTTTAACGCTCAGCGTTTTAACTAGCGTGTCACCGATTTTCAGGTGATCGCTGAAAACCTCGACCGTTCGGTCGTAGTCGAGGATTTGGCATTTTAATGGTTTGTCATCTTCCGCCTCGGCATGCATGCGATCCCGCCAAGAAGCTTGTTGGCCTTGGTTCAGGATCGAGGACATGATTTCCAGGTAAAGGTGATTGGTCAGCGCTTGCGGAGCAAAACCGATGCTTTTAAAGGTGGAGTCAAACTGTGCGCGCAACTCCGACAGGGTCTGAATTTCCTTTTCGGACGGCAGCACTTCATCTATCGGCATGACTACGGTGATCAACGCGTGAATTTCACGAACCTTGATCCCGGAGTAATCATCGATGGGTTTTAACGTGCCATTTACCAGGTAACTTGCCCGGCTTTTAATTGCCTGGTGTGCGATGTTGTCCTCACACCCCAGCCGCATCCTGAGCATGCTGTTTACTTGGGAGTTGATATTTTGCGACGGGAACAAATTAAAGTTGATTGTCGTACCCGCAGGCCAGGCCTGCTTCATCACAGACTTGAGCTGATCACCTTCCTTCCCGTCACTACCAGGCAGAGGCCGGCACAAGAACGAAAATCCAACCGAGTTATCATCCATGACGAAATATTTTTTGTCATCGTCATAGGCGATGACACTCAGAAGGTCGGCTAATGGGTAGTTTGCCTTGGCATACGCAGTCACTTAATTTGCTCCCATCAGCCAGTTTGAGAGGGTTCCTTTCTCGTACCCATGCTTGATCAGTCCATCATTCCTGATCATGAATGGAACGCCTTTCACACCGAACATCTGAGCCGAAATAATCCGTTTGCCGATTGGAGAGGTGTCACAGTCGTTTCCGCGCTGATCGATTACCTTTGGCTTTTCCTTGCCCGTAGCAATATCGAACGCGGCGTCTTTGTCTTCTGCGCAAAGCAAACTACGAACGATCTTTGCGCTTTCGTCACCTAGCGCCGGAACTTCAACAATCTTGAAAGTGTAACCCTCGACTTTTTTCAGATCTGAAATAAGGTTGGCGCAAGAAGGGCAAAGTGGGTCTGTAAAGACGACGACAGTTTTGGATCCGGTTCCGACAGTAAAGGGAACCAGATCCTCAATGTTGAATTTGATTTTCTGGAGGTCAATGTACTTGGAGGCTTGCTCGGCCTCTTCGAGGGTTGTTATTTCCTTCTGAGCCCACGTGTCATACATGGACCCGCGGAACACGAATCGCCCATTATCGCTAACGAAGGCCATTTTCCCGTTCTTTACCGCCGCGATCATTCCGTTGATTGGCATCGGTGCGGTTTGATTATGCTGACCGCCAACCGGCTCGGCAGCCAGAGCGCATGCAGACGTGGCCAGCAGGAGGGGGAAAAAGATTCTTCTGAGCATGAGGACACCTCGATTTCGATGTCATCAGGCTAGAGAACCTGCCTCCCAATTAGGTTCGAATCTGACCCTGTAGCAGGGTCAAAAAAGAAGGGCGCCCAATGGCGCCCTTCTTTTTGCATCACCAGGTAACTGGCGGTGAGTCCTCCCCTGAATCGTCAGTAGCGAACAGGACGATTTTCGGTGCGTCTGGGTAGGTTCGCTTCGAGATCGTGATCGCCGACCCTCCCAGTCCTTGCAGCTTGTCGTTCACGTACCAGTTATGCCTCGCGATTCGCCCATCTGGATCCGTGCATTTGGCAAGTGCTGACCATGCGGATCCGCCCTCCTTCACCTGCAGTTCACAGGTTGGTGGCTGGTTCTTCTTCACATCGATCTCAACCTTTCCATCTGAGCCCTTGTTCATTTGGGTTTCAATTTCGAGGTCTACCTGATACTGCCCCTCTGCCGGCAAGGTGGCCCGGGCATAGCGAGAGCCTCCCGTATCGATCTCTTCGCCGTTCAACTTGTACTTCAGGCTGGTGATCCGATCCTTAGGGTGGCCACCAGAAATCTGAGGTCGAATCATGATGCCCAAAGGTGCCCGGGAAGCATTGTTGTCACCATTCCACAGCAGATTGATGGTCCAAGGTGGTGGTTCCTTGAACGTCATCTGGCGCTCAACCAAGCTGTAGTTGCCTCGTGCATCGTAGACATGGACCTTGAAGGGGTACACGGCGGGCTCGAGGATATTGAGCATCCTGAGAACCATGGTGTCGTCCTTCACGACTTCGTACCCAGGCATCTCCGGCATTTCCCAGTCGTAGTACACGCCTTCAACCGCTTTGAACTCGCCAATGTTCCGCACGCGCAGTGAGAGCTCCGCAGGGGCGTATTCTGCGCTGAAGGTAGGCTGGATAGCCCATTCAGGCCAGTCATAGATCCAGAACGTGATGCGCTGCTGCGTGATGCCCTCTCCCCCACGATCACGATAGCCGTCAATCCATGCCCTGTAGCTGAGGTAGGTCTTTGCATCAGTAATGTCGGCATCCACCGGCGTGTATTTGGCCTCTTGGCCAGGCACGATCGTTGTGCCGTCAGGCATGATGAATTCCCCGCCCATGGTCAGGTCCATGTTTGGGTATGGCATCAGCATATTTGCTACCCAGGTAGCCTCCTTCCCGACTTCAGGGCGGCGCGGACCAATCAGTTGCACCCGCGGTGGTCTGATTTTCCGGAAGGCGACACCAGATCGTAGGACCTTCCACACGTGAACATCGTCAGCTGGTGAGTCCTTGTAACGCATGCGAGCATAGACGCTCACTCTCTGCTCTGTGCTGCGTGTTTGGATATTCGTATCGGTCCCAAGCGCCCACGTTTTACCGCGATCCAAGCTCCATTCAACCTCAATATTTGAGAGGTCAATTGGTTGGGCGTTCAACTGTAGAACTCTGAATCGAGCATTTGCATCCAGGAAGGTATTCCCAGGTCCCTTCAACACTCCTTTTGGGACGTTGTAAACGATGATTTCGATCTCATCGGTCATCGACTTAGCCCCCGAGTTTTTATTCGTGAGCTCTGCGCGGACCTTGTAATTGCCCTTCAGCAAGGTCAAGGCGATCCTTTGCGGCGTCCGACTCTTGTTTGGCAGTTCGACCCACGGGCCGCCCTCAGTCGACAACTCCCAACGAACCGCCCCAAGGTCTTTGGTCCACGCTCGATTGGTCACGTCAGCAAACAGCGTCACGCGCAGCGGCGCTTCGCCCGTCATACGAAGTGACCTGATCGACCCATCGAGTGCAGCACCATTCAGGATTGCGAGACTTAGTGGTCGAGGCGAGGTGCGAGTGACCTTGTACTCTGGCACAGGAGAAATAACTCGTGCCTCGGCGTAAATGCGCAGGTTTTTACCGGCCAACTCTTCAACAGGGATCGCAAACGCAGCATGGCCAACACCGTCTGTCTTTTGCCATGGCGCCAGCTCCGTCACCGTGTTCCACGACGGCTTAAGAATCAGACGAATCTCCCATTCACCCATCCTGTCCGCCGAGTAGATTTTTTTAGTGTCGAACGCATCCCCAATGGTCACACCTACTTCAAGGCTTTCCGTTGAAAGAATCTTTCCGTTCTGGTTGTCGATGATTGGCACAACACTCTCGTCAGGAACGGCCAGGACATCGGCTTCAGTGTGAGTCGCGATATCAGGCAGGACCTTATAGGCGGCGTCTACGTGGAGTTTCCTCATTTGCCACAACGCATCAAAAGGCGCCGTGTAAATCCGACGATAGATTTTGCTCGTCGCGCCATAGGCTGGAGCTGCATCCTCGGTTTGTTCTACGCCCAAGTTGAGGTTGTGCTTCAGCATCAGCCTTGCACTGACCGACTGAATCACGGCGTCACCGATGTACGCACCCTCGAGCGGTGAGGTCAGGAGTGTATCGCTGACTTTCGTACTGGACTCATAGGTAACCGTCGCCTGGCTCGGTTCAATCGCGGAAAAGGTAAAAGTGTCGGGACCGAGGTCGATTTTTTTACCGGGTGGCGTGAACACAGACAGCCTCCAGCTCGACGTGTTGAGGCCTAGCATAGTTGCCGTTCCCTGAAGGTATGGCCGCTCCCAGTTTGGACGAACAACCATTCCTACAGGGATTTCCGTCCACTCAAGCAGACACAGGGGTCTTGTGGAGAAGGAAGCAGCTGCTGAAATTGCCCGTCGCTCGATAATCGTCAGGTCGCATGCAGGCCCGACCTGCTGGACGTACTCAACATCCAAATCCTCGACTTTGTAATACGCCGTCGTGAATGGATACTTGGGTCCGACTTTCACAGCGCCAACTGGGGAAACAAATTCGGCAGACTTGGTATAAGTCGCCAGCAGACTTTTCTCGCCATCGGCGCCGACGATGTAGGAGCTCACCTCGATCGGGTACGTACCGATATCGGTAGCGGTCCCAATCATCGCCAGAGTCGAGTCACTGGACAAATCCTTGAACTCAGGCAGTTTCTGTGTGAACTCCAAAAGGCAAACAGGATTGTCATACGGGTTACCGTTCACCGCGGAAGCCTGGCGAACTGTGTTCAAGCACACAGTGTTAGACGGTTCGAACTGCGCGCGTAACGCTTGTAGACCCAGAGGAGCTGTATCGGCCGTTGTCTTCACCGCGCCTTCAAGCTTCCACACCTCAAAGGGTATGGCGTACGCAGTGCCTGTCAGGTCCGCTCTTACAAGCAGTATCCGGCCATGACCACTGGCACTCGATTGGATACCTGCTAATGCAGATCCGAGCGCGTCCGCAGTGAAATACTCCACTGACAACCGTGTGCCTTGGCTCGGCGCCAAAGGCCTCCTACCAAGACGCAAGCCAACAGTTGAGGACTTCTCAACGACCGCGACAATGTCGCTGCCCAACGCCGCTATAGCGTCCTTATCGGTCAGCAGCAAGCCTGGTCGCCCATCCACGCGCAGAAACTCCTTGGTGATGGCTGGCGTGGCCACTTTGTTGCTGGTGAGTTCTTGAACCGGTAATTGATCGATTACGCTATCGATACTCTTGGGCATCAACCTCACCGGCACGATCACCGACAGGCCGTCCTGGTCCGTCACTTTGACGGTCATGGTGGTCTCTGTTCGCCCATCGGTCTTGAAGTTCAACATGTCGTTATTAAACCAGGCGAATCCGTGCCCTGGTTGTGACTGAACTTCGATGGTATGCGATCCCCAGAGGTTATCGTCGATCGCAGCCAGACGTTGCTTGCCTCCGATGCCCTCGAAGTAATACACGGTGTCCGGGGCCACACCAGTTGGCGGGGTGTTTTTCCGCAGAACGGCTACCTTGGCCTCGCTCTCGACATATTTTCCGCCCACGTCAACGACCCGGAAGGCAAACTTGTCATTGCCAGTGTATTTAGCTTGCGGCGTGTACACGTACCCCTTCGCCCCGGCCACAACTGAACCGTGCTCCGGCTGAGCTATCACTTCGTAACTAAACTGATCCCAAGCATTTGGGTCGACTACCGTCGGGGTGACTTCAGCTGATGGAGTGTTCTCGTATGTCTCGATACTGAGCACTGCTGTCTCAGGCTGAAGATTGTTCTTGGTGACTTTAAGAGCAACCACCCCTTGTACGGAGAGTCCGCCCAGGTCGGTTGCCTCGACCGTAACGTTGTCATCACCGATGAAGTCTTTTTTCGGCGTGTAAATCAGACGGTTATTATCAGTTGAAACCGAGCCATTTGTAGGTTGAACCTTGACTACCAACTGATGCTTACCCATGTCATACAGGTTTTTATCAATGATGACAGGGTAGTACGGTGCACTCGTGGTGTTCTCTCGAACCGTCATGCTGCCGCTTAGAGCCTCGGGCGCAACGTTAGTCCGACGTACAGTCACGTAAGCCAGCCCACTCACCCTAGCGCCGGCGGCGTCATACGCCGATATAGCAAATCGATCAGAGCCTATCCAATTCGGGGCCGGCGTATAAACAACCTTGCCACTTACTACCGCAGCACTACCAGCAATAGGACTCGAGTCGACCGTGTAGGTGAACGTGTCAGTTGGATTAGGATCGACGACGACGGGAACGCCACTTACCGGCGTGGACTCTTGGGTATCAAGAGTCAAATCGACTGAGCTTGGTGGGAAGTTCTTGGGCACCACATTCACAGTCGCCAGCCCAACGACTTCAGCGCCGGCAACATCTCGAGCGATGAACTTGAAGGTTTTGACACCGCTGGCGCCAAACGGGGCATGGTAGATGATGCGGTTGTTAACCACCTCCGCGACCCCAGTCATGCTTTGGATAGGGATGGTAAAAGTATGCAACCCAGCGTCGTACAGGTTCTCATCAACCACCGTCGGCAGTGCGGGGCTCGACGCCTCACCCTCGTTAACACTGATGGCCACGCTCGCAGACGTAGGGGCGTAATTGGTTTTGACTACGTCGATTGTGCCTTGCTTGATATCCGACTCAAGACCCGCCAGGTCCCGCACCTTATAGGTGAACGTAGCCGTTCCAAGATAACCCGCGACAGGCGCAAATGTTATCGACAAGCCATTGACTGTTAGAACGCCGGCCGCCGGATCAGGCTGCTGAACAATGATGATCGTATGGCTGTCAGGGCTATCCGGGTCGAAGGCAAAGCCCTGGTCAGCCTGGACAATAAAAGAGATTGCTTGAGGGGCCGACACCAGGCCACCCGGGTCAGTAGCAACAACGTAAGCGGTCGCGGTACCGACGAATCCCGCCGCGGGCGTGAAGGTCAATCGATTACCACTGATGCTCAAAGTCCCAGAAGCGACCGGGACTGTCTGAGAAATGGCAAAGGCAAGTGGCGTGTCATGGTTTGGATCAGTGGCCATGAGATCTAGCACCACGGGTGTACCAGTAGCGGTATAGGCCTGAGCGGGAGCGACGACAGGCTTCTTGGCAACGGGTAGCACCTTGATCGTCAGTTCACCAGGTGTAGACACCAAACCGAAAGAGTCTGTTGCCGTGTACGAAATGGATCTTGTCCCAACAAATTCTGGGTTAAGAGCAACCGACAAGGTCGTCCCAGAAAAACTAAACGATCCAAAAACAGCATCTTGAATTGACGAACTACTGAGCGAGTAACTGTCGCCGGCATCGGGGTCAGCCACCACAAGGCTGAAGGTCGATGACTCGCCCTGATTCAAAGTCAGAGTCCTGGTTTCCACCACTGGCTTGTCGGGTACGGCCACTACAGTGATTGACACCGTGCCTGGAAGCGAGGCGCCACTGTCAGCATCGTCGACCACGACAGAACATTCGGTTGTCCCGTTCCAGTTCTTGGCAGGGGTGAAGACCACTTCATCCACGTCAATACCACAACCGCCAGCACTCGGAGGCGGCTGTTTATCAATTAGAAATCGGTACGGGGCCTTTCCATCAGGATCCGCATAAACGATTTTTGCCCTGCCCTCGCTGTCCTCGTTGGCCACGATGGATATCGGAGTGAGAACAGGCGCGTCATTTTCAGGCTGGATGATGACGCTAATGGACATCACCTCACTTTTAGCGTTTGCACTGTCTACCGCACTAATCTTAATGGTGTCGGAACCATTCCAGTCCTTTTCTGGAATAATTCTCAAAGAGTGAAGGTCCGGCTCAACCAAAGCGGTGACATGAGCTCCCTGGGCCTCTACCACTAAACGATAGATGTCGACCGGGTCTGGATCTTGAACGACAGGCACGTAAACAAGGGGCTTGTCCTCGACGCCGATTGCAGGGTGCGGAATGATGGTCGGCGGATCATTTATCAGGCTGGTAACTACGCGAACCGTCGCTGCATTAGAGAAGTTACCGGTGGTGTCCTTTCCGCGATAGGTGAAGGACGTAACGCCAGACCATTGTGGAAACGGCTTGAAGGTGACCGCGGACCCGTTCAGCAGGAACTGTCCAATGTCCTTCGAAGGCATATCCAAGAGTTCGAAAGACTCGGCCTGGACTCCCGCCCCTGTGAGGGTGAGAGGGATAACCAGCGTTTCGTCCTCGTTGTTAAGTACCTCCATGTCATCGGCATGCGGCTGTGTTTTCTTCGCTTCAACAATCGTTTCCGCGAGCGCTTTACCGACGCTGATAACCAAAGGCCCGGTGAATCCTTGTGGCAATGCGGCCACACCCGTACAGCTAAACGACTCCTTGGTTCTTACCCCTTCGCACTTACCAATGTTTGCGCCCTTTGGCGAGCCAACACTGATTGGAAGACTGTAGGAGCCGGTAGACGTACACCCGACGCGGCCCAAGGTATAAGTCACACTGAGTGTCTCGCCCACAACCGCTACAACTGGATTCAATGACAGCGCCTCTCCACTCTCAACGCACTGCGTCGCAGCTAGGAGCTGAGTCGAAAAGACCGCCGACATCAACGTCACCGCAAGAAGGCCTGTCGATTTAATCCAGTTCACAATTATCTTCCCGATCCTGGTTTGAAAACCCAAAAGCCGGCAACGGCCGGCTTTGTTAGAACTCGTTGTTTAGGTGAGAGAGTGCGCAACCGGGAGGGTGGCGGTCATGATCGACTCGATGATGGTTGGCGTGTTGTACAGGCCAACGCCGCCGCCAACGCCGGTAGCAAACGACATGATCGACTGGCGCACGATGCCGGACACGATCCCGACCAGGACCATTGAGCCTGCGACGACTCGTCCCAGGGTTCCCTGCATCCAGTCCGTCAGGGTTACCCAGATTGAGTCGAAACTGTCACCACCGGTGCCGGCGAGTGCGTTGCTTGCTGCGACGGTGAGCATCAGTGCCACACCGAACTTCATTACGTCCTTGGTGCGCCGGACTTGGCTTGGGGTCATGCTCATTTGCATGGGTGTATCTCCTAGGTCATGCTGGTTGGGGAATGTTTAGGTTGCAGGTGAAGAAGTGTTCTTCCTCGACTCCAGTGGTCGAATGGAAGGTGTCGGTTTAGGCGCCGGAGTACCGATTTCCCAACGTCGCGGTTCAATTTCCGTGTAGATGAATCCAGGCACGTTAAGGTCGCCCGAATCGGACTCCCACGGAGCCACCCAGACGCGCATGACGGTGGCCTGCGAACGAATCGGAATCGGGTTACGTGCTGGCTTCGGAACGACATAGCGCTCGCCGGCTGCGATATGGGGCTGCACCGCGGGGAGAACCTCCTCAATCGACTTGCCCTCTTTTATCGCCTGATCCTTGGCCGCCTGGTTCTGCTCCACTACTTGGCGAAAATTCTCGTTTTCAGTCAGCTGATAAACATCGCGAGCGGACATACAGGTCACACCGTCCGGCATGCCCTTACAGGAATACTCAGACTCACCAACTTGCAAAAACGAGCAGCCGGTCATGGCCGCTGCCACTGTTGCCAGGGCCAAAAATCGGAAAGCATTCACCGCTGAAATCAAATTCATGATTGAAGTATCCAAATATGTTGTTAGGTGCAGGAGCGAATCCGCCCCTGTTTTGGGTCAGCGACGTGGCGCCTTCGACATGAGTTTCAGCTGGACACCCTTCTTGACGATGAAGTCAACTTCACGGGCAGCATCTACCTCGATAACCGGATAAAGGTTTTCAGCCATTTCCAGGTAGAAGTCAGCAATGCGCTCCAACGCCGAGCCCACACCACCGATGGCAGCACCCTGCAGGGCCTGCGAGTTGAATGCCTGTTGGTACACCGGATCAACAACGCCTTTATTGCTGCCACTGCTCCCTGTACCCGTCACGTTAATACTCGGCACTTGGCGAACACTGAACGCCTCACTGACGCCTTGCATGAATCCAGCTGCAAGGGAGCGGGCAAGGATCGCGCCCTGCTTCGAGATCAGGCGGCCACGAACACCTGCCTTACCGTCCTCTCCCGCCGCGTAGGCATCCATACCGGTCTCGATAACACCGCCATCATCACGAACACATGAGATGGTTTCAGCACGCATATAAGCTCGCTCTGAGGACATGTCGCCGAAGGCGCTTGCAATCAAGAAGCACTCACGAACGTCAGCTCGGAATCGGTTAGGAAGGACGGCCTCTTTCTTGATCCGCAGAAGAACCGGGAAAGGGTCCTGGCGTGCCTTAGTACCTGTCGGCGCATCAAGGCCTGTAATCAAGGCACCCGACATAATGGAGCCGGCCGGCAAGAAGACCTCTTGCTCTTTTTCGTCCTTGCCGTCCGCCTCATCAGGCTGTTCATTGCCAATAGATCTGATCGTCAGCTTTTCGTCCTTCTTAGGGGCCTGACCTGGCTTGACTGGGTCCTGGGCCGGGGCCGGCGCATTTGCAAAGAAGGCCGATTGGTTTTTATTTGGATCGTTGCCTACGGCGTTGAAACGGTCTTGGGAAGCCTTTTCACGCTGGATTCGATCCTCCTTTTCCTTGAGCTCGACTTCCCTTTCAGGAGGTGGGGCCTTCGCCTGATTGGTGCGCATTTCCTCCGCGAGCTTAAGATTTTCAGCCGCAACCTTGTCGGCCTGCTCCTTAGCGAGAGAGACCTGCCCCTTAAGATCATCAACACTTTGCTGGACGGTTTTCAGGCTGTCCGTAATTACCTTTTGGTTGTTGCTCTGTTCCAATAGGGTTTTGAGGTTGCGCTGAACTTCAGTGATGGTTTTCTCTTGGTCGCGCTGTTTAGAGTTGATGGAATCGATGCCCACGGAACGAGGATCACCGTCATACAGAACACGGCCAATTGTTTGTTTGCCACCCTGCTTACGCTGGTCATTCCCCCCAATCGAACTCATCGCGAAGACGGCCAGAAGAACCACCCCGACGACACCAATAATCGCCACAACTTTCTTTTTACTCGGGCTCAGACCCGACCACATTGACTTGATCATAACCCCCCCTTTAGTTCAGCAGGCTCGGCCTGGAAGACTCTTCTGCAGGCGCTTCACCAACTCGAGTCACGATGTAGATTTCCGTCGCCTGACCTGGCTCGAGCATATTCCGAGGCCATGCGGCAGCCGCGGCCAATGACGGATGCGTACAGGAGGTTTCGTCGAACATAACCGGGACAGCCGAAGTGTTACGGGCTACTCCCACGAGGGCTTTGAAGTTATGACCCAGAACAATTTGGGAGCGCGAAAAATCGAATGCGATGCCCTCCTGGTAACAGGCGGGGAGCGTATCGGTGCGACTCAATTTACCCATGGAGAATCCCTTTGGAATGCCGCCCAAAGCCAGTGATCGCATGATCCCTTTGATCGATTCCATATAGGGTTGCCCCTCCTCCCACTTTTTGGCCTGGCCCGAGTAGCGGAAGGCGCCCATGCCACCAGGAGTAGCGCGACCACCAGACCCTGGCGCCTGTCCAAGGATCAAGTTGGCCTGAATAGGCGGCACCTTCCGCGGCGCCAGTGTCAGACTGATCGCTACCGACTCGTCGTCCTTCGGCGTGATGTACATGGCGATCGGCGCTTGATCCTGCGTCGAAACGTAAACGACATTGCCCTTGACTTCGACAGAGCTCGTTGAAACGGTTTGGACGATCGGTTTTTCGAATGGCGTAACGATTCGGTTTAGGTGACCAATAGCTACAGGAACAATTGTGTTCACGCCGGGCTGGACAACGACATCTTCCAGGAACGACACCATCGCAACCGACTCCTCACCACCTGCGGTGGTTTTGGCCACGGACGCAGGTACCGCCTGAAGGTCACCCTGCCGACCGCCACCAGACACCTTCATCATGTCAGTGTCGTTCTTCACTGCCGGGGTAGGCGCACTTTTTGCGACAGCTGGTGCAGCTGGCTCAGAAGCCTTTTTCGCGGCCTCTTGTTCCAGAGCAGCGTGTGCATCCGCCTCGCCCGCTTCAAGCCCGTAATCAGAGGGGTTAACCGATTTCGGCATCCCATCGACCACCAGAGTCTCTGTCGAGGCTGTGGGCATTTTTGGAATATTCAACTCTCGCGCATGAACCGCTTGAACAGCCGCAAACGCAGTGAGAATCAACGCTAGTTTCACCTGTTTACTTTTCATTATTAATTTGGTCCATACGCTTACGAGCTTGGGTGGTTTTCTCTTGGCGGCGAATAACATCTTCAGTTCGTGGTGGACCTTCATATGTATCGACAAAGGTCAGTACTGGCTTGTAGTTTTTGATTCGCAAGTCAAGTTCATAGGTGACGTTTTTGGGCTCAGGCTTACCATTGGGCCCCGTCATGTAGGATCTGCCGGTTACATAAAACTTTCTTGTATTCGACCGATCACGCAAAACGTCTTTTGCGTTAAATTTAAGGGTCACCCTGTCCTGGCGAATCTGAAGTACCTGCGCCTCGATTTTATTCACTACATCCTGATATATATCAGTATCCAGCAGCGGCTCGATCGACTTGCGTATCACTTTTGACGACGAGGGTGTCACGTTACCGAGTCGGTCAGCGATATAAAGCGCCCAGCCTTCAACAAACTCGTCAGATGCAGATGATTCATCGACCCATGCACGCTCGGTCAAGGTTGGCGGCTGCATATCAATCACAGTGCTTTTATTAAGCCAGCCGATGATCGCGAACAGGTCAATTGCAATCAGCGCGATCACCATACTTCGAAGAAACTTATTCTCCGAAACCGTTCCTCGGTACGATTGCCTGAAGTTTTTAAATAGCATATTTGCCTCAATGGAATTCACGGATAAATGGATTCGGAATGGTTCTGGACTTTGCACCAGTCAATCCGGTGAACCAATAAATCATATGCACCATAAATCCATCAGGATGGTCGTCACGGTATTTCCTGTACCACCGGGTGAGCAAGAACCCCCCAATAGTACAAATCGCTGCGTAGCCAGTGAACATGCCAAAAACAAGTCCAATACCAATTGGCGCAACTTCATCAGCCTGCCAAAAGAGTAGATGGGGTGGATCATCGACATATTGAGGAATGCGAACGGGCTGCATTAGTTCTTAGCTCCAGGACTTTGAACGATCTTAGACAAGCTTGACATGATGGCTTCAGGTGTAACGGCGCCGTCCAACCTGACCTGCTGACCTGTTACGTTGTGACGAACGATCGTTGTTGGGGTTTGGTTAATCCCAAGGTCAATCGCCTCCTGAAAATCAGATTTGATTTTGGCGTAGAAGTCTTCGTTATCCATGCACTTAGCTAGCTCAACACCATCAAGACCAATACTTTCAGCAATAACACTGAGTGGCTTTTCCGTGCCCGTGCCATTACCAGGTGTTGAACTAAATATCGCGCCAGCCATCCGGTAGAACGCGTCATTACCACCCTGCGCTGCAGCGCACTCAGCTGCGTATGCTTCGCGGCGTGATGCATCACCGTGGATAGGAACGTGTTTAAAAATGACGGAGATATTCCCCCGCGATCCGTCGGCGAGCGCTTTAGGAACCGCAAAGTACTGTTTGCAGAATGTGCACTCAAAATCTGAGTACTCAATAAGCGTAAATTGAGCCTTTGGATCTCCATAGCGCCGATCGATCTTGGCCGGTTGCGGCCCACGCACACGCGTAGTTTCAGGCGCAGAAGAATCTTTTCCACGAATCGCGGCCGAGATCCTGCTCTCATCAATAACTGACTCGAGGGCATCCCGTTTGAATGCCCAAGGCTTTACCTTGGCAAACTGCTCATTCACCTGGTTTGACAGGTCGACGGCCTGGCTAACTCTCTTGTCAGCCAAGAAAGCAGAGCCAACGGCAACCAAAAGGGACAGAGTCGAAATCGCGAGAGGAACAACAAATTCTTTTTTCATGAGACACCTCAACCATTGAGCACATGGTGAGGTCTAGGTCGAGCCTTTTGGAGTGAATCCGCCCCGCTGAAAGGGTCAAAAGAGGAAGCCCCAAAAGCGGAGCGTTCCTCTAGGAGGGGCATCAGAGACGCTTTGGAAGGTTTCCGATCAGCAAGCTGCAGGCGATAGGCAACAGTGTGATGATCACCACCGGAATGATCATCGGCGGGATAGGGACGGGCGCGATGAAGCTAACGCACAGACTCGCAATGATGAAGGCGATGATTTTAGAGCTGTACGTATTTAGGAAGGGCGAGGTATGGCGAAAAGTGTATCTTTTGATGTTCCAGCTCATGTAGCCGCCCAGCACTGACGGCACTAGAATGACGGCCATATATGGCAGCCACATCAATAGCAGTAAAAAACGGTAGTAGATGTGATACATCACCTTTGTCAGAGCTTCGCCGCGATTTCCAATAAAAGAAAACCACACCCTGCCGAGGCCTTCCCATGCTTTGGATTTTTCTCGCTCCTCCGCTGTCGGGACAAAAAAGTTTTGCACCGTTTCATTGAGACCTGTTTCCAGATTGATTTTGCTATAAAGCTGATTCGTTTTACTGATAAGAGCATCATGCTGATTTTTTCCCATCAACACCTCGCCCCAATCTTGCTCCTTAAGGATCGCCATATCGATAAATTCATTTGGAACAATGCACACGATCAGAAGTATTTCGATACAGATAAACACCAGGGTCGCCCAGAGACCCTGGGGCATCTTTTCTTCGACGTCGGCCATTTCAGTTTTCCTTGATATCCCGCCAAACGCGACCGATAGAAGAACCTTCTGGCATCAGGATCTCTTCGATTTTGTTGCGAGCCCCCGCACTGCCATGATTCTTTATCACGCCATCTAACAAACCCTTGATCTCCAGCACTGAATCCTCAGGAGTGGGGTCCTGAAGTAACATTGCCGTAACGCCTGTAAGAAACGGATCAAGAAAAGACACCAACCTCGCACGGTCGTTCTTACCTAAATAAGACTGGTATGACGACAAGCAATTTTTCAGTAGCTCCACGCACTGAGGAGTGGTCGACTCTAACCCAGCCAATTCGAGAGCAGCAGGAACAATCTCCACTGCGGTCGGCCAATCAGCTTCAAGAATGTTCAAAACCATTCTGGCCTTATCATCTTTTGGCAACATTCGCGTAACAGCTTCAAACCGGGATCGCACGATTATGCAGCCTCTTTAACTAGCAGCTTTGCACGCTCAACTGCTTTTTCATAATTTTTAGGACGAGTCAGAACTGGTATTTTTCCTTTCTCAACTCTCCCTCCAGCCAGAATTGCCAGGAACTCCAGATTCGGCAACTGGCCTAACAGTTGAGCTGGGAACAACTCCCCCTCTTCATCCATTAGGCGCTCACCCACGTTAATCGAATGCATATGCGGATCATCTTTGGTGGTATTGCCCTGGGTACGCATGACGTACTTGTAGTAAGTCGGAGGAATCATCTCTGCAATGTACTTCTGAGTTTCCTGATCGGTAATACGCAGAGCAATAACGTGGTTAGTGTTACCCAACACTTGACGTGCCTTGGCTG
Source organism: Pseudomonas sp. MF6776 (assembly GCF_016613125.1). Classification (NCBI taxonomy): domain Bacteria; kingdom Pseudomonadati; phylum Pseudomonadota; class Gammaproteobacteria; order Pseudomonadales; family Pseudomonadaceae; genus Pseudomonas; species Pseudomonas sp. MF6776. Next base: position 15,920 of record NZ_JAENSQ010000048.1, read on the forward strand.
GAGAGCCCATTCGGGCCTCAAAGTCGGCAATAGTTTGTGTGGCCACATACAAGCGCATGCCAGCACCACGACCTTTGTTCAGCAGTTGAACAAGTTGGTCATTTACTGTTTCAGCTGCTTCATCAACAAAAATGTTTACCGGCCGACGCTTGAGCTCCTCAGGATCTTCGAAGTTGTATCGTTGTCCCGCCACAGCCGCCAGATCGGCTAGGAAGATTGAGCCAATGGACGATCCAACCATGCTATCGGAGAGAGAGTCGAGCCCCATGTAGAGTACTTCGGCCCCCTGGATAACTTTGCCTGAGTCAGTGATTTCACGCTCATCGTCAGGATCATCCATGTTCGGCGATAGAATCGGCCCCATATGCCCGGCTGTTAGCATGTTCAGCACTGGGAGCAGCGATGCAATCATTTTGCCGAAGTGGGCCTTGTCATGCTCAAACATCGAAAGCAGGCCTTCCAGATCCGAGCTTGGCGCCAGCGGCACGATTTCCGTTCGATAGAGCCCCAGAAGTGCCTTCGCTCTCATCTCATCTGTTTGGGCTTTGCTCAAGGCAGCACGAGCCAGCGCTTCAAAGTGCGGATGGACTTTTTCTCCGTACGCTTTGATCGAACGGATTACCAAAGGCGCCAAGCCCCCCTCCAGCGTACGCCGCAACTCGACCAGGGTCGGCAGCATGCCGCACAACAGCAACGCCTGAATTACGTTGTTCAAAGCCATCTGCGCGAAGGCCTGGAACGGGTCGCCACCCTCTGACTTCATCAGCGCAGCAATGCGCGAGGCAACTTCGGTTGCACGACCAAAATTTTTGGTTGGCGAAATCCTGACGCTCTTTTCTGGGAAGGCTGGATGGAAATATTTGAACCGCTCAGGACGCCCAGAAAGCTCGCAGGCACGCTTGGCATTTTCGGCAAGCTCCTTATCGCCCTTGGGGTCGATTATGATTACAGCCTCTCCGCGGAGTACGGCCTGGCTGATCAAAATGTCAAATTCCCGGGTCTTCCCTGAGCCCGTCGTGCCCACGATCAGGGTATGGAGCGAGGTCAGGTCCTCCTTCATCTCGATTGGCCGATCGGGCTGCATTGAGATGCCATGAATCCACGGAGAACCCATGAACCCATCGGGAATCTTCGGCATCAGCTTGGTGATGTCGCGCTTTAACAGCTCAAATACCTGCTGCCCCTCGCTCTGGGTCCATTTGAATCCGGTACCCAGGAACAAATTACCCCTGTTCTTGAGCATCTGCTCAATCAGTTCGTCCTGCCCCATCAGTACTGCCGGCTTTGCCTTCAGACCCTGCTTCACCCGATAGAGATGCACGGCAGTGGGGATGCGACGCAGCGCGAAGCCCCCCATCACAATCAATGACAAATAGAATGGTTGCGGGGGCAAGTCGGTGAGTAAGTGCACAGCACTCGTAGCCGCCATGCCAAGCACCCAACCACTCGCCTCGAAGGCCTCAAAGTTGGGCCTCCATGGCATCTCATACGCCCACTCACTCATCGCTATTAGTCCACAATTTCTATGACGTGATTGTTCCTGACTAAGAGGTATTGATGAGTAGCAATTAGCGCCCTCTTCAGGGTCGGTTCGTCAACTTGAAGGGCGTTGGAAATATCACTCAGTTTTCTGGGTTGAATGCTCACAACTCGCTTTCCGTTCAGCTCCGATTCCTTGCAGAGCGCCAGTGCCGCCGTAGCAATACGCCGAAAGTTTTCCGCTTCAACTTGATCCTTGGCAACTGCTAGCGAGTGGCGGTACTTCCCCTTTGTGAGGTATTCAAATACGGCTCCCAGGTAACAGTTCAGCATGACGCTCTTGGGCGCTTTGCGTGTCATAGTTCCGGTGAAATCGTCCCAGAGCCACATCGCCTTCTGCAGCTTCGGCAGATCGTCGATAACAAACCCCTCCCCGGCGAACTCGAAATTTGGCTTGTAGCTCACCATGGAGACGGTCTTGTCGATATTGGATGCGTACCACCTCAATGACTTAGACAGTTCCAGGGTCAGCGCAAGAAACTCTTCATACTCGGCTGATTCCTTCGGCGAACACTCATACCCGTTGAAACTCCCTGTGATCGCAGAAGATTCTTCCGGCAGAGGGAGGCATTCGACAGGGGAACTTGGCAACGGCTCGCGCGGCTTTCTTGGCTGCCCTACCTTAATTTCCGGATATGGCTCACCAGCACTTTTTGAAACACTGATGCCCGGCGCAACGCCCTGTGGAACCGTCCGTTCAGCTCTGGCCTTAAGCGCTCCCTGCCTGGCTTGTGCAGGAGCAGGAGCAGGAGTAGGCGCGGGCGGATCAATTCTCACCTGAGTCTCTGGGTGTAGATCCTGAAAAGACTCCTCAATCCAATCAGGAATTGCCTGCGCCGATGGGAAGAAGTCAGCGTCCGGTACAAGGTCGAGTTCTAAGTCCACACTCGGCAGCATCACACTTGAACTCATTACCGGGAGGTCAAATTCGGCCAGCAAATCCGTGTCTTCGAAATGTGTAGTCGGCGCCTCCGATGCCATCGAATGAAATTCTTGCTCATCAGGCACCGGGGCCGGAGCCGAGTCCGCCATATCGAAACTTGGCGAATGAAGCACGCGCTCCATGCCTTTTGGAAGGCTCACTGAAATCGGGGAGCCTGCAGGCAGATCACCCAGGAACTCGAGAGATATTTCGGTTGGCAAATCACCAAATCCAAACTCGTCCATCCCCGCAAGTTCTGGAGGAATGACCATTTTGACGTCGCGCCCATTCCCACCTGCTTTAATCTGGGGCGTGGGCGCGGCCGATCGAGGGCTTGCTCGAGGGCGATACTGTTCGGCTGGAGAGTCCGAGTCACTGCCTACAGAACCGAGTTGCACCGCCGGTTTTGGCCTTTTATCCTGCTCTACATCTGCAGCCCGCAAAGACCGATCAGGGATCGCCATCCCTGCGAGCTCGAGCACATCATCGTCAATGTCCGCATAGTTATAGGCGTACTCAGCATTACGTCGCGTTAAATCATCAGGCTGCCCGCCATTTCCAATTTGATTCCCCCCTGCCACGGGTACAGCTGGCGAGATGGTCGCTGGCACTTTTGGCGACGGAAACTCATCTGCAGCAGGCCCCGGGAACAATCGCGCATCATCAGCAAGCTCCGGTAGTGAAAACTCTGACTCGACAGCTTTGGGTTGCCGTCCGTCTTTCGCGCCGCCTGCGGAAGTATTTCCTCCCTTGCTCTGCTTTCCAGCAGCTGTCGTCTTAGCAGTGGGCGCATCCCGACCACCAATTTTGATCCCTTCTACAACTGCCTGCTGCTGCCCACTTACGACAATACCTTGCTCTGTTGTCGCTACTTGAGACGGGGCCCCAACAATCTTGATCTGAGGAGCGGACGCAGAACCCGGGGCCACCCTCTCCAGAGTGGCCTTTGCCACTTTTGTCCGTTGTGATGACTGCGGTGTTGATGGAGAGTTAGACGCGCTCGGCGGTGGGCTGGCCAATTGCGGAGCTACTGTCGTGGAAGTACCCGGTACGGCCGGCTTCGGCGCGGGATTGCCAAAGGGGTCTGCCCCTCCAGGCGCAGCGGAGAAATCAGGCACGCTCAAAGTCGGGGCGCTGAAAATTTCCGCCGCAGGTTTTGGAGCAAAGACATCAACAGTAGCGCCACCTAGGGAAAACATCGGCTCCATGGACGCCGGATTGCTTGCACCAGGAGCAGGGAAAGCCGCCAGTGGATCATTGGTTTTCGGTGCTACGCCCCCTCCTGGCAACGCAACAGCTCCGGTGTTGGAGTTAGCCTCAAATCTGGTTTCGTGCTCGCCTTCACCCACCACACCCGCAATGGATTGTGGTACTGGCTCGAAGGGAAAGAGCAGGTTGGACGCCGCCAACCTAACGCACTTCAACTTAATCGGCTTGGGACGTCCATCACTGAGCAGATCTGGAAAAACAGACCAGTAGATCGATCCATCTGGCGACCTTTCAAGGATATGGTGATCTAGCAGCACCTCTCCCAGTGCATCCGCACTACGCGGTACCGCCTTGACGCCTTTCTCATTCAACTCCTCTGTGATGTCCTTAACGCCCTGCACCCAGGCAACATAGACTCCATCACCGATAACCCACACTCGGTGGCCAACTTCATTAACCTTCCAGACACCGATGCTTTTCAGATGCCGCATCGTATCGACCACGAGCGACGAAACGGGCACGCCGATTCCCAGCGCTGATTTTCCAGATGCGTCGCCGCCCCACTTCCTGAGATCCGCCTCTACTGAAGTCGAGTCCGCCTTGATGACCAGCCCCGTTAGAATGCTCTTCTCGTCATCACAGGCGATCGCATTCACCATCGCGAAATAGAGATCCTGCCCCGCCTCCATGAGCCACAAACGCAACTCTTTTGGCAGAAGCCTATCTATCATCGTGGTCGACAGGTGCTTATGGACGTCGTGCCGATTTGGGTTCCAGTGGAAGAAGTAGCGCTCTACGCCATTCTCTTGCGCCCATTCCGGAATCGAGTTGGCGACCGGCTGCCAGATCTTTTCAGCTGAAGCATCGGTCACCCTCAGGTCGTAAAGCGGCTTGCCCACGTCATGCATAAGAGCAGCGAGCACCGCCGCCGCGTTCCATCGATCTCGTCTTTTGATTCGTTCGGCCGGGTACCGATCGTGGTCGAAACTCGTCACCTGGCACGCATTCAGCGCGTGCACCGCCACTTCAAGGGAGTGCGCCAGTAAACCGCCTGCCCCCCGGTGATGGTGTGCCTGTGATGCAGGTAGCATGTGCGCAAAGCTTGCGAAGGAGTCGAGTACCGGCAGGATCAAACGATTGAACTCCCTGGGAGGGAGCCCAATACCGCTGGCAATAGAGCGCACCTTTGCCGCGTGGGCATTCAGAAGAAATTTGCCAGGAACTCTGGCAGGCAGGCCGACCAAAAAAGGTGGGTACTTGAGCGAGGCCTCGTCGCCCCGCATCAAATACTTCTGCAGCTCGGGGTCTTCAAGCTCCAGCTCTTGAATCTGGTTGATAGTAAGACTGCGCTTGCCTTCGCGCCCAGCATCTATTGGGGGACGCGTAACGAGCCCCTTTAATAATCTAAGTAATTGCATGCAGTCCTCCTGATGCACGCATTCTGTCTACATGTCGGGTTAGCGGTGCCTGAATCCATACCACTTCGCGGGTCGGACTCACCACACCTGCACTTTGCACATCCATATGATCCCACTCACACACTATGGGAGGGCAATATGGTCCGGACAAAGGCATTCACTATCGCGGCTGCTGTATTTCTTACGGCCTGCACAAGCACCCACAAACATCCCTATGACCAGATCACTGAGGACGCCACGGCGTACGTGCCAGTGAGAGTTGCACACGAGTTTTACAGCAGCTGGGGTCATGATGGCCGCGGCGGCGCTGCGCTTCGGAAACCAGCGTACGAACACGTAATGGGCAGCGAGGATGATGTAATGACCACTCAAGGTAATTACGCGCAGTTACGCTCCGGACAGGGCACTGGCAACAGCGTAGTGGTGACCGCACTCAATCACGGGATGAACAAGGCCATCGACCAGGCACTTACCTTCGCACCACCCGATCAGCAACCCGCCCCCCGCTCCACTGCACTCAATGCCAGCAAAGAGGAATACGAAAGGGCCTATCGAAAGCTGTGCCGAGGCGCAGGAATGGAAATGACAGAGCGCGAGTGGGAGATTGTTGCCTTGGGAGGCCCACAGGGCGTTCCAGCGACGCTCCGCGGGAAGTGCCTTTCCTACAAATAGAACGTGGAACCGCAATCCAGAGCATAAGCCCGGCCGCACCGGGCTGTTTCTAGCCTAGAAGCAGATGAACTATCCACCAATACACGGGAGTGTCGTAGGTGGCCATCCCCAATAACACACCGATCATCGAGCCAAACACCAACTCAACAATGAGAAGGTATTTGAGCTGGACTCCCCATAAGCTCCCGTGCGCTGACTCCTCCAAACCTTCGGGAAGGGCGTGCAAACGATTCATTCTCAGCTGCAGGTCCAATCCAATATTATTCATGCTGCTTGTAGCTTCTGCCTTGCTCATTTTTTCGGCCTGCCCGTGATTATCTTGGCTACCAAAGACTTCCTCATGAGCAGCGAGCAACGATCTCAGCGAGATCCGTTTACGAAGTCGTTTTGCAAATTGCGCGGCCGGCTCTGCACTGCCCATGAATAGTCCCCTCACCAGTTGTGATTCAGGGACCGTACCAAAAATCAAGTCCGGCACAGGCCCTATTCGCCACCATTGGTGGGTCGGATGCCCCCCTTGGATAGCCGCAGTCAGCGGTAAGGTGGTCAGCGAGAACCGAAGAAGCACTTCGATGATTACCCGTCGCAATTGAACGCATGATCGGGACTCGTTGAACATCGCTCTCGTGTTCGGACCGGAGGCATTTTCTAAGCGCCATGCCGCCGCTTCACACCTGCACAAGCGAATTACGACGATGACGGAACATAATCAGTACGACGAAAACCAAGAAGGCAGTGCCCACCACCAGGCCCCAGCCAATGACCTGAGCACGTTCTGCGAGGTAGCTGTCGCGTCAGGTAATACCGGCAGTGTCGGGGAGACCAATCTCACTTGGTTGGCCCTTGATCTCATCGAGGAACAGGAAGGTTTCAATCTTCGTGACTATGAGCGGCCAGACACCGTAAAGCACATCGAACGGTTGGCGCTCGCCTGGGAGCGAAGCGAGCAGTTTCAGCCGATCGAAGTCCAAGTCGTCGACGGTCATTGCTATGTACGTGACGGACATTGCCGACTCCGTGCGGCCCGATTGGCCGCTTCTCGTGGCGCTCCCATCAAGCGCTTGCCTGTCATTGAGCTCAAGGGTAATGACCAGCTCGCCTGCGTGCGGATTCTGACCTCGAATGAGCAGCTCAAGCTCAGCATTATTCAGCGAGCGCATGGCTATCAACGCCTACGCAACTTCAATTGGCCGGATGAGCAAATCGCGTCACATATTGGCATGACCGATACCCACGTGCGCGAAACGCTGCGCCTGCTACTTCTCCCGGAGTCCATCCAGGTTCTGCTTGAAAAGGGCGTCATCAAGCCATTCCTCGCCCTTGACCTATGGCGGAAATATGGTGACGCGAGCGAACAAATCATTCTCGATGCCTACGAGGCGCGCAAGCGTGAGCAGGCTGAGCTGTTGGCCAAGGCAGCCATTGCCGGGAATGAGCTTCTGGCCACACCAGTCCAAGCAGTCGATCAGGCGCAGCCCGCGCCGATTCCTGAGCCAGAGATTCGCCTTACCAGTCGGCACATTTCAGCGCCGACAAAACGAATCGGTAAAAAGCTGATTACAAACATGACGTCGACCATGACCGGGATCTCGAAGCTCATGCGCGAGTCAGCGATTATCGATGCAAACAATGGAACCATTTCCGTCCAGATCCCGATCGAGGAATACGAGCGATTCATGTCGATCTCAAGCGAAGTTTCGAAGCATCGCCAGGACGAGCCTGCTGGCAAACCTGACAGCGATAACGACCAGCAGGTACTCGGGTTGGCTAGTTGATAGGAAGCCAGCCAATCGCCCACAGCATGTAAAGTCCCAAAGGGAAAAAGACGATGAGTAACACTTTTACTATTTCGCATACCCCGATGAACTCGGGTAAAGGCAAGACCCCAATAGCTGACGCTTATGAACAGACTCGGGCTGCACTCTGCGTGTATCAAGGTCTGCTGGCAACTGAACTGGGTGACGACGCAGAAAGCTACGAGCTGGCCTGTGCTTCCGTCGTCATGGGCCGGGTGAACGTCGGCATTGCATTCAGCGTGAAGGAACATCGCATCTACGCTCTGGTCTCGGACGATGGCCGACCTGATAAGCACTCTCTGCCGACATGGTTGCTGGACATGGCCAAATACCTGACGGAAATCTTGCAGACTTTCGTGGTGCCAGATCAGGGGAGTGAATTCACCTACTGGAGCGACAGCGAGCGTCGACGATTCATCGCCTACAAATTCAAAATGGCTGACGCTCCTGCGAGTATCGTGCCTGCTGGCACGGCGCCAAAATAAGCACGAAAAACCATGCTTATAGAGCTATAAAAATGCCCATCAGCTCCCAAAGCACCACCATTGCGAAATTGCACTCCACTTGACCACCTGATTGCATCGGTACTGACCACTCGTTTGCATTGCACGTGACCAGGCGATTGCATTCGATCAGACCACCGATTGCATCGGCTTTGACCAGCACGCTTAGTAAACATGATCGGTAGAGAGCTGCCCATTGCTGCCGCTGGCGAAAGGTAGTCATCGGCCGATTCTGTTGAAAAAGTCGGCCATGGTTTCCGCAGTTGAAAAGTACGCGTCCGAGATTGAAATCTTTACTTTTAGCAGAGGTTTCCAGAAGCAGATTTCACGTAGCAGCGTGTAAAAAAGGCGTTTTCACCGGTCAATGATCAGGCAGCTTTGGATGACCGATTTTTTCAACAGAATCGGCCAAAAGCTGCCTGTCACGAAATGTACAAGTCGACCCATAGCGGCAGGTTAGAGTGTCTACGAAATTAGGGGCGATTCACCCACTCTCCTTCCACTCTGAGCCAGGACTGGATCTTGATGAGTGAGAGCCGCTCCAATAAGTACTCCTGCAAAAGCAGCGGAGACCAGCCCGAACAAAAGGGCCAGTCGATCCACAACACCTAGCCTCTGACCGTGCCAGTTTTAATCACTCGCGCAATGGGACAGGCATCGGCTCCAGCATGACTGGCCTTGCCGCATCTTCTGCTAGCTTCGCAACCGGATGCTGCGAAACAGCAAACACCACTTCTCCATGCTCCAACTGATCACCAAAATCCGTTTTGATCATGCGTATCAGTGACCAGGCAAGCACTCCAAGCACCGGAATCAAAGGAAGCGCCACAACGATGGTAGAAGTTTGCACAGCCTTGAGTCCCCCAACCTTAATCAGGCCAATGCCAATCACAGCCAGAAGCAGCGCCCATACAATCCTCAACCAACGTTGCGGTTCTTCATAGCCGCTAAGTTCGTAAGAAGTAACAGACGCCAGGACGTAAGCTGCCGAATCCAACGTAGTCGCGAGAAACACGAAACACAGCAACACGAACCCAGCGATGACAACGCTGGACATCGGCATGGTTTTTAGAATGGCAAGGACGGCTGCGGGGATACCTTGCTGGGTCAGGATCGCACTGATATCCAGCACGCCCGACAATTGCAGGTTCAATGAGTAGCCACCCCAGACGGCAAAGAATACCCAACAACCCAAACTGCCCCAGACCAACTCAGCAATGATCAACTCCTTGATGGTGCGGCCGCGTGAAATCCGCGCCACGAACAAGCCCATCATCGGTGCGTAGGCTATCCACCAGGCCCAGTAGAAGATGGTCCAGTCTTGTGGGAACGAGCCTTTGGCAATGGGATCAGTCCAGAGGCTCATGTGGACGAAGTTGTTGATCATCAATCCGAGGCTATTGGCCCAACCGTTGAGCAGTATCAGCGTCGGGCCAATGACCGCGACGAACGCCAGCAACAGCAGAGCCAGATAGACGTTGATATCGCTGAGTAATTTGATGCCCTTGCTCAGGCCAAACCAGACACTCATACCGAACATCAGGGTCCAGAGGGCAAGTATGACCATGTCAAATGTGAAGGATGGTTGAACGCCAAAAACATCACTTGCAAGGGTCGACACCAGTGGCACTGCCAGACCAAGGGACGTCCCCACGCCACCGACAATGCCGAACACTACCACGGTATCCAATAACACCCCTAACCAGCCATTTGCCTTGTCCCCCAGGACACCACGCGCGGCAACCGACAGGCGCACCCCAGGTTGCCGACGCACATACATGGAGTAGGCAATGGGCAACGCTGGTAGACAGTAAAACGCCCACGGCGTCAGGCCCCAATGGAACTGTCCGTAGGTCAGCGCCCATTCGGCTGCCTCACGGCTATGGGCCGCAACATTCATGGGGGGGCTATTGAAATAGTAGATCGGCTCGACCCAGGCCCAGTTGACGATGGCAATACCAATGCCGCCGCAGAAAATCATTGCCACCCAACTGAAGTAGGAAAACTCGGGAGCATCCCCCTCCCGGCCAAGACGGATGTTTCCGTAACGTCCGAAGGCGAGCCACAGCAGGAATGTAACAACCGCCAATCCCGACGCCAGGTATAGCCAGCCGAAACTCCCGGTGGAGAAGGCGAACATCTGGTTGATGATCGCTTCGCCCGACTTGGGGAAAGCAAGTAGGGGGATGGTGATGCCCAGTATTACAATCAGTGAGGGCCAGAACACTCGTCCATCGAGCGCAGCCCCAGTACGGACCTTATTCATTTTTCAAGACTCCTCAGAAGCGCATACCTTCCACGAAAATGGAAAGCCTGGAAGCCGGATCAACTCCGGAAATAGTCCAAAGGGTCGATCGGTCATCCGCTTGACAGGAGGTGTTGGGAAGAGCAGCAGAGCGAGAACTTCTTGTGTTTTTTGTTCATTATCGTCTCTCGGTTATTTGGATTACCGCAGCGAATTAACGCCGCACAGGTAACGCTGAATGAGGCGAGTTTCAGCGACCAGACGGCAGCCAGGCAGCGCCGGCCGGTCGCCGCGACCTGTCATTTCATGGTTGGCATAGAGAACTCGACGCCCTCGCGCACACCCGAAGATGGCCAGCGCTGCGTCACGGTTTTGCGACGGGTGTAGAAGCGCACGGCATCTGGTCCGTAGGCATGCAGGTCCCCAAACAGTGAACGCTTCCAGCCACCGAAACTGTGATAGGCCACCGGTACCGGTAACGGTACGTTGATACCGACCATGCCAACCTTGATGTTGTCGGAGAAGTACCGGGCAGCCTCACCATCGCGGGTGAAAATACAGGTGCCATTGCCGTACTCATGGTTGTCGATCAGCGCCATCGCGTCTTTCATGCTGGCGACGCGCACCACCTGCAGTGCCGGGCCGAAGATTTCTTCCTTGTAGCTGACCATCTCCGGGGTTACACGATCCCTGAATTCAACACATAAGTGCAACGCTCACCCCTGTATGCACTTCGTACGGCGTCTTCCAGCCCAAGCGCTTGCGCGGGCGTAGATTGATCCTCGCTACTGTCCGATTGACGGCTTCGACGGTCA
>NZ_JAENSQ010000049.1:0-25137 GCF_016613125.1 Pseudomonas sp. MF6776
TGACCGTCGAAGCCGTCAATCGGACAGTAGCGAGGATCAATCTACGCCCGCGCAAGCGCTTGGGCTGGAAGACGCCGTACGAAGTGCATACAGGGGTGAGCGTTGCACTTATGTGTTGAATTCAGGCGCGATTAACGGGAACCTATAGCGGCCCGCTGATACTGACGCTATCCTCCGCTTACGCCGGAGCGGAAAAGTTCTATGTTGATATGTCTGAGCGAATCGACTATCCGTTGCCGATAACAGAGCTTCAAGTAGCCGCTGAAAAAACTCTTCGTCGCCCTGTTGGCAGCACTAGCAAAACGGGCGCTTACCGCGCCTCCGCCGAAAAAGGCGAATATCACAAGGTCGAAGTTCGCGATTTCGTTGAATTCAACAAACACCTGCCACCTGCTGCTGACCTTACAAACCCTCTACCGGCAGGTTGCGCCAAACTCGCTCGAGATTTTGCCGGAGACAAGGTTCCAAGCTTTGGTATAGGTCTGCTTCCAGAGAAACATTACGTTCTCGAAGTACGCGCCTTACGTGCATTCAGACCGCTTTTGTCATTGGCGCCTGAATTCAGTGCCTTGAATCTTTATCAGTTGTCGCTTCTGGCCACATTGAGCTACGGCGATTTCGGGCAAAAGCCAGAAAAGCTGAAAGCGACGCTGCCGAAGGATTTTGCTTTCACCTATCCCACTCGGGGCAGCGTCGGACATGTGCTGAACACCTGCCTGGCCTGCTTCGAAGAACCAACGAAATATGCGGACTCTAAAAACCCTTCGTTCCCGCTGGTTGAAGATGTGCCCTACTCCAAGCGCCTTGAGATCGTCCCTTTTGACCCGGATCTTTACCCGCAGAACGACCCCAATGCCGGAGCAGGAATAGAAACACCGTCGAGCGTGCATTTTTTCAGCGATGCGAGGCAGGGTCCATCCGATTGGAAAAATACCGATACGCAAGCCTATGCCACACACGATGACCGGATGATTCTAATCGCAGTGCGAGGCACGGCTGAAAATTGGGATAAATGGCGAGACATTGATGCACAGCAAGTCCCGATTGAAGGGGGAACGGGAAAGGCACACCAAGGTTTTTATGAGTCCTTCATGGCGCTGAAACCATTCATAGACAACTACATTCGCCGTTTCCGCACTAATCAAAAAATCATCGTCTGCGGCCACAGCCTCGGCGGCGCTATTGCCTTGTTGCTCTCTGATTGGCTACACCGCGAAATTACCAGTGACGTCATTCTCTATACCTTCGGCTCCCCCCGTGCCGGCGACAAAGAATTCGTCGAGTCGGCAAAAGGGCTGGTTCATCACCGAATCGTTAACCAGAATGACCCTGTACCCAGCGTTCCAGCGGGATGGATGGATACAAAAAAACCGATTTGGATTACCGGTCTCGCTGCAACAGTCTCCGGGGTTCTAACGCCAGCTGCCGGAGGACTGGTGATGGCCGCCGGGATGACACGCTTTGGCGGCAAGCCTTATTGGCACCACGGTGAACAGCGTTATTTCATGCCTGTGCAATTGCCTGGGCGAGTGCTCTCCTCTGTGTTATGGACACCCGGCTGCGAAGGATACGAAGAAGCGGCCATGGCTCGCTGCGTTGCACAGCTGAAAAACAACGATACGCCGGATCGCAGGCAGTTCCTGGTTCAGGCGGCCAACGGCGGCGATCACAAAATGCTCGACGGTTATATTCCGGCATGTTGGGCAACGCTACGTCGCTGGCAAGATACGGAGAAAACTGGCGGCTATATCATCAGTGCGACCGAATCCGACCGGTTAAAGCTTGAAGTTGAAACCTACCGTACTCAACTGGAACAGTGGCAGATTGCGGCGGACAAGGAGTTCCCGGGGGGAATGATTGAAAGCCGGCCGCAAGATCGCGCGACTGCATTCCAACGCCGCGCAACAATGTCAGATCTTCAGGAACGTCAAACTGCAATCAGGCAAGCGATTAAGCACAATCAAAAGGAATTGGATGCGCTCAAAGAGACAATCACGACAATTACACGCTTGAGCACCACCACACTGACGTTGGCTAATATTTATGGTGATTGCACTGCACTTCCGGATTTGCAAACATATATCGATCGTTGGGCTGCGCACAGTGAAAATCAGAAATCTGAGCGTTTGGCACAAATTCCATCAGCGGCTGCCAGGGCCACGGCTTGACGTAAATAAGTGATGGCGACTGATTGCAGGAGGGAGTCTCGTCGGGCTCCCGTTCCATCCTGCCAATACAACTTCAGGCAAGCGTCAACATTTGCTGCCCAAGTCATGGAAGATCGCGGCATCCTCGCCGACGCCTACAGCTTTCAGCTCAATGCCGAGTACCCGGAACGCGACTACTGCGTGCAGTACGACGAGTCCGACCTGCATTTCATCCAGCGCTTGTGCGAAGAGGAAGGCATCCACTTCCACTTCCAGCACAGCAGCAGCGGCCACAAACTGGTGTTCGGCGACGACCAGACCGTTTTCCGCAAACTCAAAGCCGTGAGCTACCAGCAAGACTCCGGCATGAGCGCTGACAAACCGGTCATCAAGCGCTTCAACCTGCGCCTGGAAACCCGCACCACCCGCGTCAGCCGCCGCGACTACGACTTCGAAAAACCAAAGATCCTGCCCGAAGGCGCGGCCAAATCCGAGTTCGCCCCGGACCTTGAGGACTACGACTACCCCGGCCGCTTCACCACCCGCGAGCGCGGCAAGTTCCTCTCGACCCGAGCGCTGGAACGCCATCGCAGCGACTACAAACTCGCCGAAGGCAAAGGTGACGAGCCAACGCTCACCAGCGGCCATTTCCTCACCCTCGCCGAACACCCGCGCGCCGAGTGGAACGATATGTGGCTGCTGCTGGAAGTCTTCCACGAAGGCAAACAACCGCAAGTGCTCGGCGAAAACGTCACCAGCGACGTCACCGACAACAAAAGCGATTTCCACCAGGGCTACCGCAACAGCTTCATCGCGACCCCGTGGGACGCGCACTACCGCCCTGCCCTCGAACACCCGAAACCGAAAGTCCTCGGCAGCCAGACTGCCGTCGTCACCGGCCCGGCCGGCGAAGAAATCCACTGCGATCAATACGGCCGCATCAAAGTCCAGTTCCACTGGGACCGCGACGGCCAGGCCGACGATAAAACCACCTGCTGGATGCGCTTCGCCAGCGGCTGGGCCGGCGCCGCCTACGGCGGCATCGCCATCCCGCGCATCGGCATGGAAGTGCTCGTCACCTTCCTCGAAGGCGACCCCGACCAGCCACTCGTCACCGGCTGCCTGTACCACAAGGAAAACGTCGTCCCCTACGACCTGCCGGCAAACAAAACCCGCAGCACCTTCAAAACCCTCAGTTCGCCGGGCGGCAAGGGCTACAACGAATTTCGCATCGAAGATAAGAAAGGCGTCGAGCAGATCTACATCCACGCCCAACGCGATTGGGACGAAAACATCGAGCACGATCAGAAAATTCGTGTGGGCAACGAACGGCACGACACCGTTGAAGCCAACACCCTGAGCGAGTTCAAGGTTGAAGAACACCGGATTACGCATCTGGATCGTAAAAGCGAAATGCGTGCGGATGATCATTTGACTGTCGGTGTGACTCAGCATGTGAAGGTGGGGACGGCGCAGTTTGTTGAGGCTGGGACGGAGATTCACTATCACGCTGGCGACAAGGTCGTGGTGGACGCCGGCATGGAGCTCACGGCCAAGGCTGGCGGGAGTTTTGTGAAGGTCGATTCGGGTGGTGTGACGATTAGTGGCGCTGAGGTGAAGGTTAATACCGGGGGGGCGCCTGGGGTGGGGACCGGGATCGGGATTTTGATTCCGTTAATTCCGGGGTTGGCGGCGGCCGACATTGCCGGCAAGTTGATGGAAACGGCCAAAGCCAATCCGACGTGGCTGGAGTTGAATTTGCACTACGACAATCTGGAACCGGTGCCGGGCGCGTCTTATCGCGTGGATTTTGCCGATGGCTCGACCCGCGAAGGCGTGCTGGACGATGACGGCTTCGCCCGTTTGGAAGACGTGCCGAAAGGTCCGGTCAAAGTCTATTACGGCGAGGATCCGCGGCCTTTTGATCGCGAACCAGTGAAAATCGTCCAAAGTAGCGATGCAAAGGTCAATGAGGACATCCGAAAACTTGGACTCGATCCAGACAACGTTGATTTACAAGCACTAGTGGAGAAAGCCGCAGGGAGGCTGACATGAGTGAAGAAGCGCAAACTGAAGACCGTACAGCAGCTTATAAAGAGGCAGCAGTCGAACTTGCGAAGGGTATTGCCTTAGGAGCCGTACCCCTTCTAGGTCAAGCGATCGACGCGTACGACACAGTAGAGTCCTCTATCGTCCTCTACAATGCGGAAACTGCAGACGGTAAAGATGAAGCAAAATTTGATTTACTCCTTGCAGTTATCGGCTGGATTCCTGGACCAGGTGATGGTCTGAAAAAAAGCATGTGCATAGTCAATAAAGATCCTCAGCGTTATGCCCCGGTTCTATTTGATTTGTTGCGTTTTGTATTGCAAGAGTGTGGTATCAAGACAAGTCCGGAGGAGTTGCTAAAAGAAGTATTCAACGCGTCGAAGCTCCGAGGTGAACTTGACGACATCATTAGCGCGGTAAAAGGTTCTTCAGCTTTCCAAAGCCTGCCCAACTGGGCTCAATCCGCAGTTGTCACCGTACTCGCGACCGCTCGCGACAACATGCCAGAAATGATCGGCATTGTGGAAAGGCGCTTAACAAAATGGAAAGGGATGCAACGTAATAGTTCCGCATTATCTTCAGGATCTACCCACCCCAAGAGGGTAGAAAAACCTGCTGGCAAGGACGCGACCGTAGCAAAAAATGGCAAAGACGGTCCAAGTTCCGCTCACTCCAACCAGCCTGCTAACACGAAGCTAGCCGTTGCCACCGCAGACATCCTCAACGAGGGCTTAGGTGTGTGCGGAGAGCATATCGCAGACTATATATGCGCAGAGAAATTTGGCTGGGGAAAAAGTGGGACGGTCATGATAAAGGTTCAGAAGGCAAATGGCTGGACGGGAAACCGAACGGCGATACGCTTGGAAAGTTGTCAAAAGGTGGCAACCCCAAGGCTAGACATGTTCTATACAAACTTACAGATGGGGCAAATGGAACCGGAATCGACTCCATCTGGCGAGCGAACCCAAGTACAAACAATAATAAAAAATTCGCTATAGTTGAAGCGAAAGCTAGCAAGCGGGAAGACGCGCCTAAGTTTCTGCAAAAAATTGAAGGTTCAAAACCAAAGATTGCTTCCAAGCTAGGACTTTCCGGGGTTCTGGATCCTTCTGAACTTCTCGAACCGATTACGGATGACGCAGATCAGAATAAACCCGCCAAACAAAAGGCAGGTGGAAAAGCTGGCGGAAAATACGGTGGCAAATCAGGCGGAAAAACCTCAAGTGACAATGCAAAAGCTACTAACGACAAGAACATTCCGAGTGGCAAAAACAATAAAAAAACAGATGAAAAGTCAAAGAAACACATAGTTCAGATGAGTCGCGTTTGGATAACATCAAAGCTACCATTGGCGATAAAAAATATTGAACTACGAGAAAGCATCATGAAGTCCTATACTCGCCACTTATTTTTCACTCCTCTTTATCATAAGAGCCTCAGCCCCAAAGCGCATGCTGACGCTCAGCTGGCAAGTTCACATGAAGAAACTCACCGCGATCACGACGGGTTTCATTATGGCGAGGAGGAAGTAAGAGAGGCCGTTAATAAACGATTAGCCTCATTACGAAAAAAATATGGGAATTTGGACGTATTAAAAGAAGAGGCTAGAATACCAGCATGAACAGACGCCAAAAATTCATTTTCGACTCTTACTATCAAAAATCCATAAAACTTTATGACGAAACAGAATCCCGCTGGGAAAATGAAACCATGCAGGCAGATAACCCTGCACAGGAAAAGGCTCTTCGCACAGGCTACTTTAAAGAATCTGCATTCAATGCACTACTGATAAGCTATACCGCAGGGGAACCAATAGAAACGCTACTCCCAAGGCTAGAAAAGCTTATAACTTGCTATGAAATCTATCAGAATGCTCTAGCTTTGGAAGACGGCGAACCTGACATTTCACCATTAGCAATAGATGATTGGCCTGAGCAATATGAAGAGTGTGTCCAAGTTATCAGCCTATGCATATTACTGCATCAAAAAGATTTACTTATCCGCTTTGTCAACTTGATTGATCGCGCAGGATATGCACACGAAGATACTTTATACGAAGATCTTCTGCGCAAAATTCTTCCTGGACGGCCAGATCTTGATGAATGGTATCACGAACTTTATTCGCCGCTAGTGAAAGCAATTTACTCTGATGACGAAAAAGAAGCGAGCGACCTGCTACTTGAATACTGCAAAGAATGGTACCCCGCGTTCGGAAAACTACAAACCAACTGGCATGATAGCCACTTAGACATAGAAGATGATGATGGAAACTATGTTGGGTATTGGGCTTTCGAAGCCGCTGCTGTCGCTTTTCTGTACGGAATAGATGATCGTAAGATCAGTCATATGGTCTACCCTAAAGATTTAGTCGAATATGCTAGAAACTATCAATCATCAAGCTCCTCGCAAACATCTCGAGTGGACGCGGGAAAACCGTGCATAAAGTCAGGCTTTTGGTTCACTCCCGCTCAAAACGATTCTCGCCGTTACTTCAACCAAGGAGAAATCATGCCAAAGTTTGATAATTCTGCTTGGGGCGACACGATCTGGTATTGGTCTGGCGAAGAATAAGCTGCTCTACCGTTCGCTCGGCGCTAATTTTCCGGCGCTGAGCGAAGAATGCAAGAGAGCGAAAAACACACTTGGATATAGTGTCAGAATCATTCTGCACATTACTAAAATAAAAACCAAGTCAAAGCAAGTTGAAAGCATTTCACTGAAAAATATCGGCAATACTAATTTTTACCCTTGAGTGAAAACTCTACTATGAACGGAAGACAAGAATTTTTAACCGAGGCCAGATATTTCGATTTTCGCGATTACAGCGACGAAACCAAAGAGTTCTGGGCGAACAACACATTCGAGTCAGACACTCCAGAGCAAGAAGCCTCATTAAGAGCTACGCACTTCAAAAACGTAGCATTAAAGAAACTGTTCATCTCGTACACCGCCGGATTAGAAATAACCTCGTTAACACCGCTTCTCGAAGAACTCATTACACACTATGAGAACCGCCAGAAAAAACTATCTCTATCTGAAAATATAGTAGATATATCGCCTCTTGCCATTGACGACTGGCCAGATGAGTACGAAGAGTGTGTTCAAGTATTTAGTTTATGCATACTGCTGCGCCGCACAGATCTACTAAAGCGATTAGTCGAGCTCTTTGATAAAGCAGGCTACAACGGTCAAGATGCTTTGTATGAGGATCTTCTCTGTAAAGTACTCCCCGATAGAGAAGACATTGACGACTGGTACCACGAAGTTTATACGCCTCTTCTTCAGGCCATCTACGCAGATGAAAAAGGCGAAGCATCTGACCTGTTGGCGGAATATTGCAAAGAATGGTACCCGGCATTCAAACAAGCGCCTTGGCACGACTCGCATCTGCATGGGGACCGAGGAAGCTATGTTGGATACTGGGCGTTCGAGGCAGGTGCTATTGCATTTCTATACGGGATAGATGATCGTATGATTAACCATATGGTTTATCCAAAGGATCTTGTTGAATACGCACGAGGTCGTTCTATTTCAGATAAAAATAACACTATCAACCTCATCGAAGCGGGCCAACTTTGCAGCAGAACAGGTTATTGGTTTACACCAGCCCAGGAAAACTCTCGCAGAAACTTTCAACAGGGTGAAATATTTCCTGACATCACCGACTCCCGCTGGGGCGATACACTCTGGTATTGGTCAGGAGAAGAATAAATCGTTCGCTCAGCGCTTATTTTTCGGTGCCGAGCAAAACATACAGAAAACACATTTATATTAGAGATATGGGCTGTTACTCTACAGTGACTTGCCGTTGCAGCCAAGTTTAGGCATTAATATATGCAGAAAAGACAAAAACTCTTCAGTGATGCCCATTACGAGAATTTCTTGAGAGATGACGGCGAAGCTAATGAAATTTTAAAAACCACCAAATTCAAGTCCGACACCCCCGAAGGTGAAGCGACACTGCGCTCAAGATTTGCTCAGCGCTTAGCACTTCGAAAGCTAATGGCCATGTATACAGCAGGCGAAGAAATATCCTCGTTGATTCCTCAGCTTGAACATCTAGTTGAAAAATATGAAATCCGGCAGGCGGCACTAGCCTTATCTGAGCAATCTCCTGAAGTTTCACCACTTGCAATAGACGATTGGCCACACGAGTACGAGGAGTGCGTTCAAATTATAGGCCTTTGCATTCTATTACATCGCACAGACCTGCTTAAGCGCTTCGTTAAGTTGATAGATAATGCTGGATATGCAGGAGACGATACACTGTACGAAGATTTACTCTGTAAAATATTACCTGATAGAGCTGATGTAGACCAATGGTACCACGATGTTTATTCTCCGCTAGTGCAAGCTATATATGCAAAAACAAAAGAAGAAGCCACGAACTTTCTAAAAAAATATTGCAGCCAATGGTATCCGGCCTTTAAACAAGCTCCGTGGCATGATACTCACCTGCAGGGAGAAGAAGGAAATCATGTCGGATACTGGGCGTTCGAGGCAGGAGCTATCGCATTTTTATATGGGATAGATGACAGAAAAATCGATCACATGGTTTATCCAAAGGACTTGGTCGAATATGCCAGAAGTGTGGCCATTCGATTGGAACAGAATATTCATGAACATACGACAGACACTCTTCAGCGCCGCACGCTATGAAAATTTCATCAGGGAATATGATGAGCTTCTAAATTTGTTCTCAACGAACAAATTCAAATCAGACTCTGCATTAGAGGAAGCATCTCAGCGCGCCAGATATTTCCAGACGCTCGCTTTGGAAAAGCTATTCGCCACCTATACAGCGGGTGAGCGTATAGAAAAACTTATTCCTATGCTTGAAGAACTGATAGAGAAGTATGAAATTCGCCAAAAGACTTTGGCCGAGTATCTAGGCGTGCCGAACATTTCTCCTCTGGCAATCGACGACTGGCCCAATCAGTACGAAGAAGCCGTTCAAGTCATCAGTCTTTGCATACTTTTACACCGGACTGACCTGCTCCTACGCTTTGTGAAACTCATTGACGACGCAGGGTACGCAGGTGAAGACACCCTTTATGAGGCCTTGCTAAATGAAGTTGTGCCACATCGGCACGACATAGATGAGTGGTATCACGACGTCTACACACTACTTATCCAAGCGATCTACAGCGACAACAAAGGCGAGCCGCCTAAACTTCTTCAAAAATACTGCCAGCAATGGTATCGAGCCTTCAAGCAAGCCCCTTGGCACGATTCCCATCTTCAAGGAGAGGAAGGAACCTACGTAGGGTATTGGGCATTTGAAGCAGGCGCTGTTGCCTTTCTGTATGGCATTGACGACAGCAAAATCGATCACATGGTCTACCCCAAGGATCTGGTCGAATACGCGAGATCGCGAGCCAAAAAATCTTAACTCCAAACATTCGTCACGGACTTGACACTTGAAAATACGACAGAAATATCTAACTAAACTACGTTACGAAAACTTCCTGACAAACTACGACGAAGAGTTTGAATTCTGGAAAGACAAACTATTCACTGCCGACTCTCCTGAACAAGAGAAATCACTGCGAGCCAGGAACTTTAAAAACCTCCATTTGAAGCACGTCTTTATGCTCTACACTGCTGGAGAGGATATACAAAGTCTGATTCAGCCTTTGGAAACGCTGATCGCAAGTTACGAAGAACTCCAGAAACATCAGGCCACTTATGAGCAGATACCTAACATCACTCCTCTGATTATCGATGACTGGCCAGATGAATATGAAGAATGCCTGCAAGTCATAAGCCTGTGCATCTTGTTGCAACGAACTGACTTGTTGAAACGTTTCGTCTTTTTAATCGATAACGCGGGATATGCCAGCACAGACACTCTGTACGAAGACTTGCTGATCAAGGTTTTACCCGAGCGGGCGGATATCGATCAGTGGTATCACGATGTCTCCACGCCGCTGATACAGGCCATTTACGCTGAAGATAGGAATGAGGCTTCCAGACTTCTAAGCAATTACTGCGAAAACTGGTACTCCACGTTTGAGCAGGCACCATGGCATGACACACACCTTGATGGCGAAGAAGGCAGTTACGTAGGGTATTGGGCTTTTGAAGCGGGGGCAATTGCTTACCTGTATGGAGTAGATGACAGCAAATTGGATCACATGGTCTATCCGAAAGACCTGGTCCAGTACGCACGAAGTGTGCAATCGAAATGAAGGCCCGACTTTGAAGCCCTGTCATCAATCCCTCAGCCTGCCCTCTTTCGACGACAGGCTTTTTTCAGAGAAAAATCAAACTGGCGCCTTCCAGTTCAACATCTGCTGCTGCGCGACCTGCAGTAAATCATTGCCGTCCTGAACCAGCAGATACAACGCATGCGTAATGTGCGGAATGTCCTCGACATCGGCGTGTTTGAAACAGAGGCAATGCAGGGTTTCGAGCAGATCGGCCGAGGCGCGGACGCGCTGGACGGCGGCTTCGAGGATGTCTTTGGGATTGGCTTCGGTGTCGATGAGCAGCGTTGGGCTTTCGGTAACGTTGCTGTTGAGGGCGAGGTAGCGGTTTTGGAGCGGTTTAATTATTGGCATATGTGGTTACTCAGACTGGGGCGATAGTAACCGCCAGCACTGTGACCAAACAGTGGGAGGCGGACTGTATGCAGGCTTGGTCAACCGAGAACAACCCCAAACTCAGCTCGCCCGAAGGCGTCCTGCACACAGCCGCCACAGCAATGCACCGCGAGGACATAGATGTCCGCAGCGCAAATGATGGCACATCTGCAATGGGGGAAGTTATCAGGTGACCAAACCCGAATCGCTGATTTTGCAGCGACACCGAACCATACCCGCCCCACTCCAGCTGCCGAAAGCAGACAAGGCATCTGTCCTTGTAGGAATCCGCACTCCCTCCCGCGGAAATCGCCCCGTTCCCTGACAGCCGGCATTCAACTCGGTTAACCATCGCTTAACGCCGTGGTCAAAAACTCTACTGAACCGCACGCCCTCAGCCCTTCGCTGACGCCCAGTGCGGCAGGTTCGGCTACATTGCGCCGAACTCTCATCCGTCGTACGGGAGTCGCACCATGAACATTCGCACGTTAATGCTCACCACCGCCCTCGCCTCTACCGCGTTCGCCGGGCTGGCCCAGGCCAATGACACGGCCACTTCGTCCAGCGCCGTTCCCTATCAATACGGTATGCCGCTGCATGTGGCGAAAGTGGTGTCGCTCACCGAGCCGCCAACGATGGATTGCAAGGTGATCACTGCCAACATGAAGTACATCAATAACAACGGGCAGCCTCAGGAAATCAGCTACCGGAAATTGTCTGACGCGTGCAGTTATCAGAACTGACAGAAAAGTCTGATTTGTGGCGTTGCAGTAGGCTTGGAGGGTTCCCGGGGTTATGCTCGGGGCCCGCCTCACTGCCGCAAGGATTCGCCATGCAGTTGTCGTTTCGCACGTTGTCGAGCTTCACGTCTTTGTTGTGTTTTCTACTGGCGATCGTCTGGGGATTTTTGCCGGATATGTTGTTGGCCATCTGGAGCATCGAGTCTTCCGGGGTCGCGAGTTTTGTTGCGCGGCGCAGTGCGGTGTTGTTCGCAGCGTTGGGAGTGATGTTTTATCTAGCGCGCAAGGCACCGCCGTCGCTTGGGCGTAATGCGCTGAGCAACGGGTTTATCGTAGGTTGTTTTGGTTTGGCAGTGCTGGGTTTTGCTGAATGGCTGAACGGCCACGCCGGCCCCGGGATTCTGCTCGCGGTGCTGGTCGAGTTCGCGCTGGGCCTTGGATTTTTGCAGGCCCGGCGCGTGACGGTCGAACTGGGTGAAACGGTGCGTTAAATGGCTCTGGATCGTGGACTGTACTGCTGCGGCAATGCTTTTTGCGCAAGTTCCGAACGCAGCCCGGCGATCAGGTCGTTGATTTCACGACAGCCATTGAGGTGGCTGGCATCGATGTCACTAACGAGCAGATCGACCTGATCGGTCTTGTGATCGCCAAAAACCTTGACGGTCATCGACAAGTCCGGCGACAGCGTGCATTGGCAACGTTTAGGCAGAAAGCTGCTTTCAATGATGTTGCGTAGTTCCAAGGCAGAAAGAAACATGGTGAACCTCTCCTTATTGATGAGACTGCCAATCAACTCTTCACGTTGACCGTTTTTGCTGCCCCTGCGCGGGTGTGTCCCCGCTTACTCCTTGGGTGTAGCAAACGGTGATACGGCGAAATGCCTCTTGGAGTGTAGGCGTCCGAACCCGGTACGCTGCACCAAATAGACGCATAAAGCATGCCTCTCATCAGATCGTTTTGACCCTAGTGAAATCAAGCACTTGCCAACAGGGCCAGCATTGAGCCAGTTGCAAATTGCATGAATCGCCTCTCGAGGCACTGCAAATTGCATGTCGGTCGCAGTTTGCATTCAGCGTCGGTGACAGTAAGAATGGCGCTCAACCACACTACACCTGCAAGGAGGCTTTTATGGGTTCTTTCCAAGCTTACGCGACCGTCGGCCTGATGATCGCCAGCCTGTCCAGCCTCGCCCAAGCGGCCAAACTGGAAGATGTCGCGCCATATCCCAAGGCAGAGACCGGCTTCACCCGACAGGTCATTCATCTTCCCAAGCAGGACAAGGAAGAGAATTTCCAGGTCGAAATTCTCGCGGGCAAAACCCTTGAAGTGGACTGCAATCTTCAACGCCTCGGCGGGATGCTGGACGAGAAGAACCTCGAAGGCTGGGGTTACCCGTTCTACCGACTGGAAACAGTGATCGGCCCGATGAGCACGATGATGGCCTGCCCATCCGGCTCGCAGAAAAAACGCGCGTTCGTGCCTGTCGTCGGCGACGGCTTCATGCTGCGCTACAACAGCAAGCTGCCGGTGGTGGTCTACGCTCCGTCGGACGTCGAAGTGCGTTATCGCATCTGGTCCGCCTCGGACAAAGTCGGCACTGCCCTTCAGGAATGACCTGAGCAAGGAGCGTCATCGGTGATTACCTGCCACGTCAGATACGTGATCGACCCTTATCAATTGACCGAGTTTGAGGCGTATGCCAAGGCCTGGCTCGGCATTGTCGAGCGACTGGGCGGCACCCATCACGGCTACTTCTTGCCGTCCGAGGGCGCGAGCAATATCGCCTACTGCCTGTTCAGTTTTCCGTCGCTGGCGGATTACGAAAGCTACCGGCATATCGCGATGACCGACCCAGAGAGCACCGCGCTGGTGGAATCACTGGTCGAGAAGAAATTCATTATCAGTTACGAGCGCAGCTTCCTGCGCCCACTGCTGTCCTGACCACCATTACGCCGGCAAGCCGCATGCCGCGGCGCGCTCGGCGACATGGCGCAGGCTGTCGAAATTGATGTTGGCGCCTGAGTCGATCGCCACGAAGGTCTGATCCCGCACACCACTTCGCCTCACGTATTGCTTGATCCCCGCCACCGCCAACGCGCCGGAAGGCTCGGTGATCGAGCGCGTATCGTCGTAGATATTCTTGATCGCCGCGCAGAGTTCGTCGTTGCTGACGGTGATGACTTCATCTACGCAAAAGCGACACACTTCAAACCCGTACTCTCCGATCTGCGCCACGGCCACGCCGTCGGCGAAGGTGCCTACGCTGGGTAAAACCACCCGTTGCCCCGCGTGCAGCGCAGCTTTCAGGCACGCCGAATGCTCTGATTCGACGCCGATGATGCGCACTTCCGGGCGAAGGTATTTGACGTAAGCCGCGATGCCGGCGATCAAACCGCCACCGCCCACCGGGATGAAGATTGCGTCCAGTGCGCCTTGATGCTGACGAAGGATTTCCATCGCAACCGTGCCTTGTCCGGCGATGACGTCCGGGTCATCGAAGGGTGAAACGAAGGTGCGGCCTGACTGCTCGGACATTTGCAGTGCGTGGGCCAGGGCGAACGGGAAGCTCTCGCCGTGCAGCAGCGCTTCGGCACCGCGACTTCGCACGCCCAGTACTTTGAGTTCAGGCGTGGTCGACGGCATGACGATGATCGCCGCGATGCCCAGTTCACGCGCTGCCAGTGCCACGCCTTGCGCGTGATTGCCGGCCGACGCGGTGATCACGCCACGTGCCTTCTGCTCGTCGCTCAATTGCACCAACTTGTTGTAGGCACCGCGGATCTTGAAGGAGAACGTGGGTTGCAGGTCTTCGCGCTTGAGCAGGATGCGATTGCCGAGCGCTTCGGACAATGCCGGCGCGGCCTGCAATGGCGTGCGCACAGCAATGTCATACACCGGCGCGGCAAGGATCTTTTTTACATAGTGCTCAAGCAGGGCTTGCTGGTCGTTCATCATCGTCTCCTGACTAACCCCGTCCTGTAGGTGCTGCCGAAGGCTGCGATTTTTTGGTCTTGTCTTTGATTCTATAAACCAAAGTCAAAAGTTCGCAGCGTGCCGCAGCTCCTGCAGGGGTCGGTGTTCGTGGTTAAAACCCGGGAGACAGAAAATGAAAACCCGCCTCTAGGGCGGGTTGGGTGCTGCAGTCGTGAGCTAGCCCGCCAAATAAGGAATGGCGGTAATAATGCTTGGCTGGCAACACAACACAGTGGAAATCATGAGCTGAAAATTAGCCCGAGCGCTAATGGCAAGTCAATGGCCAATTTCCGGCACAAACGATAGGCTGGCGATTCTCCTCATCACTTCAAGGAATGAACGCATGATGTCTATCGCCCTGCCCCTCACGGCTTTACTCGCATTTACCGGCTACACCGTTTCGGTGATGCTCAAGGCCGAGCAGTCGTTGATCGATTTCGGCATCAGCCTGATGTCGCGGCCAGATACCGCGCAAGTGGTGATTGATCTGTATTTGCTGGCGACGCTGGCCGGGGTCTGGATGGTCAGGGATGCCCGCTCGCGTGGGCAGACGGTTTGGTCGGTGGTGCCTTATTTGTTGCTGACGGCGGTTTTTGTGTCGATCGGGCCATTGTTGTATCTGGTGGTTCGTGGTGTGAGGGATCGGAAGAACATGATCAATACACATCAACCGAGCTGATCCGGATGACTTGTTGCTGCTGAATGAGCCTTCGCGAGCAGGCTCGTTCCCACCGTGGATTTTGCCAGACGCCATATTCCTTGAATTTACCTGCGCCCTGAACAGTCACTGTCTATGCAATGAAGAAAATTTCGCTCTGTGCTTTTCAAACACAGACATGTCCCTTCGTGGAGCCTTGCCCATGACAATCCGATCCGTTATGTTCGCCGCCCCGTGGCTACTGGCCGCCGCCCTGTCCAGCCCAATGGTCATGGCCAGTGGCGATGAAAAGAATCCCGTGCAGAAACCCGAGTGTCCAAAAGGCCAGGTCTGGGACAGCAAGACCCAGAAATGCGTTCTGCTCACCAGCCTCGTTTTGCCGGGTGCCAACGTACTGACATCGATTCATCAAGCACCTGAACACCCATAAACGGAGTCCATCATCAGCGATCAGGCATTCAGAGCAGAACTGGCACAGCACCTCGCACGACTGTGGCGCTACAGTCTGCTGCTGTCGCGCAATCGGCATGTGGCCGAGGATCTCGTGCAGACAACGTGTGTGCGTGCACTGGAGCGTGCTGCGCAATACGTCGCGGGGACGCGCATGGATCTCTGGTTGCTGAGCATTCTGCATTCGACCTGGCTCAATGAAGTACGCGCCCGTCGTGTGCGTCAGGGTGGTGGACAGACCGATGGGCAAATGATGCTCGACGGCGAATACGTGGCGCAAACACACGTCATGGCGGCGCAGGTGATCCGCCGCGTCGATGCGCTGCCCGAAACCCAGCGCGAAACGGTGTATCTGGCCTATGTCGAGGGCCTGTCGTATCGCGACGTCGCCGAGATACTGCAAGTACCGATCGCTACGGTGATGAGTCGTCTTGCCACCGCCCGCCTCAAACTCGCGGAGTACCCGCCGCTGCAAGCGGTCCCGAAAACCACCGAAGGGGATCGCTGATGAATGCACCTTCGGATGAGCAACTGGTGGCGTATCTGGACGGCGAAATAGCCGAGGATTATCGCCGCCAACTCGACGCGGCCATCGCCGATGATCCGCTGCTGAACCTGCGCGTGCAGTGGCTGAATCGCAGCAGCCTGCCTTACAGGACCGCTTACGATGAACTGGCGCAACAGGCACCGCTCGATCGCCTGCAAGCACGACTGGATGCCATCCCTTCGCCAGAAAACCCGGGACTGAGTCGGCGCTGGTTTGTCGGTGCTGCCGCCGCAACATTGATCGCCGGTGGCGTACTCGCCGACCGCTTGTTTCTCGGCTGGCAGGCGCAACAAACGCATGAGTGGCGAGGCTTGGTCGGCGACTATATGGCGCTGTATGGACCGCAGACGCTCGACCACTTGCCTGCCGACGAAGCCACACAACGCGCGCAGTTGCGCACGGTCGATGCGCGAATGGGCCTGAGTCTTTCGCCTGCCGTGTTGAAACTGCCAGGCGCCGAATTCAAACGCGCACAGATGCTTGAATATGACGGTGTGCCGATTGCGCAGATCGTTTATCTGGATGCCAGGCACCGGCCATTCGCGCTGTGCGTCACCCGTTCGAACAGCGGCAGCCGGCCGCTGGAGCATGAAAGTCGGCATGGTATGAATGTGGTGTATTGGACCGAGCGCGAGCATGCCTGGATGCTGATCGGCCATGACGCCCCAGCAGCACTGGCAGACAAGGCAAAATTGTTGAAAAGCCGCATAAGTGCATGACCCAGACTGCTCTATGCTGAGCGAGTGATTTTCCGAGGATGATTCACCGATGCCCATTTCGTCTCGTGCTGCTTTACTGGTGATCGACGTTCAGAACGACTTCATTCCCGGCGGCAAACTGCCGGTGCCTGAAGGCGATCATATTGTGCCGCTGATCAACCGCCTCGCGCGCCAGTTCAAACAGGTCGTTATTGCCCAGGACTGGCATCCAGCCGGCCATGCGTCGTTCGCTTCCAGTCACCCCGGCCACCAGCCTTATGATGTCATCGAGTTGCCTTACGGCGAGCAGACCCTGTGGCCCGAGCATTGTGTGCAAGCCACACCCGGCGCCGAACTCCACCCGGAACTCGACCTGCCGCACGCCCAATTGATCATTCGCAAGGGCTGCAATCCTGACATTGACAGTTATTCGGCGTTTCTGGAGGCAGACCGTCGCACGACCACGGGACTGTCCGGCTATCTGAAAGAGCGCGGCATAGACACGGTTTACATGGTCGGTCTGGCGCTTGATTTCTGCGTAATGTACTCGGCGCTGGACGCTCGGGCGGCGGGGTTCAATGCGTTTGTAGTGCGGGATGCTTGCCGGGCGATCGACATGAATGGATCGCTGGTGGCCGCGATGGACCGGATGCAGGGTGCTGGCGTTGGACTGATTCAATCGACCGAGCTGACCTGAACAACGCAGAACCCATTAGGAGTGAGCCTGCTCGCGATGGCGGTGTGTCAGCAATCTACGATTTGACTGACACGACGCATTCGCGAGCAGGCTCGCTCCCACAGGGATATCTCCCGACTTGAATTTCAGGCGGCTGTCGGCAACCACAAACGGAATCGCGCCCCACCCAAAGGCGAAGACTCGACCGTCAATGTCCCGCCTTGAGCTTCCAGGGCCCTGCGACTGATTGCCAATCCCAACCCAAACCCGCCCGTGGCCCGATCCCGACTGCGATCCAATCGATAAAACGGCTCGAAAATCCGCTCTCGCTCATCGTCGGGAATACCGATGCCGTCGTCATCCACCCAGATCTCGCAACCCTCAGCGTTAACCTGTACGCCAATCTGAATGCGTTTCTCGCAGTAGCGCATGGCATTGCGCACCAGGTTCTGAATCGCTCGGGCGGTCAACCGCGGGTCGAGCGAAAAACGTTCGAGCTGGCCGTGCAACAGCACGTCGATGACGATTTCCGGCGACTCCAGCTCTTCGTCGACGCTGCCCAGGATGCTGTCGATGAACTCATCGAGCGACACTTCGACCTGTTCCGGTGAGTGCGCCGGATTTTGCAAGCGGCTGTAGGACAGCAGTTCCAGCACCAACTCATCCAGCTCACGAATGTGCGCAACCAATCCCTGCAAGCGTTCGCGGCTTGCTGCCGGCAGGTCGTCGGACAGTGCCAGTGCCAGGCCGAAATCCAGGCGCGTCAACGGCGTACGCAATTCGTGGGAAACCGCATTGAGGAGGTCGCGCTGCTGATTAAGCAGTTTTTCGATATCGCCGGCCATGGTGTCGAACACCACCGCCAGGCCGCCGATGTTGGAGCTTGGAGCGATTTTCGTGCGTTCGCTCAAATGACCTTTACCGAAGCGTTCGGCGGTGCTTTTGAGGCGCTCCAGATCGCGCCAGTGCGGGCGCAACCACATCAACAGGCACGCTAGGAGCGTCGCGCCGATCAATACGTTGATGCTCCAGTACAGCAGATCGACGTCCATCGGATCCGGCGGCACGATCATTTGCACCGCCATGCTGTCGTTTAGCGGCGCTACCGCGAGGGTGCGCCAGCCCCAGTCACCGATGCGCACCACGTTCTCGCCGCGCCGCAGCCGTTCACGCTCAATGTCGGTAAATTCAGCGTCATCGATAGGCGCCAGTACGATATTCAACGGCTGGAAGTCCTTGTCCATCGACGCCGCCAGCGCAGGCCATTGATCTTGCGGCACCGCTCGGAACTGCTTGGCGATCAGCGATTGCAGACCACGGGAATAATCCAGGTTGTAGGTGACGAAGCGATCCCGAAAGGCCATGACCACCAGGTCTGGCACCAGATAGATGGCGGCGCTGTACGACACAATCGTCACCAGATACAGACGGAACAGGATGCGGAACATCAGCTCAGCATTCCCACTCGGAACGGCTGAACAGATAACCCTTGCCCCACACGGTCTTGATCTTGCGCGCCTCACCGGCGTGGTCATCGAACTTGCGCCGCAACTTGGAAATCGCCACATCCACCGAGCGGTCGGTGCCGTTGAACTCTATGCCGCGCAGGCGTTGCAGAATCTGGTCGCGGCTGAGCACTTCGCCGGCGTGTCGGGCCAGCACCACCAGCAAGTTGTACTCACCGCTGGACAGTTCCACCGGCTGATCGCGCCAGGTCACGGTGCGTTCGGACAAGTCGATACACAGATTGCCCATGATGATGCGGTCGTTGGCCGTCAACGGCTCTCCGAGACTGCTGCGCCGTAACAGGGTCCGCACCCGCGCCAGCAACACCCGCGGCTCGCAGGGTTTGGTGACGTAGTCGTCGGCGCCCATTTCCAGGCCGAGTACTTGGTCGTGGCTGTCATCACGGGCGGTGAGCATCAGGATCGGCAGCGTCGCTGAATCGGCGCGCAGCAGACGGCAGACTTGCAGCCCGTCGAGCCCCGGCAGCATCAGATCGAGGATAACCAGATCCGGCGGATTGACCCGCGCCCGTTCACGCACATGGTCGCCCCGACCAATGACGCTGACGGAATAACCGTTGCGTTCCAGGTAGCTGGAAATCAGTTCGGCGAGGGCGGTGTCGTCTTCGACCAGGAGGATATTGGGCATGGGTGATCCAGAAAGTGCTGTGGCGACCGAGCAACCGTATTCGCAAGCAGGCTTGCTCCCACAAGTGAATGCATTCCAAGTGTGGGAGCGAGCCTGCTCGCGAATGCTTTAAATGTCGCAATAAATTTCAATGGCTTAAGGATATACGCCCTCACCCGTCCCTGAGTAAAACCCTTACACAATTTCACACAGCGCCTACAAAGCTTCACCGCTACTCTCGCCAACTGCCCGTAGGATGCGGGCATCAATATTGGGGGTGGTAAATGTCGAACAAACTGCTGGCCGGGCTCGGCCTGATCGCCGTGGCGCTGACGCTGAGCGCCTGTGACTCTTCTTCGAAGGCCGAAGACCAGGCACCGCCAGCAACCGTGCGCATCGAAACCATCGAAGCGCGCCCACTGTCGATCAGCAGCGAACTCAGCGGCCGGATCGCTGCACCGCGGATTGCCGAAGTCCGTGCCCGTGTGCCCGGCGTCGTACTGCAACGTAACTTTCGCGAAGGCAGCGACGTGAAGAAAGGCGATGTGCTGTTCCGCATCGACCCGGCGCCGTTCAAGGCTGACCTGGACAGCGCCGAAGCGGCGTTGCGCAAGGCCGAGGCCAATGCGTTTCAGGCGAAGCTGCAAGAGCAACGCTACGCCCAGTTGATCGACGACAAAGCCATCAGCGCTCAGGATTATGACAACGCCCGCGCCAATACCCGGCAAACGGCCGCTGACGTCGCCGGCAACAAGGCTGCGGTGGAACGGGCCAGATTGAACCTGGGTTACGCCACTGTCACCGCGCCTATTTCCGGTCGTATCGGCCGCGCGCTGGTCACCGAAGGCGCGCTGGTCGGGCAGAACGAAACCACGCCACTGGCGCTGATTCAGCAACTCAATCCGATCTACGCCGACCTCACCCAGTCGACCCGCGAACTCAACGAACTGCGCAGGGCATTCCGCTCCGGACACTTGCAGGAAGTCGGTCAGGATCAGGTCAAAGCGACCCTGATTCAGGATGACGGCAGCCTGTATCCGTTGCCGGGCAAACTACTGTTCAGCGACATCACCGTCGACCCGGGCACCGGCCAGATCATTTTGCGCAGCGAGTTCCCCAATCCCGATCTCGACCTGCTGCCCGGAAGCTTCATTCGCGTGCGCCTGCAACAGGCGACTATCCAGAACGGCATCACCGTGCCGCAACGCGCCGTGCAACGTGACAGCGCAGGCATCGCGCAAGTGTTGACCGTCGATGAGCAAATGCGTGTAGCCGAGCAAACGGTGCAACTGGGCGCCGTGCAAAACAATCGCTGGATCGTCACCGGTGGACTCAAGCCCGGCGACCGCATCGTTATTGAAGGCCTGCAACACGCCCGCCCCGGTGACAAGGTGCAGATTGACGACACCCCTCTTCCACTTGCCCAGACCTCTGGTCAGTAAGCAGGACGCTTTTATATGCCGCAGTTCTTTATTGATCGCCCCGTATTTGCCTGGGTGGTCGCCTTGTTCATCCTGTTGGCCGGTGCGCTGGCCATCCCGCAATTGCCGGTGGCGCAATACCCCGACGTCGCGCCGCCTCAGATCGAAATCTATGCTGTGTACCCCGGCGCCTCGGCGCAAACCGTCGATGAAAGCGTGGTCAGCCTGATCGAGGAAGAGCTTAACGGCGCGGATCACCTGCTTTATTTCGAATCGCAGAGCAGTCTGGGCAGCGCCACGATCAAAGCGACTTTCCAGCCGGGCACCAACCCGGAACTGGCGCAGGTCGACGTGCAAAACCGTCTGAAAGTGGTCGAGTCGCGCTTGCCGCAAGCCGTGAACCAGCAGGGTTTGCAGGTGGAGAAAGTCTCCTCGGGTTTCCTCTTGCTGATCAGCTTGACGTCCAATGACGGCAAGCTCGATGACGTTGCGCTCAGTGATTATCTGGCACGCAACGTGATGAACGAAATCAAGCGTCTGGACGGCGTCGGCAAGGCTCAGTTGTACGGTGCCGAGCGTGCCATGCGTATCTGGATCGACCCGCAGAAACTCATCGGTTTCAACCTGACCCCGGCTGACGTCAACGCCGCCATTGTGGCGCAGAACGCCCAGGTTTCGGCGGGCAGCATCGGTGACTTGCCCGGCCCGTCAACGCAGGAAATCACTGCAACAATTTTGGTCAAAGGCCAGTTGTCGACGCCGCAAGAGTTCGCCGACATCGTGCTCAAGGCCAACCCGGACGGGTCCACTGTGCGTATCGGTGATGTGGCGCGGGTCGAGATCGGCAGTCAGGACTATCAGTTCGGCACACGCCTCAACGGCAAGCCGTCCACCGCTGTCGGCGTGCAATTGTCGCCGGGAGCCAACGCGCTGAGCACCGCAACGCTGGTGCGGGCGAAGATGGATGAACTGGCGCGCTACTTCCCGGCCGGCGTGGAATACAAGATCCCGTACGACACTTCGCCCTTCGTCAAAGTCTCGATCACCAAAGTGATCTACACCCTCGGCGAGGCGATGCTGCTGGTGTTTGCGGTGATGTTCCTGTTTCTGCAGAACGTGCGCTACACGCTGATTCCGACGCTGGTGGTGCCGGTGGCGCTGATGGGCACGTTTGCAACCATGCTGGCGTTGGGTTTCTCGATCAACGTGCTGACCATGTTCGGTATGGTATTGGCCATTGGCATTCTGGTGGACGACGCCATTGTCGTGGTGGAAAACGTCGAGCGGATCATGGCCACCGAGGGCCTGTCGCCCAAGGAGGCCACGCGCAAAGCGATGACGCAGATCACCGGCGCCATCATCGGCATCACTCTGGTGCTGGTGGCGGTATTCATCCCGATGGCGTTCATGCAGGGTTCGGTCGGGGTGATCTATCAGCAGTTTTCGCTGTCGATGGCGACGTCCATTCTTTTCTCCGCATTCCTCGCCCTGACGCTGACGCCAGCGCTGTGCGCGACACTGCTCAAGCCAATCGCCAAGGGCGAGCATCACGAGAAGTCCGGATTCTTCGGTTGGTTCAACCGCCGTTTCGAGCAACTGACCGTGCGTTATCAGGGCTGGGTCGGTTATGCGCTGAAACGCACCGGGCGATACCTGCTGATTTATGGCGTGTTGCTGGTGGGCCTGGGGATTTGCTTCATGCGTCTGCCCTCCTCGTTCCTGCCGGTCGAGGATCAGGGTTACACCATCACCGATATCCAGCTGCCGCCCGGCGCAACCAAGAACCGCACGGTGCAAGTGGCCGAACAGCTTGAAGCGCATAACGCCGGTGAGCCCGGTATCAGCGACAGCGTGGTGATTCTCGGTTTCAGCTTCTCCGGTAGCGGACAGAACGCGGCACTGGCGTTCTCGACACTCAAGGATTGGTCGCAGCGCGACAGCGAAGATTCGGCCAGCTCGATTGCCGACCGCGCCAACATCGCCCTGAGCCAGATCAAGGACGCCATGGCGTTCTCGGTTCTGCCGCCGCCCGTGGACGGTCTCGGCACGTCCAGCGGTTTCGAGTTCCGTTTGCAGGATCGCGGAGGCCTCGGTCATGCAACGTTAATGCAAGCACGCAGGGAACTGCTGGCAGCCGCGGAGGAAAGTCCGGTCCTGATGAATGTGCGTGAAAGCGCACTGGCCGAGGCGCCACAAGTGCAACTCGAAGTGGATCGCAAGCAGGCCAATGCCTTGGGGGTGTCGTTCGCCGACATCGGCAACGTGCTGTCTACTGCTGTGGGCTCGGCCTATATCAATGATTTCCCCAATCAGGGACGTATGCAGCGCGTGGTGGTGCAGGCTGAAGGCGATCAACGCAGTCAGGTCGATGATCTGCTGAAAATGCACGTGCGCAACAATGCCGGAAAAATGGTTCCACTGTCGGCATTCGTCCAAGCCAACTGGATTCAAGGGCCGGCGCAACTGACCCGCTATAACGGTTATCCGGCGATTGCGATCTCCGGCGAACCGTCTCCCGGCCACAGCACCGGCGAGGCCATGGCCGAGATTGAACGTCTTGTCGCACAGGGGCCGAAGGGTCTGGGGCAAGAATGGACCGGCCTGTCGTTGCAAGAGCGCTTGTCCGGCAGTCAGGCACCGATTCTGCTCGGCCTGTCGCTGCTGATCGTGTTCCTGTGTCTGGCGGCGCTGTATGAGAGCTGGTCGATTCCGACCTCGGTGTTGCTGGTGGTGCCGTTGGGGGTACTCGGTGCGGTGCTGGCAGTGACGCTGCGCGGAATGCCCAACGACGTGTTCTTCAAGGTCGGGTTGATCACCATCATCGGTCTGTCGGCGAAGAATGCGATCCTGATCATCGAGTTTGCCAAGAGCCTGTACGACGAAGGTCACGACCTGATCGATGCAACGTTGCAAGCCGCCCGCCTGCGCCTGCGTCCGATCGTGATGACGTCGCTGGCCTTCATCCTCGGCGTGGTCCCGCTGGCGATTGCCACCGGCGCCAGTTCGGCGAGCCAGCAAGCGATCGGTACAGGGGTTATCGGCGGGATGATCACCGCAACTTTGGCAGTGATCTTCGTTCCGGTATTCTTCGTCGTCGTCATGAAGCTCGTAAAACGATTCACCAAACCCCACGTGTAAACATGTAGGAGCTGCCGAAGGCTGCGATCTTTTGATTTTTTTCTTAAAACACAAGATCAAAAGATCGCAGCCTTCGGCAGCTCCTACAAAAGCCACATGGCGTGCGCTATGGTGCAGGGATCGACCACCAAAGTGAGTCCCCATGCGCTTGCTCGCCCGCACCCACCCTCGCCTTTCCGCAGCTGCCCTGCTCGGCCTCGCCGTGGGCCTGATTTCCCCCGTCGACTCCATCGTCAGCAAAATCCTCTACGGCTGGAACGCCGGCGTATGGACTTACCTGATCCTGATGCTCTGGCTGACCGCGCGCTCCAAGGCCCCGGACGTGAGGCGCATCGCTGAAGTCGAAGATGAAAATGCCGGCCTGGTGTTGTTCGTGGTGTGCATCGCCGCGCTGGCAAGCCTCGCCACCATTACCTTCGAACTGGCCGGCAGCAAAGATCTGGACACCACTCACAAACTGATGCACTACGGCTTCACCGCCCTGACGGTGATTGGTTCGTGGCTGCTGATCGGGGTGATTTTCTCTGTGCACTATGCACGCCTGTTTTACACCTGGGACGGCAAGGAACCCGCACTGCGTTTCGCCGAAGGGCTGACCACGCCCAACTACTGGGACTTCCTCTACTTCTCTTTCACCATCGGCGTGGCGGTGCAAACTGCCGACGTCGGCGTGGCGACGCGGGACATTCGCAAAATCGTCCTCGCACAGTCGTTGATCGGTTTCGTGTTCAACACGGCGATTCTTGGGTTTTCGATCAATATTGCGGCGGGACTGTTTGGCTGAAGGCTGTAATCCTCGGCGGCGGCAAAAACTGAGTGCAACACCTGACCTTTCCGGTACGGTGCTGCCCCTATGTCTTATACCGAACTCAGCGTTGAAGAGCGCGCCACCATTCAAATCGGTCGTACCCAAGGCTTCAGCC
>NZ_JAENSQ010000005.1:0-322927 GCF_016613125.1 Pseudomonas sp. MF6776
CTGACCGTCGAAGCCGTCAATCGGACAGTAGCGAGGATCAATCTACGCCCGCGCAAGCGCTTGGGCTGGAAGACGCCGTACGAAGTGCATACAGGGGTGAGCGTTGCACTTATGTGTTGAATTCAGGTGTCATTTAATTATTCCGCTGGCCGCCGTCACGCAGACGACGGCCAACGGTTGCGGCTTCAAACCGGTTTATTTACCGGATTTGATTTTGGTCCAGCTGCGGGTGATCAGACGCAGTGTGGCGGCATCCAGATCACTGATCGCATAGAGCTGCTTCTTCACTTCAGCCGAAGGATAGATGCTCGCATCGCTGGTAATGTCTTTGTCCACCAGCGGTGTGGCCGCCTTGTTGCCGTTCGGGAAACGTACGGCGTTGGTGATCTCGGCCATCACTTCCGGCTGCAGCAGGTAGTTCATGAACTTGTAGGCGGCGTCGACGTTGGTGGCATCCTTTGGAATGGCAACCATGTCGTAGAAAGTGCCGGCGCCTTCTTTCGGAATGGTGTAGGCCAGTTTGACCTTGTCACCGGCTTCCTTGGCGCGCGACTTCGACTGCTCCAGGTCACCCGAGTAACCCACGGCCACGCAAATGTTACCGTTGGCCAGGTCGGAGATGTACTTGGAGGAATGGAAGTAGGCGACCGAAGGACGAATCTTGAGGAACAGGTCTTCGGCGGCTTTCAGGTCAGCCTTGTCTTTGCTGTTGGTCGGTTTGCCCAGATAGTGCAACGCCGCCGGAATCATTTCGGTCGGTGCGTCGAGGAAGCTCACGCCGCAGCTTTTCAGCTTCTCGATGTTCTCAGGCTTGAACACGATGTCCCAGGAATCGATCTTGTCGATACCCAGTGCAGCCTTGACCTTCTCCGGGTTGTAGCCGATGCCGATCGAGCCCCACATGTACGGGAACGCGTGTTTGTTGCCCTGGTCGCTGGCATCGCCAACGGCTTTGAGCAGGTCTTCGTCGAGGTTCTTCCAGTTCGGCAGCTTGGACTTGTCCAGCTCCTGATACACGCCCGCCTTGATCTGCTTGGCGAGGAAGTTGTTGGAAGGCACCACGATGTCGTAACCGGATTTACCGGCCAGCAATTTGGCTTCCAGGGTTTCGTTGCTGTCGAACACGTCGTAGACGACTTTGATGCCGGACTCTTTTTCGAACTTGGCCACGGTGTCCGGTGCGATGTAGTCGGACCAGTTGTAGACGTGCAACACCTTGTCGTCCGCCTGAACCGCACCCGCCATCATGCCCGCGATGGACAGAGCGAGAAGTGTCTTGCCAGCAAGCTTTTTGCCTAATGCCTTCATGCGTAATGCTCCAAATTTTTCTTTTTTGAACCACTTTGTTCAGCGGCCGAACCCGGACAACTGGAACCGCGGCTAGTCTGGCAAGATCCGAGGCGGTCTTTCAAGGAAAGACCAGCCTTTCTGACAGCTTTGCGCGAGAGCGCCGCGGCTTTCCCGCACAAAGCCTAGCACTTAGCCCTGCAACGCACTGAGGGTCAGGTCCAGACACTTGCGTGCCTTTGTAACCAGCTCGTCGATTTCCGCTTTGCTGATCACCAGCGGCGGCGCGATGATCATGGTGTCGCCCACGGCGCGCATGATCAGCCCGTTGTCGAAGCAGAACTGGCGGCAGATCATGCCCACGCCCTTGCCCTCGTAACGTTTGCGAGTGGCCTTGTCCTGCACCAGCTCGATCGCCCCCAGCAGACCGACCCCGCGAACTTCACCCACTAACGGGTGATCGTTCAGTTCCCGCAGACGTTTCTGCAAATACGGTGCCGTTTCGTTGTGCACGTTCTCGATAATCTTTTCGTCGCGCAGAATGCGGATGTTTTCCAGGCCCACTGCCGCCGCCACCGGGTGACCGGAGTAGGTGAAACCGTGGTTGAAATCGCCGCCTTCGTTGAGCACCGCGACCACTTCGTCACGCACGATCAGGCCACCCATCGGGATGTAGCCGGAGGTCAGGCCCTTGGCGATGGTCATCATGTCGGGCTTGAGGTCGTAGAAATCGCTACCGAACCACTCACCGGTGCGGCCGAAACCACAGATCACCTCATCCGCGACGAAGAGGATGTCGTACTTGGCGAGGATTTCCTTCACGCGCGGCCAGTAGCTGTCGGGCGGAATGATCACGCCGCCGGCGCCCTGGATTGGCTCGGCAATAAAGGCACCGACGTTGTCGACGCCGACTTCGAGAATTTTCTCTTCCAGCTGATTGGCCGCCCAGATCCCGAACTCTTGCGGGGACATGTCGCCGCCTTCGGCGAACCAGTACGGCTGGGCGATGTGGACGATGCCCGGGATCGGCAAGTCGCCCTGCTCATGCATATAGGTCATGCCGCCCAGGCTCGCGCCGGCCACGGTGGAACCGTGATAACCGTTCTTGCGGCTGATGATGACTTTCTTGTTCGGCTGGCCCTTGATCGCCCAGTAGTGGCGAACCATGCGCAACATGGTGTCGTTGCCTTCAGAGCCGGAACCGGTGAAGAACACGTGGTTCATGCCTTCCGGCGCGATTTCGGAGATGGCCTTGGCCAGTTCCAGTGCCGGCGGGTGAGCAGTCTGGAAAAACAGGTTGTAGTACGGCAGTTCGCGCATCTGTTTGCTGGCGGCATCGGCCAGTTCATCGCGACCGTAACCGATGGCCACGCACCACAGACCGGCCATGCCGTCGAGGATCTTGTTGCCTTCGCTGTCCCACAGGTAAACGCCCTTGGCGTTGGTGATGATCCGCGGGCCCTTCTCTTTCAGTTGCTTGAAATCGCTGAACGGGGCCAGGTGGTGATCGCTGCTCAGCGCTTGCCACTCACGGGTTTGCGGGTTGTTGCTGGTCATGCCAATTCTCCTTGTTATCGGTGAAGGCGCGGCGGCTGACCACCGCGCCCAGGCGTATCAGACGGCGAAGAGCAGGTACTCACGCTCCCACGAACTGATCACTCGCTTGAAGTTTTCATGCTCGGCCCGCTTGACCGCGACGTAGCCCGTGATGAAAGTTTTGCCCAGGTATTTCTCGACGGTCGAGCTGTTTTCCATGCGCTCCAGCGCGTCCTCGATGGTCAGCGGCAGGCGCAGGTTGCGGCGTTCATAGCCACGACCGACGACCGGCGCGCTCGGGTTGAGGCCCTCGACCATGCCGATGTAACCGCAGAGCAGGCTCGCGGCAATCGCCAGGTACGGGTTGGCGTCGGCGCCCGGCAGACGGTTTTCCACGCGGCGGTTTTGCGGGCCGGCATCCGGTACGCGCAGGCCCACGGTGCGGTTTTCTTCGCCCCACTCGACGTTCACCGGCGCCGAGGTATCCGGCAGGAAGCGGCGGAACGAGTTGACGTTGGGGGCGAACAGCGGCAGCAATTCCGGGATCAGCTTCTGCAGGCCACCGATGTGGTGCAGGAACAGCTGGCTCATGGTCCCGTCTTCATTAGAGAAGACGTTTTTGCCGGTCTCGATGTCGATGATGCTCTGGTGCAAGTGCATCGCGCTGCCCGGTTCACCGGTCATCGGCTTGGCCATGAAAGTGGCGGCTACGTCGTGCTTGAGCGCGGCTTCGCGCATGGTGCGTTTGAACACCAGAATCTGGTCGGCCAGCGACAGGGCGTCACCGTGACGGAAGTTGATTTCCATCTGCGCGGTGCCGTCTTCATGGATCAGCGTGTCGAGATCCAGTTCCTGCAACTCGCACCAGTCGTAGACATCTTCGAACAGCGGGTCGAATTCGTTCGCCGCTTCAATAGAGAACGACTGACGACCGATTTCCGGACGCCCGGAGCGGCCGATCGGCGGCTGCAACGGATAGTCAGGGTCGTCACTGCGCTTGGTCAGGTAAAACTCCATCTCTGGCGCCACGATCGGCTGCCAGCCCTTGTCGGCGTAGAGTTTGAGTACTTTCTTGAGGACGTTGCGCGGCGACAGCTCGATCGGGTTGCCTTGCTTGTCGTAAGTGTCGTGAATCACCTGGGCGGTTGGCTCTATGGCCCAAGGCACCATGTACACGGCGTTCTGATCGGGGCGGCAGATCATGTCGATGTCGGCCGGGTCGAGCAGTTCGTAATAGATGTCGTCTTCGACGTAGTCGCCGGTTACGGTCTGCAACAGAACGCTTTCTGGCAGACGCATGCCTTTTTCGGCGATGAACTTGTTGGTCGGCGAGATCTTGCCCCGGGTGATACCGGTCAAGTCGGCGATCATGCATTCGACTTCTGTGATCTTGTGGTCTTTCAACCAATCGGTGAGCTGGTCGAGGTTGTTACTCATAAATGCCTCTGGGCTGAGTCTCCTGACGCTATGTCAGGCAAGGTTTGACGCTTGTGCGTCGCGTTAAAGGGGGTTTGCTTGCGCGCAGTGCCGGCTTACGCCTGGCACCGCGCATAGACAATGAAAGAGAAGCTTACCTGCCCTTTACGCTGGCGTTGCATTTCCTGTGCACAACCGGCACGTGCAGAATCATGAGCACGGCTTGAAAAGCGGCACAGGCTTTGTGGGAGAAAGAGATCTATATTGGAAGGAGACGCCATAAAGAGGATGGCTTCCCGTGCGTCCAGAATATCGGACGTTGCCGTTTTGACGGCTGCTGCGCGCGAGACCATCGTCGGCAGGCTGCG
The DNA here is from genome assembly GCF_016613125.1 of Pseudomonas sp. MF6776. Lineage (NCBI taxonomy): Bacteria > Pseudomonadati > Pseudomonadota > Gammaproteobacteria > Pseudomonadales > Pseudomonadaceae > Pseudomonas > Pseudomonas sp. MF6776. The sequence continues at coordinate 4,608 of NZ_JAENSQ010000005.1, forward strand.
AGCCTTATTGACTGCGCTCTGCACGGACGATTCGCCACTGATGTGATAAGCATGCAGACCGGACTGTTGCGAGCAGTCGGTGACGCCGTTTATCGACAGGCGAGACATGAAGCACCCCGGTATTATTGCTGTTATGGGTTTGATCGGAGCTTAGCCTTGTTCATTTTTTTACACAACACCCCCGTAAAAAATACAACACGGCCTGCTCAAGCCTGCGGGTGCCAAGCGTTCCAAGGGTAAAAAACCACCCGAAAATGCCCCATAAACGCCCTCGCAGCGCTTTTTTAGGGCAAAAAAGGCCTTGCTTGACTTCGGCAAGCCGTTCGGGTTGACTGAAACCAGAAAAGATCAATGATTGATATTTTTAACAACAAAGGTGTTGCATCATGTCGGTACCCCCGCGTGCCGTTCAGCTCAACGAAGCGAACGCGTTCCTTAAGGAACATCCTGAGGTTCTGTACGTTGACCTTCTGATTGCGGATATGAATGGTGTGGTGCGCGGCAAGCGCATTGAACGCACCAGCCTCCACAAGGTTTACGAGAAAGGCATCAACCTGCCGGCCTCTCTATTTGCTCTGGATATCAATGGTTCAACGGTGGAAAGCACCGGTCTGGGCCTGGACATCGGCGACGCCGATCGTATCTGCTATCCGATCCCCGATACCCTGTGCAACGAGCCATGGCAGAAGCGCCCTACCGCGCAACTGTTGATGACCATGCACGAACTCGAAGGCCAGCCGTTCTTCGCTGACCCGCGTGAAGTGCTGGCTAATGTGGTGCGCAAGTTCGACGAACTGGGCCTGACCATCTGCGCCGCGTTCGAGCTCGAGTTCTACCTGATCGACCAGGAGAACGTGAACGGTCGTCCGCAACCACCACGCTCGCCGGTTTCCGGCAAACGTCCGCACTCGACTCAGGTTTACCTGATCGACGACCTCGACGAATACGTCGATTGCCTCCAGGACATTCTGGAAGGCGCCAAAGAGCAAGGCATTCCAGCCGACGCCATCGTCAAGGAAAGTGCCCCGGCGCAGTTCGAAGTGAACCTGCACCACGTTGCCGACCCGATCAAGGCGTGCGACTACGCGGTACTGCTCAAGCGGCTGATCAAGAACATCGCCTACGACCATGAAATGGACACCACTTTCATGGCCAAGCCTTACCCTGGCCAGGCGGGCAATGGTCTGCACGTGCACATTTCGATTCTGGATAAAGAAGGCAAAAACATTTTTGCCAGCGAGGATCCCGAGCAGAACGCCGCGCTGCGTCACGCGATCGGCGGTGTGCTCGAGACCCTGCCCGCGCAGATGGCTTTCCTCTGCCCTAACGTCAACTCGTACCGTCGTTTCGGCGCACAGTTCTACGTGCCGAACTCGCCGTGCTGGGGCCTGGACAATCGCACCGTGGCGATTCGCGTACCGACCGGTGCGGCCGATGCCGTGCGGATCGAACACCGCGTTGCCGGTGCCGACGCCAACCCGTACCTGCTGATGGCTTCGGTGCTGGCTGGCGTGCATCACGGCCTGACCAACAAGATCGAGCCGGGCGCGCCCGTCGAAGGCAACAGCTACGAGCAGAACGAACAAAGCCTGCCGAACAACTTGCGCGATGCCCTGCGTGAGCTGGACGACAGCGAGGTGATGGCCAAGTACATCGATCCGAAATACATCGATATCTTTGTCGCCTGTAAAGAGAGCGAGCTGGAGGAGTTCGAACACTCCATCTCCGACCTTGAGTACAACTGGTATCTGCATACCGTTTAAGCGGTTGTAGCTGCATAAAAACGCCGTTGGCTGATTCAGCCAGCGGCGTTTTTTTATGGCTCACACGAAAGCCCCGCTTGGGATCAATGGCCGCCTGCGGCGGATCGCTGGCATGCCAGTTCCCACAAGGTAATCTGCAAATACAAAACTTGCGTTCGGCCTCAATCCCTGTGGGAGCCGGCTTGCCAGCGATGGCGTCCGGGCAGACAAACATAACAGCCGGCTCGTACAATGCCCGCTGCCCCGCAGGAGACTTTCATGACGCGTCCCGCCCCCGTCCGTAAACCCCGCGCCCGCAGTCAGGCGCGGATCGACTCGATACTCGACGCCGCGCGCACGCTGCTGGCCGCCGAGGGTGTGGCCAGCCTGTCGATCTACAGCGTGGCCGAGCGCGCGCAGATTCCGCCCTCTTCGGTTTACCACTTCTTCGCTAGCGTCCCGGCGCTGCTCGAAGCCCTGACAGCGGATGTGCACGCGGCATTCCGCGCCTGCCTGCAAGCGCCGATCGATCATCAAGCCTTGCGCGACTGGCGCGACCTGTCGCGGCTGGTCGAACAGCGGATGCTGGAGATTTACGACGAAGACGCCGCCGCCCGCCAGTTGATCCTCGCCCAGCACGGCCTCACCGAAGTCACCCAGGCCGACCGTCAGCACGACATCGAACTGGGCGACCTGATGCACAAGCTGTTCGATCATCACTTCGAACTGCCAAGGCTGCCGGAGGATGTGGATGTGTTTGCCCTGGCGATGGAATTGGGCGACCGCGTTTACGCGCGTTCAGTGCAGCAGCACGGGCAGATCACGCCGCGCATGGCAGAGGAAGGGATGCGCGTGTTTGATGCTTATATCGGGTTGTATTTGCCGCCCTATCTGCCCAAGAGATCTCTGCTGATCTGACTGGCCGCATCGCTGGCAAGCCAGCTCCCACAGGGTATTTGGCGGTCCAACAATCTACATACACCGACGATTTTTGTGGGAGCTGGCTTGCCAGCGATGGCCGCGCCGCCGATTTCAAGCCAGGCACAACAAACCCCGAAGGGCTCACACCCTCCGGGGTTGTTTTTTATCACCGGTTTACAACTTGGCGATCGAGACCTCGGTGGATTTCACGAAGGCGATCACTTCGCTGCCGACCACCAGTTCCAGCTCTTTTACCGAGCGCGTGGTGATGACCGAAGTGACGATGCCGGAAGCGGTCTGCACGTCGATTTCCGACAGCACATCGCCGAGGACGATTTCCTTGATCGAGCCTTTGAACTGGTTGCGTACGTTGATGGCTTTGATAGTCATGATATTTCTCCTGAGGTCGAAATAAGCGGCAAGTGGCAAGCTTCAAGCGGCAAGCAAAAGCACAGCGCTTCTACTTGTAGCTTGTAGCTTGAGGCTCGCAGCTGCTTCATTGCGCCCAACGCAGTTGCGTAGGCAAGGGTGAAACGGGTTCCGGCGCCGGCGGTTCGCCGGGCAGGGACAGAACACGGTTGAGCACTTCGGTTTCCAGCGCCGCCAGTCGATGCGAACCACGCACTCGCGGCCGCGGCAACCCGACATGCAGGTCTAGGCCGACTTCACCGTCCTCGATCAGAATCACCCGGTCGGCAATCGCGACCGCTTCGCTGACGTCGTGGGTGACCAGCAACACCGTGAAACCGTGCTGCTGCCAAAGGCGTTCGATCAGTTGCTGCATCTCAATGCGGGTCAGCGCGTCCAGCGCGCCGAGCGGTTCGTCGAGCAACAGCAGACGCGGCTTGTGAATCAAGGCTCGGGCTAGAGCAACACGCTGCTTCTGACCACCGGACAAAGCCGCCGGCCATTCATTGGCACGGTCCGCCAGGCCGACCGCTTCCAGTGCAGCCAATGCTTGCGGACGCCAGTTGCCTTTGAGCCCGAGACCGACGTTGTCGATGATCTTTTTCCACGGCAACAAACGGGATTCCTGAAACATCAAACGCGTGTCTTCCCGCGCATCGCTAAGCGGCGCGGCACCTGCGAGCAAGTCACCGCCAGTTGGCTGATCGAGGCCGACGAGCAAGCGCAGCAAGGTGCTCTTGCCACAACCGCTACGCCCGACCACGGCGACGAATTGCCCCGCCGGAATGTGCAGGTCGATGTCGCGCAGTACTTGCCGTGCGCCGAAGGTTTTTTGCAGGTTGCGCACTGCCAGCGGAATCCCGCGCAGCAGGCGTGGAGGTTGTTGAGCGGTCATGCTGCACCTCCTTTGGCAACCTGATAGGCCGGATGCCAGCGCAGCCACACATGTTCAAGTCCACGCGCCGCAAGGTCGGCGAGTTTGCCGAGTACCGCGTAAAGCAGAATCGCCAGTACAACCACATCAGTCTGCAAAAACTCCCGGGCATTCATCGCCAGATAGCCGATGCCGGAGCTGGCAGAAATGGTTTCGGCGACGATCAGCGTCAGCCACATAAAGCCCAGGGCGAAGCGCACACCGACCAGAATCGAAGGCAACGCTCCCGGCAGAATCACCTGCCAGAACAGGCTGAAGCCGCTCAATCCATAACTGCGCGCCATCTCGACCAGCGCGGGGTCGACGTTGCGGATGCCGTGATAGGTGTTGAGGTAGATGGGGAATAGCGTGCCCAACGCCACCAGAAAAATCTTCGCCGACTCATCAATGCCGAACCACAGAATCACCAGCGGAATCAGTGCCAGATGCGGCACGTTGCGGATCATCTGCACCGAACTGTCGAGCAAGCGTTCGCCCCACTTCGACAGACCGGTGATGAAGCCCAACACCAGACCGATGCTGCCGCCGATGATGAAACCCAGCGCGGCGCGCCAGCCGCTGATTGCCAGGTGCGTCCAGATTTCACCACTGCGCACAAGACTCACGCCGGCCTCGATCACCGCCACCGGTGCCGGCAGAATCCGTGTCGACAACCAGCCCGCCGACACCGACAACTGCCACACCGCCAGCAGCAACACCGGCAACGCCCAAGGCGCGAGGCTGTGGATGATTTTCTTCATGGCGCGCCTCAGCTCTGCGACGCGGCTTTGGGAAGAATGTCGTTGGCGACCATCTCGCCGAACGGGCTGACATAACCGGCGCTTTTCGGCAGTTCCGGGCGCTCGATGTCGAGGTGTGGGAACAGCAATTCGGCGACGCGGTACGACTCTTCGAGGTGTGGATAACCGGAGAAGATGAAGGTATCGATGCCCAGATCCGCGTATTCCTTTACCCGAGCGGCCACGGTCGGACCGTCGCCAACCAACGCCGTCCCGGCACCACCGCGCACCAGCCCGACGCCAGCCCACAGGTTGGGACTGACTTCCAGGTTGTCGCGACTGCCGCCGTGCAATGCGGCCATGCGTTGCTGGCCGACCGAATCGAAACGCGCCAGCGAGGCTTGAGCACGGGCGATGGTGTCATCGTCAAGATGCGAGATCAGACGATCCGCCGCCTGCCAGGCTTCAGCATTGGTTTCACGGACGATCACATGCAGACGAATACCGAAGCGCACGGTGCGTCCGAGCTTGGCGGCTTTGGCGCGCACCTGTTCGATTTTCTCCGCCACCGCTGCGGGCGGCTCGCCCCAGGTCAAAACCATTTCGACCTGTTCGGCAGCCAAATCCTGCGCCGCTTCCGAGGAGCCACCAAAGTACAGCGGCGGACGCGGCTGCTGGATTGGTGGATAGAGCAACTTCGCACCTTTGACGCTGATGTGCTGACCATCGTAATCAACGGTTTCGCCTTCCAGCACTCGGCGCCAGATGCGGGTGAATTCCACCGAGGCTTGATAGCGCTCCTCGTGACTGAGGAACAGACCGTCACCGGCCAATTCTTCCGGATCACCACCGGTCACCAGATTGAACAGTGCCCGCCCGCCAGACAGGCGATCCAGCGTTGCGGCCTGACGCGCCGCCACCGTCGGGGAGATGATCCCCGGGCGCAGGGCGACCAAAAACTTCAGACGCTGGGTCACCGGGATCAGCGACGCCGCCACCAGCCAGGAGTCTTCGCAAGAGCGGCCGGTAGGAATCAGCACACCGCCAAAACCCAGACGATCCGCTGCTTGCGCGACCTGTTGCAGATACCCGTGATCGACAGCACGGGCGCCTTCGGAGGTGCCAAGGTAATGGCCGTCGCCGTGGGTAGGCAGGAACCAGAAGATGTTGAGGCTCATGGAGTCGTCTCCTTGGGAATTCGAATTACTGTGCTTTGGCCACAGCGGACGGTGGTGTCCAGATCACATCCTTGATGCTCAAAGGCTTGGGAATCAGTTTGAGCTGGAAGAACGTGTCAGCGATTTTCTGTTGCGCGGCGATCACCTCCGGGGTCAGAAACAGCGCACCGTAGCCCTGGCGTTTGACCGCGGTCAGGGTGATGTCCGCCGGCAGGCCGAGCAGCGGCGCGACCTGTTGGGTCACGTCTTCAGGATTGGCTTTGGACCACTCGCCGACCGCGCGCACTTCTTCGACGAGAGTCTTGATCACCTCGGGATTTTTCTGTGCGTAAGGTTTGGTTGCGAGATAGAACTGGTGGTTGTCGACGATGCCTTTGCCGTCGCGCAGGGTGTGCGCTTGCAGCTGTTTCTCGGCGGCCGCTTGGTACGGATCCCAGATGACCCAGGCATCAACGCTGCCACGCTCGAACGCGGCGCGAGCATCGGCCGGCGGCAGGAATACTGTTTGGATATCGGTGTATTTGAGTCCGGCGTCTTCCAGTGCGCGAACCAGCAGGTAGTGGACGTTGGAGCCTTTGTTCAGCACGACTTTCTTGCCTTTGAGATCGGCCACCGATTTGATCGGCGAGTCTTTCGGCACGAGGATCGCTTCGCTGTTCGGCGCTGGCGGCTCGTAAGCGACATAGAGCAGATCGGCGCCTGCGGCTTGAGCGAACACCGGCGGCGTTTCGCCCGTCACGCCGAAGTCGATCGAACCGACGTTCAGGCCTTCAAGCAGTTGCGGGCCGCCAGGGAATTCAGTCCATTGCACGTCGACGCCTTGGGCGGCGAGACGTTTTTCAAGAGTACCTTTGGCTTTGAGCAGCACCAGCGTGCCGTACTTTTGATAACCGATCCGAAGCGTCTCGGCCTGAGCTTGAGTGATGGCGCCGAAGGACACAGCCGCAGCAAACAGAGCGACCAGACCACGACGCAAAAATACAGTGCGCATAGCGCTCTCCTTTTTGCAGTTGGGTTTTGGCTGCACCTGCTTGCCCGTTGACGGGCGAGTAAGGCGAGTACTTCAAATTCTTATGAGGCTTAAATGCTCCAGCGAGCACTCAACAAACGTTCGTTCAACAAGCCCGGCTCCAGCGGTTTCGGCCGGCGGGCCATGGCACTGACAAACTGATCCAGCGCTTCATGCAGACGCTGCTCCAGCGCCGGTGCCAACTGCGCCTGGGCACTGCCTTCGCCATAAGCGATCTGGCTGTCCTCGGCGAAAATCCCCTGGAGCATTTCCTGGGCTTTTAATGCCGACAGCACTGGCTTGAGGGCGTAATCGACCACCAGCATGTGGGCGATGCTGCCGCCGGTGGCCATCGGTAAAACAATCTTGTGGTTCAAGGCACGTTCGGGCAGCAGATCGAGCACAGTCTTCAGAGCGCCAGAAAACGAGGCCTTGTAAACCGGTGTAGCGATCAGCAAGCCGTCGGCATTTTCAATCTGTTGTAAAAGATCGAGCACCTTGGGGCTATCAAAACGAGCGTGGAGCAGATCTTCGGCCGGGAAATCCCGTACCTGATAACTCACCACTTCCACCCCTTGCTGCTGCAACCAGCGCTGCGAGCGATCCAGCAGAACTCCAGAACGGGAGCGCAGGCTGGGACTGCCACCGAGTGAGACGACCAGCATTGAGATGATTCCTTAAGCGTTACAGGCGATTCGCAGGTTGCGATCTCGCTTCAATGTGAGAGACCTTACCAGTTGATTTATATATCCATAAATCATATTTATTCATTTGGTTATGCATTTTTGAGATATACGTTTTACCTTTCTCGGGACGAAAAAAAGGCCGTCGAAACGGCCCGAAATCCCCTGCTTTGTGGATGCTTCAAAACGATCGCAGCCTTCGGCAGCGCCTGCATTGGACTGCGTTTCTCCCTGCAGGCTGCGATCTTTTGATCTTAACGATTGGGCTGTGGCGTCAGACGCAGGTACGGCTTCACGGCGCGATAGCCTTTCGGGAAGCGCTGTTTGATCTCTTCTTCATCCTTGAGCGACGGCACGATCACCACTTCGTCACCGTCCTGCCAGTTGGCCGGGGTGGCCACTTTGTAGTTGTCGGTGAGTTGCAGCGAATCGATCACCCGCAGAATCTCGTGGAAATTGCGCCCGGTGCTCGCCGGATAGGTGATGGTCAGGCGAATCTTCTTGTTCGGATCGATCACGAACAGCGAACGCACGGTCAGGGTGTCATTGGCGTTCGGGTGGATCAGGTCATACAGATCCGAGACTTTGCGATCCGCATCGGCCAGGATCGGAAAGTTGACGACAGTGTTCTGGGTTTCGTTGATGTCTTCGATCCACTTGTGGTGCGAGTCCACCGGGTCTACCGACAGCGCGATGGCCTTGACGCCGCGCTTGCTGAATTCATCCTTGAGCTTGGCGGTGAAGCCCAGCTCGGTGGTGCACACCGGGGTGAAGTCCGCCGGATGGGAAAACAGCACGCCCCAACTATCGCCTAGCCATTCGTGAAAACGAATCTTGCCGACGCTGGAGTCTTGCTCGAAATCGGGGGCGATGTCGCCGAGTCTGAGGCTCATGGTGCTGCTCCTGATGAGAGGGTGGAGACCTCAACTGTAGCTTGGCTTTTATGCTCATGAAAAAGAATATATAACTAGATATGTATGCTTTTTAGGAATATTAAACTTCTGTTCACTGGACGCCCGGCCGCATCGCGACGAACATCGTTCGCAAGGTTCGAGAAGGCCTTGAGTTGCTGTAAAGAGGGAAATGTCGGGGAAGGCTTACGGGGGTGGGCCTGACTCGAAAACGCAAAAGCCCCGTCCGGCGCGATGCCGGACGGGGCTTTTTTACAGCCGCGATTCGAAGCGCGCTATTACATCAGCGGGATCGAGTAGCTGACGATCAGGCGGTTTTCATCCTGGTCACGCTGACCTGGGATGTCGTTGCGCCACATAGCGTTTTTCCACATTACGCCAACGTTTTTCAGCGGGCCTTGCGGTACTACGTAACCAACGGTCAGGTCGCGCTCCCACTCTGTTTTGTCACCGGTAGCGGAATCGATATTGTCACCGCGCAGGTAAACCACACCAGCGGTAAGGCCAGGTACACCTACTTTGGCGAAGTCATACGAGTAGCGACCTTGCCAAGTGCGCTCGCCAGCACGGCCGAACTTCTGGATTTGCATATCGGTAATGGTGTAGTTGGACGAACCGTCGCCTTGGTTCAGCCAAGGGAAGTCGCTGTCGCCATTGCTGACTTGATAGCCGCCGCCAAAGGTGTGGCCAGCAACGGTGTACAAGAACAAGCCGCTATACAGGTTGTTGTCAACTTTACCTTTGGTGATCGCGCCACCGTAGTAACCGTTGGTGAAGTAAGCGCTGTCGTGTCCGTTGGCACCATCGTCACGGCTATTGAAATAACGGAAGTCAGACTTCAATACGCCCGGACCGATTGCCCAGTTGTGTACCAGCCCCAGGAAGTGTTGCTTATAGAAGTCTTCCAGATTGCCGTAGTAGTACTGGGCAGTCAGGTCCTTGGTGATCTTGTAGTCACCACCGGCATAGATGAACTTGTTGCTGTTGGCTATACGCGGGCTCGCGCCACCGACGGACAGGTTCTCATTGCTGCTGGAGTTACGTCCTTTCACAGCTTCGATCTGACCACCGACCAGAGTCAGGTCCTTGATGTCGTTCGAAGTGATCTGACCACCTTGCCAGGTTTGCGGCAGCAGACGACCATCGTTAGTCACGATCACTGGCAGTTTTGGCTGCAGGGTGCCCAATTTCAGTTCGGTCTGGGAGATCTTGGCTTTGGCAGTCAGGCCCAGGCTGGAGTAGTTATCAACCGCTTCGCCGTTGGACTTGCTTGGAAAAACAGTACCACCGTAAGCAGCACCGTTGGCGGCACCGTTAGTGCCACCACCGGAATCCAGACGTACGCCCAGCAGGCCGATAGCGTCGATACCGAAACCTACGGTGCCTTGGGTATATCCGGAAATGAAGCGAAGATCGAAGCCTTGACCCCATTCTTCGTTCTTGCTCTGAACACCCCTGGCTTTGCTGGCAGGCGTGCCAGCTGCGCTGTCACGGTTATCCGTGTTGATGTAGAAGTTACGCAGCCCCAAAGTTGCCTTGCTATCTTCGATGAAACCGGCGGCGCCTGCCTGCTGCGCCATAACCCCTACGGCCACAGCCAGGGCCAAGGTGGACTTGTTCATGTAAAGCTCCTCTCGTTTCTAATTCTTCTGCTTTTTTCTGTCGGCTTCGGATCGATTGCCCGAAATCCTGATCGCTTGGTCGCTTGATCGCACTCGACCTTTACCCCAGTCAAAGCCGCGAAAGCATACCCCGGCATAGTCCCAAAAAGAATTGTTGCACTCTTTTTCAGAGCACCGAGATATATAAAGGCACTGCAGATTGGAGGTATCGGCTTCAGCACCGATTCCTGAACCCTTGAGATTGTCGAGGGACGAAAATGCCAAAACACCGCAGTGACTCTTGAGCGTTGTATGGGGCCTAATTTAGCTTTTCGCCAAAAAAACAAAAGGAATAAAAAATTTCTATAACCTATCAATATGGAATATAAAAAAATGCACGAAAAAAAACCTTGCCGAGCGGCAAGGCTTTTCTCTGGATTTGTTACAGGAAGCTGTAGGTGTAATTGAAGATCAGGCGGGTCTGATCCTGATCGGCAATATTGATTTCGCTGCCGCGATAAACACCATTGCGCAGTGTTACACCAAAACCTTTGAGAGCACCCTGTTGAACGGTGTAATCGATACGCATGTCTCGTTCCCACTCGGACATGTCGCTACCGGAACCGTTCGTTGCCTTGATGTTATCGCCATGCAGGTAAGCGACCGAAGCTTTGAGGCCCGGTACACCCAGCCCTGCGAAGTCATAGGAGTACTGGCCGAAGGTCGTGTTTTCACCGGCACGGACGAAACCGTTAATCATGGAGTCGGTGAACAGGTAGAAGCTTGCGCCACCAGCACCCTCTGGGCGACCGTTGCCATCGACCACGTTGCCCTGGTTCAGGTAGACGAAGCCACCGTCATCGTTGACGCGTTGATGGCCGAGCAAGAAGGCGTTGCCACCCAAGGTGTAAGTGAACATGGCACTCCAGGTCTTGTTATCGACCTCGCCCGGAGTCTTGGCATAACCACCGTTGTTATTGAAGCGGTAGCCTGCGTCGCCGTTCTTGCCATCAGAGCTGCTGTCGAAATAGCGGATGTCGGTCTTGAACGATTGGTTGGTGCTGATCGGAAGGACGTGCACCAGGCCGAAGAAGTTCTGCTTGTAATAATCCTGCAGGTTCGAGTGGTAGTACTGCAGGGTCAGATCTTTGGTGACCTTCCAGTCAGCACCGGCATAGCGGAACTGATTGCTGTCCTGCGTACCACCGGCCACTGCGAGGCCGGTGCTGTTTGTCGAGGCACGACCCACTGCATGCTCGAGTTGACCAGCATTAAAGGTGACGTTGTCGATTTCCTTGGAGGTGATCGTGCCACCCTCGAAGGTTTGAGGCAGCAGACGGCTATCGTTCGCAACCAGAATCGGCAAGCTAGGTTGCAGCGCGCCCCCCAGGTGAGCTTCGGTCTTGGACAGACGTGCCTTGACGTTACCCGCTACGCGGCTCCAGGACTGCGTTGCCGAACCGTCGGAATCACTTGGGCTGAACGAGTTATTGTCTGGGTGGTGCCCACGGCCACCATCAAGGTGAATACCGCTGAGCGCCTGCACATCAAGACCAAAACCGACCATACCTTGAGTGAAACCGGACAGGTAATCAAACTTGAAGCCCTGCGCGGCTTCTCTCTGATCTGCGCCGCCATCACGGTTGTCGTTGTTGAAATACATGGTGCGGGAACTCAGGGAAGCCTTGCTGTCTTCGATGAAACCCGCGGCACCTGCCTGCTGCGCCAATACCCCAAAGGCCACAGCCACGGCCAAGGTGGACTTATTCATTGTCAAGCTCCTCTCGTTTCTAATTATTGTTTGCCTGGCCCGGATCGATGCCCGGGTTCCAAAGGTCAGCGATTAGCGCCAGAGCGTGACCCACAAGTCAATCGTAACTTTGTGTGTCTACGACCATGGTCTAAGCTCCGGTTTTTTGGTCCATGCAGGTTCATGAGTTCGTCATGAATCTGAAAAGAATGAATACCTTCTTTTCTAATACCCTTTAGGAATTTAACCCCGTATTTGCACGCTCTGGTGCCGCCCACAACAACGCGCCGGTCAATTCCTGAAAGGTATTAAGCTGGCCTGTTTAGGCCCATTTGCCCTGAAGCAATCCTGTAACAGTTCCATCACCCCAGCAGCCAGCCCGGGGCACTATCCAGATCAATTGTTACAGTTTGTGTGTCGGTAGGTTTTTTGCACGCACGGCGCAGCCGCCGTTCTTGCCGGAATTAAACAAGTCATTCCAGTCGTGGTTTTCAGCGGGGAGGAATCAGAAGGAGAGGTTCAGATTGGAATGTACAGGTGTCGCGCTGTGGGGACCTTGCAGCCTGCCCCCACTCGCCACGCCCTGATGAATCAAAGGGTCTTTTCGAAGATCTTCGAATTACGTTGATAGTTGTACAGCGACGCCCGAGCCGCTGGCAGACGCTCAACACTGCTCGGTTCGAAACCACGCTCGCGGAACCAGTGCGCGGTCCGTGTGGTAAGCACGAACAGCGTCTTCAAGCCCTGCGCACGGGCACGGGTCTCGATGCGCTCCAGCAATTCGTCGCCGCGCCGGCCATGGCGATACTCCGGGCTCACTGCCAGACACGCCAGTTCACCCGCATCCGAATCAGCAATCTGATACAGCGCCGCACAAGCGATGATCATGCCTTCGCGCTCGACCACGCTGAACTGCTCGATCTCACGCTCCAGCACTTCACGCGAACGACGTACCAGAATCCCCTGCTCTTCCAGCGGGCTGATCAGGTCAAGCAAACCGCCGACGTCTTCAATCGCCGCCTCGCGCACCAGTTCGAATTGCTCCTGGGCAACCAGCGTGCCGCCACCGTCTCGGGTGAACAGCTCGGTCAGCAGTGCGCCATCCTCGACGTAACTGACGATGTGGCTGCGCGCCACACCGCCTCGGCAGGCTTCGGCGGCGGCATCCAGCAGTTCCGCTTGATAATTGCTGCTGCCCAGACGCTGCAAGTGCGCCGGCACTTGTTGTGGACGCAGCTCACGCACCAGTTTGCCGTTCTCGTCGATCAGGCCGAGGTCAGCGCCGAACAGCAGCAATTTGTCTGCACCCAGATCGATGGCGGCGCGGGTGGCGACGTCTTCGCAGGCGAGGTTGAAGATTTCCCCGGTCGGCGAATAGCCCAGCGGCGACAGCAGCACGATCGAACGCTCATCGAGCAAACGATTGATACCCTTGCGGTCGACCCGGCGCACTTCACCGGTGTGGTGATAGTCGATACCTTCCAGTACACCGATTGGTCGCGCGGTAACGAGGTTGCCGCTGGCCACGCGCAGGCGCGAGCCCTGCATCGGCGACGAAGCCATGTCCATCGACAACCGCGCCTCGATGGCGATGCGCAACTGGCCGACCGCATCGATCACACACTCAAGGGTCGCGGCATCGGTGATGCGCATGCCGTGGTGGTAATGCGGAGTCAGGCCGCGGGCGGCGAGGCGGGTTTCAATTTGTGGGCGCGAACCATGCACCAGCACCAACCGCACGCCGAGGCTGTGCAGCAGCACCAGGTCGTGGACGATGTTGCCGAAATTCGGATGATCCACGCCGTCGCCGGGCAGCATGACGACGAAGGTGCAATCGCGGTGGGCATTGATGTAGGGAGAAGCGTGACGAAGCCAATTAACGTATTCGGGCATGAACCTGGGCCTGTAATAAATAGCAGCCGGAAAAAAGGGCGAAACGGAAAACGCACAGCGGGCTGATGGTTATCGTCGGAACAGGCTTGGCGACACGCGCGCTCTCCTCATGAATACGGGTTGGGTTGCAGGCAATTTACAGCGTTCGGTCAGGTAAAACATGGATCCCTTGTGGGAACGAGCCTGCTCGCGAAAGCTGTGTGTCAGATACATCAATGTTGATTGACACGATGGCTTCGCGAGCAGGCTCGCTCCCACAGGGGTACATCATGGTTTGTCAGGGGTCAGGCAGTAATGTTCAATCAACTGTCGCAATAGATGCACGGTAGGCTGCAAACGTGACATTTCAAGGTATTCGCCCGGTTGATGCGCACAGGCAATATCACCGGGGCCAAGTACGATGGTTTCGCAGCCAAGACGCTGAAGATAAGGCGCTTCGGTGCCGAACGCTACTGCTTCGGCAGTGTGGCCGGTGAGCTTTTCGGCAATACGCACCAATTCGGCGTCCGCGTCCTGCTCAAATGACGGCACTTCCGGGAACAATGGCTTGTAGTCGATCTTCACCTGATGCCGCTCGGCAACCGGGTTGAGCTTGCGCAGAATCTCCGCCCGCAGGACTTTCGGGTCCATACCCGGCAACGGCCGCAGGTCGAACTCCAGCGAACACTGGCCGCAGATACGGTTGGGGTTGTCGCCACCATGGATGCAGCCGAAATTCATGGTCGGTTGCGGCACGCTGAATTGCGGATTGTTATATTCGCGCTGCCACAGCAGGCGCAGGCCGCGCAGTTCGCCGATGGCATCATGCATGGCCTCAAGGGCGCTGTGCCCCAGGCGCGGGTCCGACGAGTGCCCGCTCTGCCCAAGGATGTCGATGCGTTCCATCATGATGCCTTTGTGCATGCGAATCGGCTTGAGCCCGGTCGGCTCGCCGATCACTGCCGCGCGGCCCAGCGGTCGTCCAGCCTCGGCCAGCGCGCGGGCGCCGGACATCGAGCTTTCTTCGTCACAGGTGGCGAGGATCAGCAGCGGTTGCTTGAACGGCTGGTCGAGCAGCGGCAGCACGGCTTCGATGATCAGGGCGAAGAAGCCCTTCATGTCGCAACTGCCCAAACCGACCCAGCGGCCGTCGACTTCTGTGAGTTTCAGCGGATCGGTCTGCCATAAGGCGTCGTCGTACGGCACCGTGTCGCTGTGCCCGGCCAGCACCAGACCGCCGGGGCCGCTGCCGAAACTGGCGAGCAGATTGAATTTGCCGGGGCTGACCTGCTGGATATCACAGCTGAACCCCAGATCACCCAGCCATCCCGCGAGCAAATCGATCACCGCCCGGTTGGACTGATCGAGGCTCGGCTGGGTGCAGCTGACCGATGGCGCGGCAATCAGCGCAGCGAACTGGTCTTGCATGGATGGCAAAGGCATCGCTGACTCCAACTCCCGATTTGAAGTCCATCATAGAACCATCCGGCGTCAGGAATAAACCGCCGCAGGGCGTAGGACGAATCAGTCCTGTACACTGCACGGCCTTGGCAGCCACATATTCCCCGGCTGCGCTCCCGATCCTGGATTTTCCGGCCATGCAGAAAGAAACCGAAATCAAACTCCGCGTCAGCCGCGAAACCCTCGCGGCCCTGCGCGAGCACCCCCTTCTGAAAAAACGCAACAAAAGTGGCTGGGAACGCCGTGAGTTGATGAACCAGTACTTCGACACCCCGGAGCGCGATCTGGCCCAGGCCAAAGTCGCCCTGCGCCTGCGCAAGGACGGCGATGAGGTGATTCAGACCCTCAAGACCCGTGGCCAGAGTGTCGCCGGTCTGTCCGAGCGAAACGAGTACGACTGGAAACTGCCCAAAGCCAAGCTCGATGTGAAGAAACTCGACGGCGAATGCTGGCCAGAGTCGCTGGCCGAGCTGGACAAGAAAACCCTGAAGCCGATCTTCACCACCGATTTCGTCCGCGAGCGCGCCGAAATCGCCTGGGGCCGCGGCAAGAGCAAAGTGGTCATCGAAGCGGCGCTGGATCTGGGTCATGTCGTGGTTGGCAAACAGAAAGAAGAAATCTGTGAGCTGGAACTGGAACTGCGCGAAGGCGAGCCTGAAGCGTTGCTGGAACTGGCCGCTGAACTGGCGCAAACCCTGGCCATGATGCCGTGCGACATCAGCAAGGCAGAGCGCGGCTATCGTCTGTACGACGCCAACAGCTACTCGCTGAGCCTGCCGGCGCCACAACTGACGGTCGAAACCCAGCTGGACGACGCTTTCGCCGCCCTGTGCTGGCATTTGCTCGGCAGCAGCCAGCGTCTGGCCGAACAGTATCGTTTCAACGGTCACTGGCGTTTGTTGCAGGACTGGGTCGAGAACCTCGCCGAAATGCGCGCTCTGCTCAGCAGCCTCGGCCAGGCCGCTCCGCGTCCTTCGACCCACGACCTGCGCGTGGCTCTCGACGCACTGCTGGAAGACTGGCGTCCGCTGGTTCAGGTGGGTATCGAAGACGAAGATGTGCGCAAAGCCGCGCCGGAGCAGTTCCTCGAAGAGCTGGAAGACCCACGCTGGGGCCTGTTCTCGCTGACGGCTTCGCGCTGGTTGCTGGCTCGCAGCTGGACGGCTGATCGTAACGTGCGTGGCAACCGTCAGGGTGGCGCGCAGCTGCACAGCTGGTTGCCGCGTCTGCTCGGCGAAGAAGCCACGGCCCTGCAATTGCAGCGCTATCAGCAGCAGCCGGAAGATCTGGCTGAACAGCTGCCACGTATCGAGCGCATTCAGGTCTGGCTGCACCACGCCCGCAATGTACTGGAGATCCCGGAAATGGATCGCCTGTACGGCGAGCTGAACAAGCTGGCGCAGTTGGCCAACGAGCCGACAATCACTGACGAACTGCTCGATGCACGCAAACAGCAGGCGATTGCGGTTTACCAGAACCGCGCGTGGAAAATGTTGCTGCGTATGTAATACCGCCATCGCTGGCAAGCCAGCTCCCACAGGGTTTGATGTTGAAATGTAATTTGTGTTTCAACACAAAACCTGTGGGAGCTGGCTTGCCAGCGATGAGGCCAGCAGCCTCACCTCAAACCGGCAGGCTTGTTGTGGACTTGATCTCCGACAACGCCACAATCGAGTTCACTTCCTGTATCCCCGGCACCAGCGACAGCTTCTCGAAGAAGAACCGCTCATACGCCTCGATGTCCGCCGCGACAATTCGCAACAGAAAATCCACCGCGCCCATCAGCACATAACACTCCAGCACCTCCGGAAAACCGCGAATCGCTTCGGTGAATTCGGTGAAGTTCGAACGCCCGTGGGCGTTGAGTTTGATCTCGGCAAAGATCTGCGTGTTGAGGCCGATTTTCTTGCGATCGAGCAAGGTCACCTGGCCGCGAATGATCCCCTCCTCCTTCATCCGCTGAATCCGCCGCCAGCACGGCGATTGCGACAAGCCCACCTGCTCGGCGATCTGCGCGCTCGAGAGCGATGCGTCCTCTTGCAGCAAAGCCAGGATCTTGCGGTCGTAGCTGTCCAGCTCACTGCGCATAGAAAAACCTCAAACAGAACATTCTGCGAATTGATCCAGTTGATCAAACGCCAATAGCGCTCATCTTAGATAAGAAATACCCGGCAGCGAATGTAAAAATTCCTCCAGTGATTTTGGAGCCCCGCCATGCCGCATCTTGAAGCCGTCAACTCACCCCTGACCCGCGCCGATGTCTGGAACGTCAATAACGTCCACTGCCTGGCGCAGTATCAGATTCTCGCCGAGGCCGAACCGGATCTGCTGGTGCGCGTGCTCAACCTGTTCGCGTTGCAGTTTCTTACGCCTGAGCAAGTGAACGTGCAGCGAATGGACGATCTGTTGTCGATCGACCTCGTCATGGGCGGCTTGAGCTGGCATCGCGCGCAAGTGATTGCGGAAAAACTTCGTAACCTGATCAGCGTCTGTTCGGTGAATCTGCAGAACACCGACACGGCGTGGGCTGAACCGGCGCAAGCGGCCGGCTGACAAATCCGGCAACGGCTTCGTCGGGTAGTGGCCCAACGGTCTGCGGGGCCGCGACTATCCTTTTGCGCACTGTCGCTTAAAAGGAAGCCCGCATGTCCGTTCAACTTGCCACTCAGGACCGCTGGCTGGAACTCAATGATGTGTTGCGTGAACTGGTCGCCCAAGGCTTCATCAGCCAGGATTCGGCGGAGCAGGCGCTCAATGCCCGCCGTCGCCACGCCGCGCATGGCCAGAAGCATCCGCTGGAGTTTATCGCCAGCCAGCAACTGGACGACCTCAGCCGTCCGGGCAAGCATCTGGATCTCGAAAGCCTGACCCTGTGGCTGGCGCAACAGGCCGGCCAGCCCTATCTGCGCATCGATCCGCTGAAGATCAACGTTGCCGCCATCACTCCGTTGATGTCCTACGCCTTCGCCCAGCGCCACAAGATTCTCGCGGTGGCGGTTGATCGCGACTCGGTGACGGTAGCCAGCGCCCAGCCCTATGTGAATGGCTGGGAAGCCGATCTGACTCACGTCTTGAAGTTGCCGATCAAGCGGGTGGTGGCCAACTCGGCGGACATCCAGCGTTTCAGCGTCGAGTTCTTTCGCCTGGCCAAATCGGTCAGCGGCGCCAGTAACGCCGATCAACAGAACGGCAACCTCGGCAACTTCGAACAACTGCTCAACCTCGGCGCCAGCGATCAGGAGCCGGACGCCAACGACGCGCACATCGTCAACATCGTCGACTGGCTGTTTCAGTACGCCTTCCAGCAGCGCGCCAGTGATATCCATATCGAACCGCGTCGCGAGCAAGGCACGGTGCGGTTTCGCATCGACGGTGTGTTGCACAACGTCTATCAATTTCCGCCGCAGGTAACCATGGCGATTGTCAGTCGCCTGAAAAGCCTCGGGCGCATGAACGTCGCCGAAAAGCGCAAACCCCAGGACGACCGGGTCAAGACCAAAACCCCGGACGGCGGCGAAGTGGAGTTGCGCCTGTCGACCCTGCCCACCGCGTTCGGCGAAAAAATGGTCATGCGGATTTTCGACCCGGATGTACTGCTCAAGGACTTCGATCAGCTTGGGTTTTCCGCCGACGATTTGCGCCGCTGGCAGGACATGACCCGCCAGCCCAACGGCATCATTCTGGTCACCGGGCCCACCGGTTCGGGCAAGACCACCACGCTCTACACCACCCTGAAAAAACTGGCGACGCCGGAGGTCAACCTCTGCACCATCGAGGACCCGATCGAAATGGTCGAGCCGGCGTTCAACCAGATGCAGGTGCAACACAACATCGACCTGAGCTTCGCCGCCGGGGTCCGCGCGCTGATGCGACAGGACCCGGACATCATCATGATCGGTGAGATCCGCGACCTCGAAACCGCCGAGATGGCGATTCAGGCGGCACTCACCGGGCATCTGGTGCTCTCGACCTTGCACACCAACGATGCGCCGAGTGCGATCAGCCGGTTGCTTGAACTGGGCGTGCCGCATTACCTGATCAAGGCCACGGTGCTCGGGGTCATGGCCCAACGGCTGGTGCGGACCCTGTGCCCACACTGCAAGGCACCGCTGACCCTGGACGAGGAGGATTGGCAAACCTTGACCCGCCCCTGGCAGGCGCCACTGCCGGGCAACGCGCAAAGGGCCATCGGCTGCGTGGAGTGTCGCGACACGGGGTATCACGGACGCGCGGGGGTTTACGAAATCATGCAACTGAGCGACAGCCTCAAAGCCTTCATCACCCCGGACACCGACCTCACCGCGATCCGTCGCCAGGCATTCAAGGAAGGCATGCGCAGCTTGCGCCTCTCCGGCGCGCAGAAAGTTGCGGCGGGGCTGACGACGGTGGAGGAAGTGCTGAGGGTGACGCCGCAAAGTGAGCTGAAATAGGCGCTCAGGGAACCGGATAGGGAAAATGACGATCCAACCAGTCATTCAACACCAGTGGAGTCACCCCCTCATGCGTCTCAAACTTGCTGTCGCTACCCTCGCCCTGCTGTCTCTGCCTGTTGGTTCGGCAATGGCCGACAGCTTCTGGCGTAACGTCATTTCCTCCGGCGCCACCACCGGCTCGACCTACCTGACCTTCAAGGATCACAAGCTGATCGTCGCCGCGCAGGACGACGCCGGCAGTTTCGTTGCCAGCGACGGCGGCATCCGTGGCCCGTACCTGGAAGCTGCGATGCAGAAAGTCCGTAACGACAATCCGGGCCTGCAGGCGACGGACATGGAACTGGCGAACGCGATTCTGGCGAAGAACGCCGTGGCTTCCGAGTAAGTCGTTCGCAGACAAAAATGCCGCTCATTTGAGCGGCATTTTTTTTGCCCGGATTTCAGCCCCATCCTGTAACCCTGTGGGAGCGAGCCTGCTCGCGAAAGCAATCGTTCAGCCAGCATTTGCGGTGACTGACACGCCGCTTTCGCGAGCAGGCTCGCTCCCACAGGGGATGGCATGCTTGCAGGGCAATCAGCGGTAATCGTCGACCGGCACGCAAGCGCAATACAGATTGCGGTCCCCATAGACATTGTCGACCCGATTCACCGCCGGCCAGTACTTGTGTGCCTTCGTGTGCGCATCCGGGGTGATGCCTTGCTCGATGCTGTACGGCCGCTCCCACACGCCGGTGACATCCGCCAAGGTATGCGGCGCACGCTTGAGCGGGTTGTCTTCCGCCGGCCAATTACCGTTCTGCACCTCGGTGATTTCCGCGCGAATACTCAACATCGCGCCGATGAACCGGTCCAGCTCAGCCTTGGATTCGCTCTCGGTCGGCTCGACCATCAAGGTGCCCGGCACCGGGAACGACATGGTTGGCGCATGGAAGCCGTAATCCATCAGGCGCTTGGCGACATCCTCCTCGCTGATCCCGGTCTGCGCTTTAAGCGGCCGCAAATCGAGAATGCATTCATGGGCCACGCGACCATTGCGACCGGTGTAGAGCACGGGAAACGCACCGGATAAATGCTGCGCCAGGTAGTTCGCCGCGAGGATCGCCACCTCGCTGGCGTCTGCCAGTTGCGGCCCCATCATGGCGATGTACATCCAGCTGATAGGCAGAATACTTGCACTGCCCCACGGCGCCGCGCTGACTGCTCCGTTCTGCGCCAGCGGCCCGTCGATCGGCACCACCGGATGGTTGGCGACGAACGGCGCCAAATGTGCGCGAATGCCGATCGGCCCCATGCCCGGCCCGCCACCGCCATGGGGAATGCAAAAGGTTTTGTGCAGATTCATGTGCGACACGTCGGCGCCGATGTCCGCCGGTCGCGCCAGCCCGACCTGCGCATTGAGGTTGGCGCCGTCCATGTACACCTGACCGCCATGCTTGTGGATAACCTCGCAAATCTCGCTGATGCCCTCCTCGTACACACCGTGGGTCGATGGATAGGTCGCCATCAGGCACGACAACTTATCCCCAGCCTCGGCGGCTTTTGCCTTCAAATCCTCCAGATCAACGTTACCCGCCTCGTCGCACTCGACGATCACCACGCGCATCCCGGCCATTTGTGCCGAGGCTGGATTGGTGCCGTGGGCCGACGACGGAATCAGGCAGATATCCCGTGCCCCTTGCTGGCGGCTCTCGTGATATTTGCGGATCGCCAGCAGCCCGGCGTACTCGCCCTGAGCGCCGGAGTTGGGCTGCATGCAAATCGCATCGAACCCGGTAATCGCGCACAACCAGCGCTCAAGCTCTTCGATCATCAAGGTGTAGCCGACCGCCTGCTCCCTGGGCACGAAGGGATGCAGATTGGCGAACTGCGGCCAGGTGATCGGGATCATTTCGCTGGTGGCGTTGAGTTTCATGGTGCAGGAGCCCAACGGGATCATCGACTGGTTGAGCGCCAGATCCTTGTTCTCCAGTTGCTTGAGATAACGCAGCATCTCGGTTTCGCTGTGATGGGCGTTGAACACCGGATGACGCAGATAAGGTGTGCTGCGCTGAAGATTGTCTGGAATGCCAGAAACCAGCGCCTCAGCGTCAAGATCGTCGACGATCAGCCCATGATCGGCGCCAAGCAGCACATCAAACAGCTTTGCCACTGTGTGCTGGTCACACGTTTCGTCGAGGCTCAGACCGACCCGGCCACGGCCGAGAATCCTCAGGTTGATTTGCGCAGCCTTGGCACTTTCGATAATCGCGGTTTGCGCGCCGCCGACGTCCAGTGTCAGCGTGTCGAAAAACTGTGCGTTGACCCGGTTGATACCGTGGCGCTCAAGACCTGCCGCCAGAATGCAGGTCAGCCGATGCACCCGCTGCGCGATCCGCTTCAAGCCTTCCGGCCCGTGATAGACCGCGTAGAAACTGGCGATGTTGGCCAACAGCACCTGCGCCGTGCAGATATTCGAATTAGCTTTCTCGCGGCGGATATGTTGCTCGCGGGTTTGCAGGGCCATGCGCAACGCGACGTTGCCGCGGGCGTCCTTCGACACACCGATGATCCGCCCGGGAATCGCCCGTTTGTATTCCTCGCGACTGGCGAAAAAAGCGGCGTGTGGCCCGCCATAGCCCATCGGCACGCCAAAGCGTTGAGACGAACCGAACACCACATCGGCGCCCAACTCACCCGGCGGCGTCAGCAACAACAAACTGAGCAAATCAGTGGCGACACAGGCCAGCGCCTGCTGGGCATGCAAGTGATCGATGAGCGGCCGCAGATCGCGGATCTCGCCGTGGGTGTCGGGGTATTGCAGCAGTGCTCCAAATACGTGGTGCTGCTTCAAGTTATCCACAGCGCCGATGATCAACTCGAAACCGAAACCTTCGGCCCGGGTCTGCACGACGGAAATGGTTTGTGGATGACAGTTCTCGTCGACAAAAAACAGATTGCTCTTCGACTTGGCGACACGTTTGGCCAGTGCCATGGCTTCCGCCGCCGCAGTAGCCTCATCGAGCAATGAGGCGTTGGCCAGTTCCAGGCCGGTGAGGTCGATGGTCAGTTGCTGAAAATTCAGCAGCGCTTCGAGCCGACCCTGGGCAATCTCCGGTTGATACGGCGTGTAAGCGGTGTACCAACCGGGATTTTCCAGCACGTTGCGCAAGATGACGGTCGGCGTGAGCGTGCCGTGGTAGCCCATGCCGATCAGGCTGGTCCAGACCTGATTCTGCTCGGCGTAGCCATGCAGCCTGGCCAGCGCCGCTTGCTCATCCAGCGCTGGCGGCAGATCCAGTGCGCGATTAAAGCGAATGCCCGGGGGCACGGTCTGCTCGATCAGTTCACCTCGGCTGCCGAGGCCGAGGCTGTCGAGCATGGCCTGCTGCTCGGCGGCGTCGGGACCGAGATGGCGGCGCAGGAAGGCCTCGGGATCGCGTAACTGGCTCAGGGACGGCAACTGGGACATGACGGGCTCTCTCTTGGCTGGCGCTCGGCGTCAAGGCAAATACGGTCAAACCAGCATAGCAGTGCCCTAGGAGATCAAAAGATCGCAGCCTGCGGCAGCTCCTACAGGAATCCATTTTATGGATACACATTGCCTCTGTAGGAGCTGCCGAAGGCTGCGATCTTTTGATCCTGAACAAAAAAGCCCCGACAAGTCGGGGCTTTGGGGTGCAGCGCTCAGCTTACTCGCCGATGGCAGCCTTGTAGGCAGCCGCGTCGTGCAGCTTGTCCAGCTCAGCCTTGTCGCTTGGCTTGAGCTTGAAGATCCATGCGCCGTACGGGTCGGAGTTCAGCAGCTCAGGCGAACCGCTCAGCTCATCGTTGATCGCGATGACTTCGCCGCTGACCGGGGCGTAGATGTCGGAAGCGGCTTTAACCGATTCGACCACACCGGACTGATCGCCAGCCGCAAATACTTTGCCGACTTCGGTCAGCTCGACGAACACCACATCACCCAGCGCTTCCTGCGCGTGATCGCTGATGCCCACAGTGACGGTGCCGTCGGCTTCCAGACGTGCCCATTCGTGACTTTCGGCAAAACGCAGGTCGGCAGGAATATCGCTCATCTTCAGTGTCCTCAAGAAATTGTCAGCGGTGGTGCCCGCCGGGAAAGGTTAGATCAAAGTTTTGCCATGGCGTACGAAGGTCGGTTTGACCACTCGTACCGGGTACCACTTGCCACGGATTTCCACTTCGGCGCGGTCGGCAGTCGCCATCGGAACACGCGCCAGGGCAATCGATTTGCTTAGCGTAGGAGAGAAACTACCACTGGTGATCTCCCCTTCGCCAACATCGGCGATACGAACGACCTGGTGGGCACGCAAAACACCGCGTTCCTCAAGCACCAGACCGACCAGTTTGTGTGCAACGCCAGCGGCTTTTTCCGCCTCCAGCGCAGCACGGCCGATGAACTGACGCGAGGCCGGTTCCCAGGCGATGCTCCAGGCCATGTTGGAAGCCAGCGGCGAAACGTCTTGATGAATGTCCTGACCGTAGAGGTTCATGCCGGCCTCCACACGCAACGTGTCGCGGGCACCGAGGCCGATCGGGGAAATGCCGGCACCCACCAGATCGTTGAAGAATGCCGGGGCCTGATTGGCCGGCAATACGATTTCCAGACCGTCTTCACCGGTGTAACCGGTGCGGGCAATGAACCAGTCGCCGTCGGTCTCGCCTTCGAAGGGTTTGAGGTGCTGGATCAGCGTGGCACGCGACTGGGTGACCAGTTCGGCAATCTTGTGCCGGGCATGCGGGCCTTGAATGGCCAGCATCGCCAGCTCCGAGCGCTCGTGCAGTTGCACGGTGAAACTGCCGAGTTGCGCCTGCATCCAGGCCAGGTCCTGATCACGGGTCGAGGCGTTGAACACCAGACGATAACCGTCTTCGAGGCGGTAGACGATCATGTCATCGACGATGCCGCCACGCTCGTTGAGCATGGTGCTGTACAACGCACGGCCGGGGCGGTGCAGGCGTTCGACGTCATTGGCCAGCAAATGCTGGAGCCAGGCCTTGGCCTGGGCGCCGTTAACATCGATTACGGTCATGTGGGACACATCGAACACCCCGCAATCGCGGCGCACTTCGTGGTGCTCCTCGACCTGCGAGCCGTAATGCAGTGGCATGTCCCAACCGCCAAAATCGACCATCTTCGCGCCGAGGGCGAGATGCAGGTCATACAGAGGCGTACGCTGTCCCATGGGTTTCTCCTTCCGGGCGTGGCGAGGGTGCGG
The DNA here is from genome assembly GCF_016613125.1 of Pseudomonas sp. MF6776. Taxonomy (NCBI): domain Bacteria; kingdom Pseudomonadati; phylum Pseudomonadota; class Gammaproteobacteria; order Pseudomonadales; family Pseudomonadaceae; genus Pseudomonas; species Pseudomonas sp. MF6776. Next base: position 29,446 of record NZ_JAENSQ010000005.1, read on the forward strand.
ACTGCCGCTGCACGGCTGAAAGCCTCGAAATATAAGGCTTTGAGCTGTTTCCAGCGAACGGGTCTGTCAGACGAACCGCACCGAATGCCGCGCATTGTAGCCGCATGATTCAGGACTGACGACTAAGTGTTTCGGTGCGCCGAGCGACGGATCAGACCAATGACCGGCAATAGTCCGACCAGAACCAGGGTCAGCGCCGGCAACGACGCCCTCGCCCATTCGCCTTCGCTGGTCATTTCAAAGATGCGTACGGCCAGCGTGTCCCAGCCAAACGGGCGCATCAGCAGGGTTGCCGGCATTTCCTTGAGCACATCGACGAACACCAGCAGCGCCGCGCTCAACGTGCCGGGCAACAACAACGGCAGATACACTTTGAAAAACAGTCGCGGCCCACTGACACCCAGGCTACGTGCCGCTTCCGGCAAAGATGGCCGTATACGCGCCAGACTGTTTTCCAGCGGGCCATACGCGACGGCAATGAACCGCACCAGATATGCCATCAGCAACGCCGCCAGACTGCCGAGCAACAACGGTTTGCCTGCACCACCGAGCCAGCCCGAAAGCGGAATCACCAGTTCGCGATCCAGATAACTGAAGGCGAGCATGATCGACACCGCCAACACCGAGCCCGGCAGGGCGTAACCGAGGTTGGCCAGGCTGACCCCGGAGCGGATCGCCCGGGTCGGCGCCAACCGTCGGGCGAACGCCAGCAGCAATGCAACGCTGACGGTGATCAACGCCGCCATGCCACCCAGATAGAGGGTGTGGAGGATCAACCCGGCGTAGCGCTCATCGAGATCGAAACGCCCGCGCTGCCAGAACCACACGACCAATTGCAAAACCGGAATCACAAACGCGCAGGCGAAGACCAATGCGCACCAACTCATCGCCGCTACAGCTTTGACCCCGCGCAGGTGATACAGCGCCTTGATCCGCGGTCGCTCGTTGCTCGCCCGGTTCGCGCCGCGTGCACGACGTTCGCCGTACAGCACCAGCATTACCACCAGCAACAACAGGCTGGCCAATTGGGCCGCACTGGACAGGCTGAAGAAGCCGTACCAGGTCTTGTAGATCGCCGTGGTGAAGGTGTCGAAGTTGAACACCGAGACCGCGCCGAAATCCGCCAGAGTCTCCATCAACGCCAGTGCCACGCCCGCACCAATCGCCGGACGCGCCATCGGCAACGCTACGCGCCAAAAGGCTTGCCAGGGTGATTGCCCGAGCACGCGCGCGGCTTCCATCAGGCCTTTGCCCTGAGCGAGAAACGCCGTGCGTGCCAGCAGGTAGACGTAGGGGTAGAAGACCAGCACCAACACCAGAATCACCCCACCGGTGGAGCGAACACGCGGCAGCCGCAGGCCGGAACCGAACCATTCACGCAGCAGGGTTTGAACGGGCCCGGCGAAGTCGAGCAAGCCGACGAAGACGAAAGCGAGCACATAGGCCGGGATGGCGAAGGGCAGCATAAGTGCCCAATCGAGCCAGCGGCGGCCGGGGAATTCGCAGAGGCTGGTGAGCCAGGCGAGGCTCACGCCCAGCAGCGTCACACCGAAACCAACGCCGAGCACCAGCGTCAGGGTGTTGCCCAGCAGGCGCGGCATCTGGGTTTCCCACAGGTGCGACCAGATCTGTTGATCGATGGTCTGCCATGACAGCAGCAGAATGCTCAGGGGCAACAGCACCAGCGCGGCAATGGCGAAGACGATGGGATACCAGCGGCGTTGGGCGGGGTGGGCCACTTGCGAACTCTCGTGGAGGAAAAACGTAGAGTGTAAGGAGAAAAGCAAAAAGATCGCAGCCTTCGGCAACTCCTACAGTGGGATTGTGCTCACCCTGTAGGAGCTGCCGAAGGCTGCGATCTTTTGCTCTCTAAATCAGCAGACTCAGTTCCAGCCTGCCCGATCCATCATGCGAATCGCTTCGGCCTGGCGCTTGCCCGCCACTTCCACCGGCAAGGTGTCGGCAATGAACTTGCCCCATGCCGCCACTTCTTCCGACGGTGCAACGGCAGGGTTGGCCGGGAATTCCTGGTTCACGTCGGCGAAGATTTTCTGCGCCTCAGGCGTGGTCATCCACTCGACCAGTGCCTTGGCGGCTTCCGGGTGTGGTGCATGTTTGGTCAAGCCGATACCCGACAGATTGACGTGCACACCGCGATCCGCCTGATTCGGCCAGAACAGTTTCACCGGCAGTTCCGGCTTCTGCTTGTGCAGGCGACCGTAGTAGTAGGTATTGACGATGCCGACATCGCACTGCCCGGCATTGATCGCTTCGAGCACTGCAACGTCATCGGAGAACACATCGGTGGACAGGTTGTTGACCCAGCCTTTGAGGATCTTCTCGGTCTTCTCGGCACCATGCACTTCGATCATGGTTGCGGTGAGAGACTGGTTGTAGACCTTCTTCGCCGTGCGCAGGCACAGACGACCTTCCCAGTTCTTGTCGGCCAGTGCTTCGTAGGTAGTCAGTTCGCCCGGCTTCACTCGCTGGGTGGAATAGGCGATGGTCCGTGCGCGCAGGCTCAACCCCGTCCAGGCGTGGCTAGAGGCGCGGTATTGCTGGGGGATATTGGCGTCGATGGTTTTCGAGGTGAACGGTTGCAGGATGCCCATCTGCTCGGCCTGCCAGAGGTTGCCGGCATCAACGGTCAGCAGCAGGTCGGCGGTGGCGTTTTCGCCTTCAGCCTTGATGCGCTGCATCAGCGGCGCTTCCTTGTCGGTGATGAACTTGATCTTCACCCCGGTTTTGGCGGTGTAGGCATCAAACACTGGTTTGATCAGTTCATCGATGCGCGAGGAGTAAACCACCACCTCGTCGGCGGCCTGGGCAGTGGTGCTGCCGATCAGGGTCAAGGCCAGTGCGGTCAGAAGACGCTTGGGTGCCAACATGGGAGTGGTCTCTCGGTCGGGAAATGTGGGCCAAATGATAAGGACTCACATTTACGTTCTCAATCGATCACTTGGGCAAGGAGTTACCAGATGTTGCACGGTGCTAAACAAATCCCTACATAGGGACGCATTGCCAAATGTAGGAGTGAGCCTGCTCGCGATGAGGCCGTCAGCCTCAATGCAGGCCTCAGGGTTTTGCGAGTGCCGGAAGGTCACCCGTCAAACCGAGGGCTTCACGCACAAACAGCGCCTTGGCCTCAGGCATCTGCTCAACCAGCTTCAACCCGGCATTACGCAACCAGCGCACAGGCAGCGGATTGGCCTGGAACAAGCGCTCGAACCCTTCCATCGCCGCCATCAACGCCAGGTTATGCGGCATGCGCCGGCGCTCGTAGCGGCTCAGCACTTTCACATCCGCCAGCCGTTCACCACGCTCGTTAGCCTGCAACAGCACTTCAGCCAGCACCGCCGCATCGAGGAAACCCAGGTTCACGCCCTGCCCCGCCAGCGGGTGAATGGTGTGCGCGGCATCGCCGATCAGCGCCAGGCCTTCAGCCACATAGCGCTTGGCGTGGCGCTGACGCAGTGGCACGCACAGCCGTGGATCGGCACTGACGACGTCGCCCAGGCGACCTTCAAACGCCCGCTCCAGCTCTCGGCAGAATGCCGCTTCATCCAGCGCCATCAAACGCTCGGCTTCGCTCGGCGTGGTCGACCAGACGATCGAGCACCAGTCCTGCTGGCCCTCGCGTTCCAGCGGCAGAAACGCCAGCGGCCCGTGATCGGTGAAGCGTTGCCACGCCGTCATCTGATGCGGCTTGCTGCTGCGCACGCTGGTGACGATGGCGTGATGCAGGTAATCCCACTCGCGGGTCGCGACACCGGTCAGACGGCGCACCGCTGAGTTGGCGCCATCCGCCGCGATCACCAGCGGAGCGCGCAACTGCCGGCCATCAGCCAGGGTCAGCAACCAGTCATCGCCGGAGCGGCGCATCTGTTCCAGCCGTGCGTTGGCCAGCATGCCCAGATCGCAATCGTGCAAACGATCGAGCAAAGCATCCTGCACCACACGATTTTCGACGATATGGCCGAGTACGTCGGCGTGCACGCTGCTCGCCGAGAAGTGAATCTGCCCGGTGCCGCTGCCGTCCCAGACGTGCATGTCGGTGTACGGACTGCTGCGTCGACTGGCGATGCCTTCCCACACACCAAGGCGTTCGAGAATCCGCTGGCTGGCCGCCGACAACGCACTCACCCGCGGTTCGAATGGCGCCTGGGCATCGAACGGTTTGACGCTCAGCGGGCTGCCGTCGAGCAGCAAAACTTCCAGGCCACTGTCCTGCAACGCCAGCGCCAGGGCGCTGCCGACCATTCCGGCTCCGACAATCAGCAGATCTGCGCGCATTTCCATGCTTTAAGCCTGTCTCGCTTGCGGCTTGAGCCGCACGTAAAGGGTTTTACCGACCCGCGCGACAAGGTTGCCGGCGCCGTCATGAATATCGACCTGCAACTGCGGCAGGTACTTTTCGCCAGTGGCGGTCTGCCGACGGACCTCGTCCAGCAAGGTGTCGTCGATGGTAAACCGGGCGAACACCGGGCCTTTGCCCGGCGCAATGAAATCGATGTCGGCGGCCTTGTCCCAGACGATGTACCGCGACCCGAGGTTTTCCATCAGCATCAACATGAAAAAAGGATCGACCATCGAATACAGACTGCCGCCAAACTGCGTGCCGACGTAGTTGCGGTTGTACCAGCCCAACCCCATCGACACCTGAATGTCGCGAAAGTCGTCGCTGATGTGCCGTACCCGAACACCGGCGCCGAGATACGGCGGGTAACAGGTCATCACCCAACGCATCAACCGCGCCTTGCCGAACTTGTCGCTCAACCACTTAAGCATCCGGACGAGTTCCCAAACCCATGGCCTGGCGGGCGAACCAGCGCTTGGCGGGGGGTAACAGGTCGAGACCGAGCAAACCGATGTTGCGCCCCAGCGATACCAACGGCTGGGTGCTGCCAAACAGCCGCGTAACCTGATCGGAGAACCCCACCGTGAGGTCCTGATCGAGACGCTGACGCTCGCGATAAGCCTGCAACGTGGCGAAGTCGCCCAATGGTTTGTCGCTGGCGAGCAACGCCGCGGCGAGAGCATCGGCATCACGCAGGGACAGGTTGAAACCCTGCCCCGCAATCGGATGCAAACTGTGCGCGGCGTTGCCAAGTACGGCCAGATGCGAGCGCACCTGCTCTTCGGCTTCGACCAGCGACAGCGGATACAAATGCCGCGCCCCCACCTGTTTCAACGTGCCAAGGCGGTAACCAAACACGCCCTGCAATTCACTTAGGAAATCGCGCTCGCTCAAATCGGCCAGGCGTTGTGCGTCCATGCCCAGACGCGTCCAGACCAATGCGCAACGGTTATCCGGCAGCGGCAGCAAGGCCATCGGGCCCTCGTCGGTGAAACGCTCGAACGCCATGCCGTTGTGCGCTTCGCTCGGGGTGATGTTGGCGATCAGCGCACTCTGGTTATACGGACGCTTGCGCACGTTGATGCCCAACTGCTCGCGCAATCCGGAGCGCCCGCCATCGGCCAGCACCGCGAGGTCGCACTCAATGGTGGTTTCATCATTAAGAGTCAGGCGATAGCCGTCGGACAACGGCTCCATGCGCGTGACTTCCGCCGGGCAACGCCAGCTGATCACATCCTTGTCGACGTGCCGCCAGAGGCATTGGCCGAGCCAGGCGTTTTCCACCACGTAACCGAGCGCCGGCACACCCTCTTCCATCGCCGACAACCGCGCGGTGGAGAAGCGGCCACGATCGGACACATGGATCTGTTTGATCGGCTCGGCGCGACGGGAGATTTCCTGCCACACGCCCAACCGTTGATAGATTTGTCGCGCGCCGAAGGACAGCGCCGAGGAACGTGCATCGTAGCTCGGCTGCCAACTGTCACCAGGCGCGAACGGTTCGATCAGCACGATTTTCCAGCCGCGCGCCTTGGCCCCGGCCTGCAGCGCCAATGCCAGACTGGCGCCGACCAGGCCGCCACCGATGATTGCCAGATTGACTCGACTCATGCCGCGTGTGCCCGTGCTTGCGCCATCAGCGCTTCGATGTCGGCGACGGTTTTCGGTACGCCGTTGGTGAGGATTTCACAGCCGGTCTTGGTCACTACCACGTCATCCTCGATGCGCACGCCAATGCCGCGCCATTTTTTCGCTACGTTCTGATTGTCCGGGGCGATGTAGATACCCGGCTCCACGGTGAGCGCCATGCCGACTTCCAGCACGCGCCATTCGCCGCCGACCTTGTACTCGCCGACGTCGTGTACATCCATCCCCAGCCAGTGGCCGGCGCGGTGCATGTAAAACGCTTTATAAGCCTCAGTCGCGATCAATTCGTCGACGTCGCCCTGCAACAGGCCCAGCTTCACCAAACCTGCGGTGATGACTCGAACCGTGGCTTCGTGCGCCTGATTCCAGTGCTTGTTCGGGGCAATTTCAGCGAACGCGGCTTCCTGCGAGGCGAGTACCAATTCGTAGATCGCTTTCTGCTCGGGCGAAAACTTGCCGTTGACCGGCCAGGTGCGGGTGATGTCACTGGCGTAGCAGTCGATTTCGCAACCGGCGTCGATCAGCACCAGATCACCGTCCCTGAGCAGCGCGTCATTTTGTTGATAATGCAGGATGCAGCTATTACGCCCGGCAGCAACGATCGAACCGTAAGCCGGCATCTTCGCCCCGCCCTTGCGGAATTCGTAATCGAGCTCGGCTTCGAGGCTGTACTCGTAGAGCCCGGCGCGGCTGGCCTGCATCGCGCGGATGTGGGCCTGGGCCGAAATCCGTGCGGCTTCGCGCATCACCTTCACTTCTGCCGCCGATTTATACAGGCGCATGTCGTGCAGCAGATGATCCAAGGCAACGAATTCGTTCGGGGGCTGGGCGCCGAGGTGCGCTTTAGAGCGGATCACGTTGATCCAGTCCATCAGGTGTCGGTCAAATTCGGGGTTACTGCCCATCGCCGAATACACCCGGTCGCGACCTTCGATCAAGCCCGGCAGGATGTCGTCGATGTCGGTGACAGGGAATGCGTCGTCGGCGCCAAAGTCGCGTATCGCGCCTTCCTGGCCGGCGCGCAAGCCGTCCCACATTTCCCGTTCAGCGTTGCGTTCTCGGCAAAACAAAACATATTCGCCGTGCTCGCGGCCGGGCATCAAAACGATGACGGCTTGCGGCTCGGGGAAACCGCTGAGGTACTGGAAATCGCTGTCCTGACGGTAGACGTGCTCGACGTCGCGGTTGCGGATGGCCACCGCGGCGGCGGGCAGAATTGCGATGCTGTTGGGTTCCATCTGCGCCATCAGGGCCTTGCGGCGACGGCTGTATTCCGCTTTCGGGATATGGATCATGGGCAGATGGCTTTCCCTGGCTCGCGATTAATGCAGCGACGGCTTGGCGGCTGGCGGCACGTCGGCTTTTTTGGTTTCCGTGAACAGCAGCAGCGGCGCGACGCGCAGGTACTCCATGACTTCCATGTAGTCGGTCTCGCCGTCTTCGGATTCTTCCAGGGCATCTTGCACCTGGGAAATGGCGGCCAGATCCTGCAACACTTCGGTGGCTTCAGTGCTGAGCATGCTGCTGTCGCGGCAGTTCAGGCCGAAACCGCTGAGGAAGCCCTGGCACCATTCGCCCAGTGCGGCGGCACGCTCAGCCAGTGGCGCGTCATCGGTCGGCAGCAGCAGGACGACAGTGACGTCGTCGCCGGTCAGCTCACCCTTGACCATCTCTTGCAGGCCAATCAGAGCGTTGCGGATGTTGTCCTGGGGCTCGCTTTCGAGCAGCTCGGCGGCATCGATCAGCCACTCGTCGGCATTGAAGCCGGCACCGGCGCAACTGCGCCCGAGCAGCAAGCCGTGCAGTTCGGCAGGCGAGACGTTATGGCCGCTGGAGGTCAGCAGGGTGGCAAAGGCTTGGTACGGGGAATTCGCAATGGTCATGGGCAGCTAGGCGCCAGACGGCGCTATGTCTAGAATGGAGGCCTTGTATCCTACATCGACAGACTCGCCAAGACTATTAAAGGCTGTCCGCCAGCTAACCCATCAGACAGTGAATCCAATGGAAGACAACGACCTGCAAGCGCTGATGGCCAGACTCGAACTGCTGATTGGCCGAGTCGAGCAACTAAAGAGTCAAAACGCACTCTTACTAGCTCAGGAAAAGACCTGGCGCGAGGAACGCGCGCACCTCATTGAAAAAAACGAAATCGCCCGGCGTAAGGTCGAATCGATGATTTCGCGCCTCAAGGCCCTGGAGCAAGACTCATGAGTTCAAGCAATAGCGTTACCGTGCAGATCCTCGATAAAGAATATTCGATCATTTGCCCGCAGGAAGAGCGCAGCAATCTGGTGAGCGCCGCACGCTACCTGGACGGCAAGATGCGCGAGATCCGCAGCAGCGGCAAAGTCATCGGTGCCGACCGCATTGCTGTGATGGCCGCACTGAACATCACTCACGATCTCTTGCACAAAGAAGAGCGCCCGGACATTCAAGCCAGCGGCTCGACCCGTGAGCAGGTGCGTGACTTGCTCGATCGTGTCGATCTGGTCCTGGCCGACGATCCGGACATCAGCAAGGGCTGATTCGCCCGTCCGCTTGAGGTATACTCGCGGCACTCCCTGGGGTGCTTGCCAGTTGACGATGTCCCTGAGCCGATTCGCACTACCCTGGAAGTTGCACGTTGGGCTGGTGTGCATGTCCGCCAGACGGAAAGCCTTAAAGTCTACTGCATCTTCCACCTTGAACTTTCGGGTTCAAGGGCTAAGTTGACAGCGGTTCATCCGGGGAGCCTGATTCGAATCCGATGTCGGTGAATGCCGACATCGGATTTTTTATGCGTACGTTTTCGTCCAACCTGCCGAAGCCGAACCATGACCGAACTCGCGCTGCTGCCCCGCCCGCAACTCCGCCGCCTGCTGCGCAAGGCGCGCCGCGCACTGACTGCTGCTGAACAACGCCAGGCTGCCAAAGGCTTGTTCCGGCAATTGGCGCAAGACCCGCACTTTCGCCGGGCAAAACACATCTCCCTGTACCTGCCCACCGACGGTGAAATCGATCCGCGTCTGCTGCTGCGTGAAGCACAGCGCCGGGGCAAGGCCACGTACCTGCCGGTGCTCAGCGCCTGGCCGCGAACCAAAATGGTGTTCCAGCGCATCCGGCCCGGCGAAAAACTCAAACCCAACCGTTTCCGCATTCTTGAGCCGCGCGCCAATCTGGCTCGCCAGCGCAAGATCTGGACACTGGATCTGGTGTTGTTGCCACTGGTGGGATTTGACGACGTCGGCGGACGTCTGGGGATGGGCGGCGGCTTCTATGATCGCAGCCTGGCGTATCTGGCGCGGCGCAAGAACTGGCGCAAGCCGACATTATTGGGTCTGGCCCATGAATGTCAGAAGGTCGAACGGCTGGCACAGGCGAGTTGGGATGTACCGTTGCAAGGCACGGTCACTGACAAGGCGTGGTATTTCGTAGACTGAACGCCGCAGATCAGCGGCGTCGAGGAGGCAGTTTCAGCGCTTGAAGGCTGTTGACTGTTGAACCTGTTGCGCGATTTCAATCGGTGCGTCGGCCTTGTTGGCCCACAGGCTTTGCGCGTAACCGGTGGTCACAACGCCCAAACCAAACAAAATAACCAAAACCCAAAGCAAATCCGGTTTGCGTTTCATCGATTGCCCCCCTCAAGGCACATCATCACGATGACAGCAGCGGTTTCCATTCGTAGGCCGTGCAGCAGCGTCAAGCTTTAAAGGCCGGCATTTTGCGACAACGAGAACCTGTGCGCAAACGCTGACGTCAACCGACTGTCGGTTTGTCATAAAATTGCCCGACAACTTGCCCAAAGAACGCTCCAGGAGCAAAAACCATGGCCTATTGGCTGATGAAATCCGAACCTGACGAACTCTCGATCAGAGACCTGGAGAAACTCGGCAAAGCGCGCTGGGACGGGGTTCGCAACTATCAGGCACGCAACTTCCTGCGCGCGATGGCGGTGGGGGATGAGTTCTTTTTCTACCATTCCAGCTGCCCGGAGCCGGGAATTGCCGGGATCGGAAAAATAATCGAAGCGGCGTATCCGGATCCGACGGCGCTGGACCCTGAAAGTCATTATTTCGATCCGAAGGCCACGGCGGAGAAAAACGCCTGGAGTGCAATCGACGTGGCGCACGTCGAAACCTTTGCGCGGGTGTTGAAACTCGATTATCTGAAGCAGCAGCCGGCGCTGGCCGAGATGCCACTGGTACAAAAAGGCAGTCGCCTGTCAGTGATGCCCGTCACCGCCGAGCAGTGGGCCGCTGTGCACGGCTTGCGCTGAGAACCGCTCGGTCACGCAGTGGGCCCAGACAAAAGGGTCTAGGCTTGCCGCTCATTTGATTGACATCAAGCGCCCCCAGCGCTTGAACCGTCAGACTGGACGCCACAGCCGCAGGATGCCCCCATGTCGACGCACAGCCGTTCCTCACTTCTATTTGCCGGATCGCTTATTGCACTAATGCTGGCCGCTGGCGGCTTCGGTTACTGGAAGTCGCTCAGTAGCCGTCTGCCCGAGGGCCTGTCGGCCGGCAACGGACGACTCGAGGCCACCGAAGTGCAGATCGCCAGCAAGACACCCGGTCGCCTGGCCGAAGTGCTGGTCGATGAAGGTGACAAGGTCACTAAAGGGCAATTGCTCGCGCGCATGGACACCCGCACCCTTGAAGCCCAACGCAACCAGGCCGAAGCCGAAGTCTTGCGCGCCCGGGAAAACCTCAACGCCGCTCAGGCCAACGTGCAGTTGCGTCAGAGTGAGCTATTGCTGGCCCAGCAAGAACTCGGCCGATCGCAGTCGCTGTTCAAGCACGGCTTCGTCAGCGCCCAGGCCATCGACCAATTGCAGTCGCGCATGGGCACCGGCAACGCTGCGGTGACGGCGGCCCGCGCCCAAGTGTCGGCGGTCAGTGCAGCGATCGGCGCAGCGCAGGCGCAGGTCGCGCAACTGACCAGCGAAATCGACGACAGCAGCCTGCGCGCGCCGATTGATGGCGTGATCCAGTTACGCATGGCCGAACCCGGCGAAGTACTGGGTGCCGGCGGCCGCGTCCTGCTGCTGATTGATCCCAATGATCAGTACATGAACCTCTACCTGTCCGCCTCCGTGGCCGGGCGGCTGGCGGTGGGCGATGAGGCGCGGGTGCTGCTCGATGCCCTGCCCGAGAAACCCTTGCCGGCAAAAATCAGTTTCGTCGCCGGCAAATCCCAGTTCACCCCCAAGGAAGTCGAAACCCGCGACGAGCGGCAAAAACTGGTGTTCCGCGTCAAGCTGCGCCTGACCCAACCCAGCGCCGTGCCGCAAGCCAAGCCCGGCATGCCCGGTGCCGGGTATGTGCGCACCGCGCCGATCGCCTGGCCGGCCAATCTGCAATGAGCAATCTCGCGGTTCAGGCGAACGGCATCGCGCACCGCTACGGCAAACAGCAAGCCCTGAGCGAGATCACGTTCAGCCTGCCCGCCGGCACCCGCTGCGGGCTGATCGGCCCCGATGGCGCCGGCAAGTCCAGCCTGCTGGGGCTTATCACCGGGGTGAAGGCCCTGCAACAAGGGCAGTTGGACGTCCTCGGTGGGCCCATTGAGCAGCGCCGCCACCGCGACACGTTGTATGCACGCATCGCCTTCATGCCTCAGGGATTGGGCGGCAATCTGTATCCCGAGCTGTCGATCCGCGAAAACATCCAGTTCTTTGCCACGCTGTTCGGTCTATCAAAAGCCGACAGCGAACAACGCATGCACAACCTGCTGCTCGCCACTGATCTGTTGAAGTTCGCTGAGCGCCCCGCCGGCAAGTTGTCCGGCGGCATGAAACAGAAACTGGGGCTGTGCTGCGCGCTGATCCATGAGCCGGACCTGCTGATCCTCGACGAGCCAACCACCGGCGTCGACCCGCTGTCACGCCGGCGTTTCTGGGAGTTGATCGACGACGTACGGCGCCAGCGCCGGCAACTGACCCTGCTGGTCGCCACCGCTTATATGGAGGAAGCCGAACAGTTCGAGCATTGCCTGATGCTCGACAACGGCAAGTTGATCGCCACCGGCTTGAGCCGTGAACTGGCGGCTGTCACCCCCAGCGGCAAACTCGATGAGGCCTTCACGCATTTCCAGGGTGACAGCCAGCATGACGCCCAGCCGCTGGTGATTCCGCCACGTAGCGGTGGCAGCAGCGACATCGCCATCGAGGCCCACGACCTGACGCTGCGTTTCGGCGACTTCACCGCCGTGGATCACGTCAGCTTCGCCATCGGGCGCGGCGAGATTTTCGGTTTTCTCGGCTCCAACGGTTGCGGCAAGACCACCACCATGAAAGTCCTCACCGGGCTGATGCCCGCCAGCGAGGGCAGTGCGACGCTGCTCGGCAACCCGGTAGACGCCAAGGATCTGGCCACGCGCAAGCGGGTCGGCTTCATGTCCCAGAGTTTTTCGCTGTATGGCGAGCTCAGCGTGCGGCAGAACCTTGAGCTGCACGCCCGGCTGTTCGACTTGCCCAAAGCCGAGAGCGCGCAACGCATCGATGCATTGATTCAGCGCTTCAATCTGCTCAGCGTCGCCGATCAGCCGTCCGGGGCCTTGCCTCTCGGACTGCGCCAGCGTCTGTCGCTGGCGGTGGCGGTGTTGCACCGCCCGGAAGTGCTGATCCTCGACGAGCCGACTTCCGGCGTCGACCCGGCAGCCCGCGATGATTTCTGGCGGCTGTTGATCGAACTCTCCCGCGAGCAAGGCGTGACGATTTTCCTCTCCACCCACTTCATGAACGAAGCCCAGCGCTGCGACCGCATCTCGCTGATGCACGCAGGCAAAGTCCTGGCGTGCGACACCCCGGCGGCGCTGCAACGTCAGTTCGGTGGAGAAACGCTGGAAGCCGCTTTCGTGACGTGCCTGGAACAGGCCCAGGGCACTGCCCAATCGCCGCCCACGAGTGAATCGCCGACAGCGCCAGCGGATAACCCGCCACCGCTCAAGCAGCGCGGTTTCAGCCTCGGTCGCCTGCTGGCAGTGGCCCGTCGCGAAGGCAAGGAGCTGCTGCGCGACAAAGTGCGCATGGCCTTTGCACTGGCTGGGGCGATTTTCATGATGGTGATTTTCGGCTACGGGATTTCCCTGGACGTGGAAAACCTCGCGTTCGCCGTTTACGACCAGGATCAGACACCGCAGAGCCGAACTTATCTGGAAGCCTTTCGCGGCTCCCGTTATTTCGACGAACAACCGGCCATCCATGACGCTCAAGAACTGCATCGACGCCTGCAACGTTCGGAAATCAAACTGGCGCTGGAGATTCCCCCCGGGTTCGGCCGCGATCTGTACGCCGGGCGCCAACCCGCCGTGGCGGCCTGGCTCGATGGCGGCATGCCGTTTCGCGCCGAAACCAGCCGCAATTACGTCGAAGCCGTCCATTTGGCCAATCTTCAACAGTTGGCCGAGCAGAGCAGCCCCGCCATCAACCATCAGGCGGGCGCCAGCCTGCAAACGCGCTTTCGCTACAACCAGGATGTGGTCAGCGTCAACGCGATTGGCCCCGGGGTGATGGCGCTGATTCTGGCGTTCATTCCGGCGATGCTGACCGCGCTCGGCATCGTGCGCGAAAAGGAACTGGGTTCGATCACCAACTTCTACGCCACGCCCCTGACTCGTCTGGAGTTTCTGCTGGGTAAACAAGCGCCGTACCTGCTGGTCAGTCTGATCAACCTTGCGCTGCTGGTGGCGATGAACCGCTGGCTGTTCGGCGTACCGTTCAAGGGCAGCCTGCTGACGCTGGCATTCGGCGGCCTGCTCTACGTGCTGGCGACCACCAGCATGGGCCTGCTGATCTCGGCGTTCACCCGTACGCAAATCGCTGCGATCCTCGGCACCATGATCATTACCAGCCTGCCCACCATCCAGTTCTCCGGGCTGATTGTGCCGCGCTCCTCTTTGGAAGGGGCCGCAGCGGTGATGGGCATGCTGTTTCCGGCGGGGCATTTCCTCGACATCGCCGTCGGTACCTTCACCAAAGCGCTGGACTTGCGGCAGCTGTGGCCGCAGTGCCTCGCGCTGTTCGGGTTCTTTGTCGGGTTCACCGGGCTGAGCCTGGTCATGCTGAAAAAGCAGGAGGCCTGATGCACAAGTTCGCGCACATCCTGCGCCTGGGACTCAAGGAGCTGACCAGCCTGCGCCACGACAGCGTGTTGCTGCTGTTCCTGTTCTACGCCTTTACCGTGGCGATCTACATGCCCGCCGCCGGTTCGGTGATCGGCGTGCACAACGCCAGCGTGGCGATCGTCGACGAAGACCACAGCGCCCTCTCGCGCCAGTTGGCCCAGGCCCTGCAACCTCCAGAGTTCCAGACACCTGTGCTGTTGCCTTACGCGCAACTGGACCAGGTCATGGACAGCGGCCAATACACCTTCGTGATCAATATACCGGCGCGTTTTCAGACCGATCTGCTCGCGGCGCGACAACCGGCCATTCAAGTCAACGTCGATGCCACCGCGATGAGCCAGGCGTTCATGGGCGCCGGCTACATCGGCCGGATCTTCCAGCGCGAACTGCAGGCCTATGGCGGCCAGAGCGATGCCGCGAGCAAGGCGCCAGTGCAACTGACTACCCGCGCCCTGTTCAACACTAATCTGGAGGGGGGCTGGTTTCTGGCGGTGATTCAGATCGTCAACAACGTCACCATTCTGGCGATCATCCTGACCGGCACGGCGCTGCTGCGTGAACGCGAACACGGCACGCTCGACCATTTGCTGGTGCTGCCGCTGACGGCGATGGAAATCATGCTGGCAAAAATCTGGAGCAACCTGCTGGTGGTGGTACTGTGCACCTGGCTGTCACTGGAGGTGGTGGTCAAAGGCGCGCTCGGCGTGCCGTTGTCCGGCTCGATGAGCCTGTTTTTACTGGTGACGGCGGTTTATCTGTTTGCCAGTACCGCACTGGGGATCTTTCTGGCGACCCTGGCGCGCTCGACGCCGCAGTTCGGCCTGCTGGCCATTCCGGTGATCATCCCGATGTTGCTGCTGTCCGGCGGCAGTACGCCGCTGGACAGCATGCCGCAATGGCTGCAGTGGGTCATGCAAGGCTCACCGTCCACGCATTTTGTCAGCCTCAGCGCCGCGATTCTGTTTCGCGACGCCGGGCTGAGCGTGGTCTGGCCGGACTTGCTGGCGCTGACGGCCATCGGCCTGCTGTTCTTCGTCATTGCCCTGGCGCGCTTTCGCAAAAGCCTGGCGTCCTGAACAGCAGCCAACGCACTTACTGAATGATCAGGTTGTTGAACAACAGATCCTCAACCACCGGCTTGCCAGTTTCGTCATTCATTACTTGCTGCGTTTGTTTCAACGCTTCCTGACGCAACTTTTCCTTGCCCTCGATGCTGCCCATCGCTTCTGTGGTCTGCTGGGAGAACAGTGCCACCAGCTGATTGCGAATCAACGGTTCGTTGGCCTTGACCAATTTGGTCGACTCTTCACCGGTCACACGCAGCGCCACATCGGCTTTGAACACCTTCAGTTTCGGCGTGCCATCGAGCCCATAGTTACCCACGAACGGCGGGCTCAGGGTGATGTAGTTGACCTTCGGCGCCTCGCCTTCTTTGGCTTCTTCGGCCAGCGCTGCCACAGGCAGAGACAGGGCCAGCAACAACATGATCCACGCTTTCACAATTCGCTCCTTATCCGGTTTACGGCCTAGCATAACGACCCGCCGCGCAAGCACAAGCTTATGGCTGGCTATCAGGGCCGGGTATGCTCGTTGACCCGTTGACTGACACACCTACACTTATCGGCCATCACTCCCAAAGGAATAGCCCTGATGAAAGCCGTGCTGTGCAAAGCCTTCGGCCCTGCCGAATCGCTGGTGCTGGAAGACATCGCCAGTCCTGTCGCCAAGAAGAACGAAATCCTGCTGGACGTGCACGCCGCCGGGGTCAACTTCCCGGACACGCTGATCATCGAGGGCAAATACCAATTCAAGCCGCCCTTCCCGTTTTCGCCAGGTGGTGAAGCGGCCGGCGTGGTTAGCGCCGTCGGCGAAAAGGTCAGTCATCTGAAAGTCGGCGACCGGGTCATGGCCCTTACCGGATGGGGCAGCTTCGCCGAGCAGGTCGCGGTGCCGGGCTATAACGTGCTGCCGATTCCGCCGTCGATGGACTTCAACATCGCCGCTGCATTCAGCATGACCTACGGCACCTCGATGCACGCCCTCAAGCAACGCGCCAACCTTCAGCCCGGCGAAACCCTGCTGGTGCTGGGTGCTTCCGGCGGTGTCGGACTGGCGGCCGTAGAAATCGGTAAAGCCATGGGTGCACGGGTCATCGCCGCTGCCAGCAGCACGGAAAAACTCGCCGTGGCCAAGGCTGCCGGCGCCGATGAACTGATCAACTACAGCGAAACCAACTTAAAGGAAGAAATCAAACGCCTCACCGACGGTCAGGGTGCCGACGTGATCTACGACCCGGTCGGCGGCGATCTCTTCGACCAGGCCATCCGCGCCATCGCCTGGAACGGACGCCTGCTGGTGGTCGGTTTTGCCAGCGGACGCATTCCCGAACTGCCGGTCAACCTCGCCCTGCTCAAGGGTGCCGCGGTACTCGGCGTGTTCTGGGGCTCCTTCGCTCAGCGCCAACCGCAGGACAACGCGGCGAACTTCCAGCAACTGTTCGGCTGGTTTGCCGAGGGCAAGTTGAAACCGCTGGTGTCGCAGGTGTATCCACTGAGCAATGCGGCGCAAGCGATCAATGATCTTGGCCAGCGCAAGGCTGTGGGCAAGGTTGTGGTGCAGGTGCGCTGAAATCAGGAAGAACTTTTAACTGCCGGGCGATCCCGCAAAATCGCCCGGCAACAGCTGCTCCTGAATCTTCTGACTACGCGACTCGATGAGTTCGCCGTTGTCATCAAAGCGCAGAACGATGAGCCAATCGTAAACATCCACAGGCCATTTCGGCATACCGATCAGGGCGGGGCCATCGCCGCCGAACGCCGCTATCAGCTTATTGATGTGCCCGTGGTGCCAGGCGATGAGCAGTGTTTGCGCCTGATTTTTCTCGCGCAGCAGACTCACCAATTTATCGACTTTGCTATTGGCACAGGGTTGTTCGATTGGCAGCTGCAGGCGTAGGGACAGCGGGATCAGTGTTTGCCGAGGCCGGATACTTTCGGCGCTGTCTGCGGTCGCAATCAGCCGCTGCGGCGTTAGGGTCTGACCATCCAGTTTCAGCGGGGTGAAATAGTCGGCGTACGCCGCGGCGCGCTGTTCGCCTCGGGCATTGAGCTCCCTGCCCACGTCGGGTTTTTCCGCATGACGAACGATCAACACCGTGACATTGCGCAAGCCCGGAGCCGCAGAGCTCTGAACAACACTCAACGCCAGTACTGAAGCCGCAACGACGGCCACCATCAACAACCTCGGCAATAACCTGCGGACCTTCGGAGCCATCGTTTATCTCTGCTGAATCAGGCGGGACTATTGAGCCGAGTCTAAGACACAACCCTTCAATCGCGACAAAAACGCCCCGTTGTTACAGCTGAGCGACAGGTTCGTAAAGGAATGTGCGATTTCCAACATTTCCCCTTTTTGGTGGATGCGAACCAGTGCTATTTTCGGTAACGAAACTGTAACATTCGCATCCGCAGTCAAAACAAGAAATCTGGAGCTCTTGAATGTTTGCTTTCTTTCGTCCTGCCGCACATCAGGCTCCATTGCCTGAAGAAAAAATAGACAGCACCTACCGCCGCCTGCGCTGGCAGATCTTCGCTGGCATTTTCATTGGCTACGCGGGTTATTACCTGCTGCGCAAAAACTTCTCCCTGGCCATGCCGTACCTGATCGACGAGGGCTACAGCCGTGGCGATCTGGGTCTGGCGATGTCGGCCATCGCCATTTCCTACGGTCTGTCCAAGTTCCTCATGGGCCTGGTGTCCGACCGCTCCAACCCACGTTTCTTCTTGCCTTTCGGCCTGCTGGTATCGGCTGGGGTAATGTTCGTGTTCGGTTTCGCGCCGTGGGCGACGTCTAGCGTGACCATGATGTTTATTCTGTTGTTCATCAACGGCTGGGCACAGGGCATGGGTTGGCCGCCGAGCGGGCGAACCATGGTGCACTGGTGGTCGCAGAAAGAACGCGGCGGCGTGGTCTCGGTGTGGAACGTGGCGCACAACGTCGGTGGTGGTCTGATCGGCCCGCTGTTCCTGCTCGGCATGGGCCTGTTCAACGACTGGCACGCGGCGTTCTACGTGCCGGCAGCTGTGGCTCTGGCCGTGGCGGTTTTCGCCTTCATGACCATGCGTGACACCCCGCAATCGGTTGGCCTGCCGCCAATCGAGCAGTATAAGAACGACTATCCGGAAGGCTACGACGCCAGCCACGAAGACGAATTCAGCGCCAAGGAAATCTTCGTCAAATACGTGCTGCGCAACAAAATGCTCTGGTACATCGCCATGGCCAACGTCTTCGTCTACCTGCTGCGCTACGGCGTACTGGATTGGGCGCCGACGTACCTCAAGGAAGCCAAGGGCTTCACCGTGGATAAAACCTCGTGGGCCTACTTCTTCTACGAATGGGCAGGGATTCCGGGCACGCTGCTGTGCGGCTGGATGTCGGACAAGATCTTCCGTGGCAACCGTGGCCTGACCGGCATGGTGTTCATGGCACTGGTGACCGTGGCAACGCTGGTTTACTGGCTCAACCCGGCCGGCAACCCGACTGTGGACATGATCGCGCTGGTCTCCATCGGCTTCCTGATCTACGGCCCGGTGATGCTGATCGGCCTGCAGGCGCTGGAACTGGCGCCGAAGAAAGCCGCGGGTACCGCTGCGGGTTTCACCGGTCTGTTCGGTTATCTGGGTGGTTCGGTCGCGGCCAGTGCGGCGATGGGCTACACCGTCGACCACTTCGGCTGGGACGGCGGTTTTGTCCTGCTGGTGAGCGCGTGCCTGCTGGCGATGGCCTTCCTGGCCCCGACGCTATGGCACAAGCAAGTTGCCAGTCAGAGCCGCGAAGCGGTCGCTTGATCGACCTGTGATTTACAACGCTTGAGCCGCGCCTCCAGATTTCGGTCTGGCATGGCGTGGCTGCGCAGGGCGTGGGCGGTCTGCTCGACATAATCGCGAGTGGTGCCGTAACGCCCGCAAGCGCTTGCGAACACCTGGCTCAGCACGTGATCCGGCAAGTTGCCGGCATAGCTGGGCAGGTGTCGCTCCAAAACAAATCCTAATGCCTGAACCTGACTGCCATCTTCGAGCCGGCAGTTGAGCCAGTGTGGCCGATAGGACGGGAACGGCATCTCGCGCTTCCACAGTGCATACAGCGCACTGTCCAGATCGTCTTCGGGCAAGCGATAAGCAAATCCACTGCACGAACCGCCACGATCCAGACCGAACACCAGCCCCGGCATTTCCGGGGTGCCGCGATGTTCGTGCGACCACAGGTACAACCCACGATGATAGCCGTGCACGCGACCGCGCATGCGCTGCGCCGAATTGCATTCCGGCCGCCAGATCAGCGAACCGTAGGCGAACAGCCACACCGGCCCGCCCTTGTGGCGCGCCATGGTCGATTGCATGGAAGCGAGAAGTTGTTCGTGCGTCAGCTGCGGCCCAAGATCGAGCCGCGGAGGGTAAGCCAGGTTCAGAAAAGCGTTTTCAATGGCACTCATGGCGAATAGCGTTCAGCTCCCCGCGGGTGAAGAATTACTTAATAGAACGCACCGTTGTAACAATAAGGCACATATGTTTTAAGGCAATTTAGGTGCCATGGCACACTTATTAATAGATTGCCTGATTGATATATAACCTAGCGGTATTTACCCAATTAGATAAATACCGATCGGCTATATAGTGAGTTATAACGATTTACCCGCACGGCTCAAGAGCGCGGGGCATACGCGAACACATCGGCGCGCATTTGATGAGCATCCATCCCCGCTTCGACCAGCGCGTCCAGCGTCCCGTAGACCATGGCCGGCGAGCCGCTGGCGTAGACGTGAAGGGACTTGAGATCGGTAAAGTCTTCACATACCGCCTCGTGCAGCATTCCGCAGCGGCCTTCCCAGCCACATTGGTCGCTGACGACTTTGTGCAGGAACAGATTGGGCAGCTTCACCCATTCGTCCCAATGTTCGATCTCATAGAAATCTTCCGGCCGACGCACGCCCCAGTACAGATGCACCGGGTGCTTGAAGCCGTTGGCGCGGCAATGTTCGATCAGGCTATGGATCTGGCCCATTCCTGTGCCAGCGGCAACCAACACCAGCGGCCCGTCCGGCAGCTCGGCGAGGTGAGTGTCACCGAATGGCAGTTCGACGCGCACCATTGCGTTGCGTTGCAGTTGTTCGATCAGGCTCAACGCACTGGCTTCGCGCGCCAGCACGTGGATTTCCAGGTCGCGCCCACCGTGCGGTGCCGAGGCCATGGAAAACGCCGACTTCTCGCCGCTCTCGCGCTCGATCATCAAATATTGCCCGGCGTGATAGCGCGGTGGCTTGCCGGCCGGCGCACGCAGACGCACACGCCAGGTGTCGCCGCCGACGTCGCGGCATTCGATGACCTGACACGACAGGCTACGCACTGGCAGTTCTCCCAGCGCAAGCACGCCATCCCACAGCACGATGCAGTCTTCCAGCGGCTCGGCTATGCAAGTGTAGAACTCACCGTGATCGCGCACCGTGCCGGCCTGTTCGACCCGGCCTTCCACCAGCAGCGCCGCACACACGTGGCAGTTGCCGTTGCGGCAGCTTTGCGGGCAATCGTAGCCCAGGCGCCGCGCACCATCGAGAATCCGCTCACCGGGCTGTATCTCAAGTACCGCTCCGGAAGGCTGCAGGGTTACACGCATCAATCTATTCCTAACTGATTCCAGATGGCATCGATCCGCTGGGTGACAGCGTCGTCCTTGACAATCACACGACCCCACTCGCGAGTGGTTTCGCCCGGCCACTTGTGGGTGGCATCGAGCCCCATCTTCGAACCCAGGCCTGAGATCGGCGAGGCGAAGTCGAGGTAGTCGATCGGCGTGTTATCGATCATCACCGTGTCGCGCTTGGGATCCATGCGCGTGGTGATGGCCCAGATCACGTCGTTCCAGTCGCGGGCGTTGATATCGTCGTCAGTGACGATAACGAATTTGGTGTACATGAACTGTCGCAAAAACGACCAGACACCCAGCATCACGCGCTTGGCGTGGCCCGGATACGACTTCTTCATGGTCACGATGGCCATGCGGTACGAGCAGCCTTCCGGCGGCAGGTAGAAGTCGGTGATTTCCGGAAACTGCTTCTGCAGGATCGGCACGAACACTTCGTTCAGTGCCACGCCGAGGATCGCCGGCTCATCCGGCGGACGGCCGGTGTAAGTGCTGTGGTAGATCGGTTTGATCCGGTGGGTGATGCGCTCGACGGTGAACACCGGGAAGCTGTCGACTTCGTTGTAGTAACCGGTGTGGTCGCCGTACGGGCCTTCATCTGCCATTTCGCCCGGATGAATCACGCCTTCAAGGATGATTTCGGCAGTGGCCGGCACTTGCAGGTCGTTGCCACGGCACTTGACCAGTTCGGTGCGGTTGCCGCGCAAGAGGCCGGCGAACGCGTACTCGGAGAGGCTGTCCGGCACTGGCGTCACGGCGCCGAGGATGGTCGCCGGGTCAGCACCGAGAGCCACCGACACAGGGAACGGCTGGCCTGGATGCTTCTCGCACCACTCGCGATAATCCAGAGCGCCACCACGGTGGCTGAGCCAGCGCATGATGACTTTGTTGCGGCCGATCACCTGCTGACGGTAGATGCCCAGGTTCTGACGGTCCTTGTTCGGGCCTTTGGTGACGGTCAGGCCCCAGGTGATCAGCGGGCCGACGTCGCCGGGCCAGCAGGTTTGCACCGGCAGCATCGCCAGATCGACGTCATCGCCTTCGATAACCACTTCCTGGCACACCGCGTCTTTGACGACTTTCGGTGCCATGGCAATGATCTTGCGGAAGATCGGCAGTTTCGACCACGCGTCTTTCAAGCCCTTCGGCGGTTCCGGCTCCTTGAGGAAAGCCAGCAGCTTGCCGATTTCGCGCAGTTCGCTGACCGACTCGGCGCCCATGCCCATGGCCACCCGCTCGGGGGTACCGAACAGGTTGCCGAGCACGGGGATGTCGTAGCCCGTCGGCTTCTCGAACAGCAGCGCCGGGCCTTTGGCCCGCAGCGTGCGGTCGCACACCTCAGTCATCTCCAGCACCGGCGAGACGGGAATCTGGATGCGTTTCAACTCTCCGCGCTGCTCAAGCTGCTGCACGAAATCCCGAAGATCCTTGAATTTCATTGACGATGGCACCCTCAAAATAGGCGTACATCCTACCTGCTCTGACGGGCAAACAGCAGCCCGTCAGCGCCTGGCATCGCTCAATTTTGGTTCGTACCCAGCAGCAACGGCGCAAACAGCGGGCTCAGTCTGGCGCTGCCCACGTCCGAAAGATGATCCGCGTCCTTGTACTGCGAGCGGCCATCGACATCGATGGCACACAACCCGTCCTTGCACATCAGCGGCGTCGGGTCGATGACATGCACGCCCGAATCGGCGGCGCTCATCGAGCTGAACAGTGACGTGAAAAACTGCTGTCGCGCCAAGTGCTCCTGAAGCGGGCGACCAAGGCCCTCCGCCGAGCGACCGATTCGCGCCAGACTGGTCAGACGATCAATGAAGCTCTTGTGTTGCAACGGCACTTCCTTGAACAACCAGACCTGCGCACCCGCTGCGCGCAACTCGGACACTTGCGCCTTGATGCCGGCGGCCATGCGCTGCTCTGCCTGGCGTGGGTTGTCTTTGCGATCAAGCAGGAATTGTCTGTCGCCATCGCCATCTTCGCGACCATAAACGTACAGGCTCCAGTTCGCTGCCAGCACCACGTCCTTGATCCCCAGACTGATGACGCGTTCCATGTTGCGCTTATTGAAGTCTTTGCACTGCTGGCGCAGCCTGTCTTCGATAATCGGCGGGCAACCCGTCAAGCTGTACAGCCACGCCGGCTGGACATTACGACCGGTGTTGCCTTCGATGGCCGGCAACAATGCGGCGGCGTGACTGTCGCCCCAGAACAACTTTGTCGCCCCACTCTCCGGATCGCCGCCCACCAGACAGGACTTGGTCAGCGCCTTGTCCGTGCTCAAGTGCATGCATTTCGACTGCCCGGCGTTCCACTCCCGGGACTGAGCGTATTCCAGCGCCTTGCCGCTCAGACGCTGTGGAACACCGTCTGCCGAGCGAATCGCCGAGCCGGTGATCGCCAGAACGGTGATCGATACCAGACCGCCGACCAACACCGAGTTACGGCTGGCGAATACTCGCTTTTCCCGAAACGGCAGTTCGATATAGCGCAGGCTCAGCCATGCCAGGCCCAGCGCCAGGGCCATCCAGCCCAGCGCCTCCAGAGGCTGGATGCCGTCGATCGAGATCGCATTGGCATACACATAGACCGGCCAATGCCAGAGATAAAGTGAATAGGACAGCAGGCCGATCCACACCAGGACTTGCATACTCAACAGTCGGCCAGTCCATGTCGCGCCCTGCGCGCCTGACCAGATCAGCGCCGTCGTGCCCAATACCGGCAGCAATGCTGCCCAGCCCGGGAACACCGTGGACCGGTCAAAAGTGAAGATCGCCACCAGCACCGCAGCCAATCCGGCCAGGCCGACAGACTGCCGAAGCCATGCGCTTGGGGCCTGCTTCGGCGCAGGCATCACCGCCAGCATGGCGCCGCACAGCAACTCCCAGGCGCGAGTCGGCAGCGAGAAAAACGCGAATTCGGGCCTGCGCTCGATATAGACGATGTTCAGGCCGAACGACACCAGCAGCACGGCGAACAGCATCCAGCGCCAATGCCGGACATAGCGCATCAGCAACACCATCATCAGCGGGAAGAAGATGTAGTACTGCTCTTCCACCGCCAGCGACCAGGTATGCAGCAGCGGTTTGAGCTCCGACGCCGGCGCAAAGTAGCCGTCTTCACGCATGAACAGGATGTTGGAGATGAACAACGACTGGTAACGAATCGTGCGCCCCAGTTCGGAAAGGTCTTTGGCCGTCAACAACAGCCAGCCTAGCGCCAGCGTTACCACGACCACTACGGTCAAGGCGGGCAGGATGCGTCGGGCGCGGCGCCCCCAAAAATCAAGGAAGCTGAAACGCTGCGCACTGATTTCACGGAACAGGATGGTGGTGATCAGAAAGCCGGAAATGACGAAAAAGACGTCAACGCCGACAAAGCCGCCACTGAATGTATTGAAGCCGAAATGAAACAGCAGGACCGGGATGACCGCCAGTGCCCGTAATCCGTCGATATCACGGCGATTGCCAAACGTATGCATGAAAAACCTTTCTTCTTTTGGATACAAAGTCCCTGAAAGCGCGAAAGTTATCAGCAGCGTTCGTTTCAATCCATACACAAATAATTGCGCGCAAAAAAAAACGCCCCTTTCGGGGCGTCCTTTTGAACAGCGCTGGTATTACTTGCGCTTCATCGACAAGAAGAACTCGTCGTTGGTCTTGGTCGTTTTCAGCTTGTCGATCAGGAACTCGATGGCCGCGACTTCGTCCATCGGGTGCAGCAACTTACGCAGAATCCACATACGCTGCAGTTCGTCGTCGGCGGTCAGCAACTCTTCGCGGCGGGTGCCGGAACGGTTGATGTTGATCGCAGGGAACACACGCTTCTCGGCGATCTTGCGATCCAGAGGCAGTTCCATGTTGCCGGTACCCTTGAACTCTTCGTAGATCACTTCGTCCATCTTCGAGCCGGTTTCAACCAGCGCGGTGGCGATAATGGTCAGCGAGCCGCCTTCTTCGATGTTGCGCGCAGCACCGAAGAAACGCTTTGGTTTCTCCAGGGCGTGAGCATCGACACCACCGGTCAATACCTTGCCGGAGCTCGGGATCACAGTGTTGTAGGCACGGGCCAGACGGGTGATGGAGTCAAGCAGGATCACCACGTCTTTCTTGTGTTCGACCAGGCGCTTGGCCTTCTCGATCACCATTTCGGCAACCTGGACGTGACGGGTCGGCGGCTCGTCGAAGGTCGAGGCAACCACTTCGCCGCGCACGGTGCGCTGCATTTCGGTTACTTCTTCCGGACGTTCGTCGATCAGCAATACGATCAGGTGAACTTCAGGGTTGTTACGGGCGATGTTCGCTGCGATGTTCTGCAGCATGATCGTTTTACCGGCTTTCGGCGGTGCAACGATCAGACCGCGCTGGCCTTTGCCGATCGGAGCGCACAGGTCGATCACACGACCGGTCAAGTCTTCGGTGGAACCGTTGCCGGCCTCCATCTTCATGCGCACGGTCGGGAACAGCGGGGTCAGGTTCTCGAAGAGAATCTTGTTTTTCGCGTTCTCTGGGCGATCGAAGTTGATCGTGTCGACCTTGAGCAGAGCGAAATACCGCTCGCCTTCCTTCGGAGGGCGAATCTTGCCAACGATGGTGTCACCGGTGCGCAAGTTGAAGCGGCGGATCTGGCTCGGCGAGACGTAGATATCGTCTGGGCCGGCGAGGTAAGAAGCGTCAGCGGAGCGCAGGAAGCCGAAGCCGTCCTGGAGAATCTCCAGCACGCCATCACCGGAGATTTCCTCGCCGCTTTTAGCGTGCTTTTTCAGCAGGGAGAAAATCACGTCCTGCTTGCGCGAACGGGCCATATTTTCTATGCCCATCTGTTCGGCCAATTCGAGCAGTTCGGTAATCGGCTTTTGCTTGAGTTCAGTCAGATTCATATAGGAATGACGTAATCATTTATGGAGGGGGGAAATTAAGCTTTTGGCTTAATGAGGCCGCGCCGCAGAGAAGGCGACAGGATCGCGTACTTATTCGAAAAGGAGTGCGTCGGCGACGGCTAGCAGGGGGCATTGGAGAAACCAGTGCGGGGCCGAATGTACCACCTGAGTTTCGGAGCGTCTAGCCCTGAATACGCAAAAAGCCCCGCTAATTGCGGGGCTTTTTTTCAGGCACTTTGCTGCGACGCTTAGATGTTGGCGTCGAGGAAAGCAGCCAGTTGCGACTTCGACAGGGCGCCGACTTTGGTCGCTTCAACGTTGCCGTTCTTGAACAGCATGAGCGTCGGGATACCACGTACGCCGTGCTTGGCCGGGGTTTCCTGGTTCTCGTCGATGTTCAGTTTGGCAACGGTCAGCTTGCCTTTGTAAGTCTCGGCAATTTCGTCCAGAACCGGAGCGATCATTTTGCAAGGGCCGCACCATTCAGCCCAGTAGTCGACCAGTACAGCGCCTTCGGCCTTGAGTACGTCGGCTTCGAAGCTAGCGTCGCTAACGTGTTTGATAAGATCGCTGCTCATGGAATTCTCCAGGTTGTAAGCAAAAAAACGTGGCCCATCATATCCGCCCCGCTCCGGTTCAGGAAGCCGAAGATGATTGAGTCTTGCTATGGTGCCTTATGAGTTTGGGTATAGCTCAAGTCAAGCGCTGGCGGGAGCAATGAAGGCGATTCCGGTGCGCAGTGCGGCGTTGCGCACGTGTTCCTGCATGGCTTTTTGCGCTGCACCCGAGGCACGCCGGGCCAGCGCGCGAAGGATCTTGCGGTGCTCCTGCCAGGTTTCCATGGCGCGTTCGGCGCGGATGAACGGTAGTTTCTGACTCTCCAGAAAGATCTCGGCGCTGGCGGTAAGGATGCTCAGCATCGCCTGATTACCGCTGGCCAACAGGATTCGTCGGTGAAATTCGAAATCCAGCTTCGCCGCCGCTTCGAAGTCGGCGCATCGCAATTGCTCGCGCATAGCGGCGACATTGTCTTCCAGCGCATCCAGATCAGATGTGCTCAACGTCACCGCCGCCAGCCCCGCCGCAAAGCCTTCAAGGGCATAGCGTAATTGAAAGATATCCAGCGGCGAGGCCTGCGCCGCGAAGGGCCAGCTCCCGGCACTCTCCCCGCGCGACAACTCCACCGGCGACTGCACGAACACACCCTTGCCCGGCTGAATGCTGACCAGACCCAGCGCGCTCAACGATGACAGCGCCTCACGCAACGACGCCCGGCTGACGCCCAGTTGAAGCGCCAGATCACGTTGCGACGGCAAGGCGTCGCCCGGGCCGAAGCCCTGTTCGGTGATCAATTTGCGGATCGCTTGCAGCGCCACTTCGGGCACGGCGCGGGAGATCGAGTTCATGATTTTCAGACGTACCAGACCAATGTGCGGCTAGTTGTAAAGCTATTCGCCGAGTCCGGCAAGTCGTGCCCCAGCGGGGTTCGGCGAACTTGACCGATGCGCTATCGCAGTGCGAAAAACAACCTGACTGTTCAGACCAGTAAGACCGAGCAACCCCGCTGAAACTGCGGCGCGCCGAGAGAAAACTGCGTATTGGCACGGCCCATGCTCTGTCCGATCGCAGAAAATACTTCCCGCCGATCCGGAGATTGTCCATGACCCTGCGTTACAGCGCCCTCCTCGCTTCCCTGTTTGCCGGCCTGTTGCTGTGCCAGGCGCCCGCTCACGCCGATGGTCTCGACGACGTGGTCAAACGCGGCACGCTGAAAGTCGCCGTGCCGCAGGACTTCCCGCCGTTCGGCTCGGTCGGCCCGGACATGAAACCCCGCGGCCTGGACATCGACACGGCGAAACTGCTGGCCGATCAGCTCAAGGTCAAACTCGAACTCACCCCGGTCAACAGCACCAACCGCATCCCCTTTCTGACCACCGGCAAGGTCGATCTGGTGATTTCCAGCCTGGGCAAGAACCCGGAACGCGAGAAAGTCATCGACTTTTCTCGCGCCTACGCACCGTTCTACCTCGCCGTGTTCGGCCCACCAGAGGCGGCGATCACCAGCCTCGACGACCTCAAGGGCAAAACCATCAGCGTCACCCGTGGCGCCATCGAAGACATCGAACTGAGCAAAGTCGCCCCTGAAGGCGTGACCATCAAACGCTTCGAAGACAACAACTCGACCATCGCCGCTTATCTCGCGGGCCAGGTCGACCTGATTGCCAGCGGCAACGTGGTGATGGTCGCAATCAGTGAAAAGAACCCGAAACGGGTACCGGCGCTGAAAGTGAAGCTCAAGGACTCGCCGGTCTACGTTGGCGTGAACAAAAATGAAACGGCGCTGTTGACCAAGGTCAACGACATTCTCAACACCGCCAAGACCGACGGTGCGCTGGAAAAGAACTCGCAGACCTGGCTGAAAGAGCCGCTGCCGGCCGATCTCTGATCGACTGCGCGGGAGAACCTCATGGCTTATCAGTTCGATTTCATGCCGGTGGTGGAAAACACCGACCTGCTGCTACGCGGCGCGCTGTTCACCCTTGAGCTGACGGCCATCGGCGCACTGCTTGGGGTGAGCGTGGGCATTGTCGGGGCGCTGGTACGGGCGTGGAACATCCGTCCGTTCTCGGCGATTTTTGGCGTCTATGTCGAGTTGATCCGCAACACACCGTTTCTGGTGCAGTTGTTTTTCATCTTCTTCGGCCTGCCGTCCCTCGGTGTGCAGATTTCAGAGTGGCAAGCAGCCGTGCTGGCGATGGTCATCAACCTCGGGGCGTATTCGACCGAGATCATCCGCGCCGGCATTCAGGCGATCCCGCGCGGGCAACTGGAAGCCGCAGCGGCACTGGCGATGACGCGCTTCGAAGCGTTCCGCCACGTGGTGCTGCTGCCGGCGCTGGGTAAGGTCTGGCCGGCCCTGAGCAGTCAGATCATCATCGTCATGCTCGGCTCGGCGGTGTGTTCGCAAATCGCCACCGAGGAGCTGAGCTTTGCCGCCAACTTCATTCAGTCGCGCAACTTCCGCGCATTTGAAACCTACGCGCTGACCACGCTGATCTATCTGTGCATGGCGCTGCTGATCCGCCAATTGCTCAATTGGTTCGGCCGTCGCTACATTTCCAGGAGCAGCCAATGAGCGACTTCACGTTCTGGGACATCCTGCGCAACCTGCTCACCGGTCTGCAATGGACACTGGCATTGTCGCTGGTGGCGTTTATTGGCGGCGGCATCGTCGGGCTGCTGATCCTGATCATGCGCATCTCGAAAAACACCTTGTCGAGCAATATCGCCCGCACCTGGATCGAGCTGTTCCAGGGCACGCCGCTGTTGATGCAGCTGTTTCTGGTGTTCTTCGGCGTGGCGCTGGCCGGGATCGAGATTTCGCCGTGGATGGCGGCGGCGGTGGCCCTGACCTTGTTCACCAGCGCCTATCTGGCGGAGATCTGGCGCGGCTGCGTCGAGGCGATCCCCAATGGCCAATGGGAAGCCTCATCGAGCCTGGCGCTCAATCCGCTGGAGCAATTGCGCTACGTGATCCTGCCGCAAGCGCTGCGCATTGCCGTGGCGCCGACCGTGGGTTTCTCGGTGCAAGTGGTCAAAGGCACAGCCGTGACCTCGATCATCGGCTTTACCGAACTGACCAAGACCGGCGGCATGCTCGCCAACGCCACGTTCGAACCCTTCATGGTCTACGGCCTCGTTGCCCTCGGCTATTTCCTGCTCTGCTACCCCTTGTCCCTCAGTGCGCGCTACCTGGAAAGGAGACTGCATGCCTCTGCTTAGAATTTCCGCCCTGCATAAATACTACGGCGATCACCACGTCCTCAAAGGCATCGACCTCAGCGTCGAGGAAGGCCAGGTGGTGGCGATCATCGGCCGCAGCGGCTCGGGCAAATCGACCCTGCTGCGCACGCTTAACGGCTTGGAGTCGATCAATGACGGCGTGATTGAAGTCGACGGCGAATACCTCGACGCCGCCCGCGCCGACCTGCGCAGCTTGCGGCAGAAAGTCGGCATGGTGTTCCAGCAGTTCAATCTGTTCCCGCACCTGACTGTTGGCGAAAACGTCATGCTCGCCCCGCAAGTGGTGCAAAAAGTGCCAAAGGCCAAGGCTGCCGAACTGGCGCGCGCGATGCTGGAGCGTGTCGGCCTGGGCGAAAAGTTTGACGCGTTCCCGGATCGGCTGTCCGGCGGGCAGCAGCAACGCGTGGCGATTGCCCGGGCGTTGGCGATGTCGCCGAAAGTGCTGCTGTGTGACGAGATCACTTCGGCGCTGGACCCGGAGCTGGTCAATGAAGTGCTCGCCGTGGTTCGGCAACTGGCCAAAGAAGGCATGACGCTGATCATGGTCACCCATGAGATGCGCTTTGCCCGTGAGGTCGGCGACAAACTGGTGTTCATGCACCATGGCAAGGTGCATGAAGTAGGGGATCCGAAAGTGTTGTTTGCCAATCCGCAAACGGCGGAACTGGCGAATTTCATTGGTACGGTTGAAGCGGTGGCCTGAAAGAGCCTTGGCGTCTGTAATGTCCTCTGCGCTAGCAGGCTAGCTCCCACAAGTGAGCGCGTTCCAATGTGGGAGCTAGCCTGCTGGCGAATGACCGCGTAGCGGTCACCCGCATTCCTGTGTCAGATCAAGGGTTTGAACCGTGCGCGTTGGCGTCAGCCGTTGATCGTGGCACGATGTCGGGGTTATCGACCGAGACCCCCTGACCATGCCGCAATCCAAAGCCAAGAATCTGTCCCTGATCGCTGCAATCGACTTGGGCTCCAACAGCTTTCACATGGTCGTGGCCAAGGCCCAGAACGGCGAAATCCGTATCCTTGAGCGCCTCGGCGAGAAAGTCCAACTGGCCGCCGGCATCGACGACCAGCGCCAACTCAACGAAGAGTCGATGCAACGTGGCCTCGATTGCCTCAAGCGCTTTGCCCAACTGATCAACGGTATGCCGCTGGGCGCCGTGCGGATCGTCGGCACCAACGCCCTGCGTGAAGCGCGCAACCGTCTCGAATTCATTCATCGCGCCGAAGAAATCCTCGGTCATCCGGTGGAAGTCATCTCCGGCCGCGAAGAAGCGCGCCTGATTTATCTGGGTGTGTCGCACACCCTCGCCGACACCCCGGGCAAGCGTCTGGTCGCCGACATCGGCGGCGGCAGTACCGAATTCATCATCGGTCAGCGCTTCGAACCGTTGCTGCGTGAAAGCCTGCAAATGGGCTGCGTCAGCTTCACCCAGCGCTACTTCAAGGACGGCAAGATCACCCCGGCCCGTTACGCCCAGGCGTACACCGCGGCGCGGCTGGAGATCATGAGCATCGAACACGCCCTGCACCGCCTGACCTGGGATGAAGCCATCGGCTCCTCCGGCACCATTCGTGCCATTGGCCTGGCGCTGAAGGCCGGCGGGCACGGCACCGGCGAAGTGAATGCCGAAGGCCTGGCCTGGCTCAAACGCCGACTGTTCAAGCTGGGCGATGTCGACAAAATCGATTTCGATGGCATCAAGCCCGACCGTCGGGCGATTTTCCCGGCAGGCCTGGCGATTCTCGAAGCGATCTTCGACGCCCTCGAACTGCAACGCATGGATCACTGCGACGGCGCGCTGCGTGAAGGCGTACTCTACGACCTGCTTGGCCGTCATCATCACGAAGACGTGCGCGAACGCACCCTGACGTCACTGATGGAGCGCTACCACGTCGATGTCGAACAAGCGGAGCGGGTCGAACGCAAAGCCCTGCACGCCTTCGATCAGGTTGCCGAGGACTGGCAGCTGGATGACGGCATTTGGCGCGAACTGCTGGGCTGGGCTGCGAAAGTGCACGAAGTCGGCCTCGACATCGCCCACTACCACTATCACAAGCACGGCGCCTATTTGATCGAACACTCTGATCTGGCCGGGTTCTCCCGTGAAGACCAGCAAATGCTCGCCCTTTTGGTGCGCGGCCATCGCCGCAACATCCCCAAGGACAAGTTCGCCGATTTTGGTGCCGACGGCGACAAGCTGATCCGCCTCTGCGTGCTGCTGCGCTTTGCGATCCTGTTCCACCACATCCGTGGTACGCAGGCGATGCCGCAGGTGGTGCTGCATGCCAATGGCAATAACCTTGATGTGGAATTTCCGCAGAACTGGCTGGATGAGAATCAGCTGACCCAGGCGGATTTCGGGCTTGAGGCTGATTGGTTGACGCGGGTGGGGATTGTTCTCACGGTTCACTGAGTATTGGTTGGGCACAAAAAAGGCGATCCTTCTGGATCGCCTTTTTTATTGGGTTCGACTTGAGGGCAGAGGTGAACCATCCCCTCACCCCAGCCCTCTCCCGAGGGAGAGGGGGCCAATTTGTGTGATTTTCCAATCCTGAGCTCGACTCGATATCTCGGGTCGGTGCAAATCCATAGGCACCTCGGTCAGTCCCCTCTCCCTCGGGGTTAGGGTGAGGGGCTTTTGACTTTCAGCTCTCAGCTGCTCACTGGCAGAATCGGGCTGCCCAAACGCTCCAGCAACGTCGCCTGTGCACTTCTCGGGTTCTGGTTACCGGTTGGCGTGTTGCGGATGTAACGGCCATCCGACTGCAGGCTCCAGCTGTGGGTGTTGTCGGTCAGGTACAGCTCCAGCTCTTTCTTCACCCGGGTCAGCAGCTTCTTGCCTTCCACCGGGAAGCAAGTCTCGACGCGCTTGTCGAGGTTGCGTTCCATCCAGTCGGCGCTGGAGAGGAACATCTGCTCCTCGCCGCCATTGAGGAAGTAGAACACTCGGGTGTGCTCAAGGAAGCGACCGATGATCGAGCGCACGTGAATGTTGTGCGAAACCCCGGCGATACCCGGCCGCAGGCAGCACATGCCACGCACCACCAGATCGATGCGCACACCGGACTGGCTGGCCTTGTACAGCGCGCGGATGATCTTCGGATCGGTCAGCGAGTTGAACTTGGCAATAATGTGCGCCGGTTTGCCTTCGACAGCGAACTGGGTTTCGCGGGCAATCATGTCGAGCATGCCCTTCTTCAAGGTGAACGGCGCGTGCAGCAGCTTCTTCATGCGCAGCGTCTTGCCCATGCCGATCAACTGGCTGAACAGTTTGCCGACGTCTTCGCACAAGGCGTCGTCGGAGGTCAGCAGACTGTAGTCGGTGTAGAGCTTGGCGTTGCCGGCGTGGTAGTTACCGGTACCCAAATGCGCGTAACGCACAATTTCGCCCTGCTCACGGCGCAGGATCAACATCATTTTGGCGTGGGTCTTGAAGCCGACCACGCCGTAGATCACCACCGCACCGGCCGCTTGCAGACGGCTGGCCAGTTGCAGGTTGGACTCTTCGTCGAACCGCGCACGCAGCTCGATGACCGCAGTGACTTCCTTGCCGTTACGCGCGGCATCGACCAGCGCATCAACGATTTCCGAGTTGGCACCCGAGCGATACAGGGTCTGGCGCACAGCCAGAACGTGCGGGTCTTTCGCGGCCTGGCGCAGCAGGTCGACCACCGGGGTGAACGACTCGAATGGGTGCAGCAACAGGATGTCCTGCTTGCTGACCACACTGAAAATGTTCTCGCTGTTCTGCAGCAGTTTCGGAATCTGCGGGGTGAACGGCGTGTATTGCAGCTCCGGATGGCTGTCCAGACCGGTGATGCTGAACAGACGCGTCAGGTTGACCGGGCCATTGACCTGATACAACTCGGTCTCGCTCAGGTTGAACTGCTTGAGCAGGTAATCCGACAGATGTTTCGGGCAGGTGTCGGCCACTTCCAGACGTACAGCGTCGCCGTAACGACGCGAGAACAGCTCACCACGCAGCGCACGGGCCAAGTCTTCGACGTCTTCGGAATCGAGTGCCAGGTCAGCGTTTCGAGTCAGACGGAACTGGTAGCAGCCCTTGACCTTCATGCCTTGGAACAGGTCATCGGCGTGAGCGTGGATCATCGACGAGAGGAACACATAGTTGTCGCCAGCGCCGCCGACTTCTTCCGGCACTTTGATGATGCGTGGCAGCAAACGCGGCGCCGGGATGATCGCCAGACCGGAATCGCGGCCGAAGGCATCGATGCCTTCCAGCTCGACGATGAAGTTCAGGCTCTTGTTCACCAGCAACGGGAACGGGTGCGTCGGGTCGAGGCCGATCGGGGTGATGATCGGCGCGATCTCGTCGCGGAAATAACGGCGCACCCAGGTCTTGATCTTGGTCGTCCAGTTGCGGCGACGGATGAAACGGACCTGATGCTTTTCAAGCTCCGGCAAAAGAATGTCGTTGAGGATCGCGTATTGGCGATCTACATGGCCGTGCACCAATTCACTGATGCGGGCCAAGGCTTGATGCGGCTGCAAGCCATCGGCACCGGCCTGTTCGCGGGCGAAGGTTATTTGCTTCTTGAGGCCGGCGACGCGAATTTCGAAGAATTCGTCGAGGTTGCTGGAGAAGATCAGCAGGAACTTCAGCCGCTCGAGCAACGGATAGGACTCGTCCAGCGCCTGCTCGAGCACGCGGATATTGAACTGCAATTGCGAGAGCTCGCGGTGGATGTACAGGCTGCTGTCATCCAGGCCGGGAATGGCGATCGCCGGCACCGCCGCAGCGGTTTCGGTGACCGGCGCCGGTGGCGCTGGCTCCAGTTCCGGCGGGGTTTCGGTGATTTGTTCGACCACCGGCTGAGCTTCTTTTACGGCAACTTCAGTGAGTCCTTCGGTATTCATGGAATGTTCCTGGGAGGGCTATTTCTGCTCTCGTAACAATTGAGCGGCGCGGACGGCAAAGTAAGTCAGGATGCCATCAGCGCCGGCACGTTTAAAGGCGGTCAGTGATTCGAGAATCACCGCTTCGCTCAACCAGCCATTCTGGATCGCCGCCATGTGCATGGCGTATTCGCCACTGACCTGATAGACGAAGGTCGGCACCTTGAAGGCATCTTTTACCCGGAAAAGAATGTCCAGGTACGGCATGCCCGGTTTGACCATGACCATGTCCGCGCCTTCAGACAAGTCCGCACCGACTTCGTGCAGCGCTTCGTCACTGTTGGCCGGGTCCATCTGATAGGAGGCCTTGTTCGCCTTGCCCAGGTTCGCGGCCGAACCCACGGCATCGCGGAACGGGCCGTAATAGGCGCTGGCGTATTTGGCCGAGTAGGCCATGATGCGCACGTTGACGTGACCGGCAATTTCCAGCGCTTCACGAATCGCCTGGATGCGCCCGTCCATCATGTCCGATGGCGCGACAACCTGCGCGCCAGCTTCGGCATGGGACAGTGCTTGCCTGACCAGCGCATCGACAGTGATGTCGTTCTGCACATAGCCGTCTTCGTCGAGGATGCCGTCCTGACCGTGGGTGGTGAACGGATCGAGAGCGACATCGGTGATCACGCCCAGCTCGGGGAATCGATCGCGCAGAGCGCGGGTTGCGCGCTGGGCAATGCCCTGCGGATTCCAGGCTTCGGCAGCGTCGAGAGATTTCAGTTCCGCTGGCGTCACCGGGAACAAGGCCAGCGCCGGAATCCCCAACTCGACCCATTTGGCAGCTTCTTCAAGCAGCAGATCAATCGTCAGCCGCTCTACGCCCGGCATCGACGCCACGGCTTCGCGGCGGTTTTCACCGTCGAGCACGAAGACCGGCAGGATCAGGTCATCAACCGTCAGCACATTTTCCCGCACCAGCCGACGCGAAAAATCATCACGACGGTTGCGACGCAGGCGGGTTGCAGGGAACAGACGATTGGCGGGGGTAAAGCTCACGGCGGACTCCTGAGCCCGCGCAAACGGGCGAGCGTGACAGTTATAGACGGCCATTATGACGAACGGATGACAGTTGTGCGTGCACCGTGACATGTAGCCGCATTCCATTGTCAGTGCAGGAATAGTTCACGTCGAGACACATTTGGACACTTTCATGAATGTGTCCGAAGGGTTAGGCTGCGCGTTCATTTCGCCAGCACCCAGACAATGCTCCAACAATTTCTGCATGACTTTGGCTACTTTGCCCTGTTTCTCGGGACGTTCTTCGAAGGCGAAACCATTCTGGTGCTCGCGGGCTTCCTCGCGTTCCGTGGCTACATGGACATCAATATTGTGGTCGTCGTGGCGTTCTGCGGCAGTTATGCCGGTGATCAGCTGTGGTACTTCCTGGGGCGCAAGCACGGGCGCAAATTGCTCGCGCGCAAACCGCGCTGGCAATTGATGGGCGACCGGGCGCTGGAGCACATTCGCAAGCATCCTGACATCTGGGTCCTGAGCTTCCGCTTCGTGTATGGCTTGCGCACGGTGATGCCCGTGGCGATCGGCCTGTCGGGCTATCCGCCGGGACGTTATCTGCTGCTGAACGGCATCGGCGCAGCCATCTGGGCCACCGCGCTGGCGGCTGCGGCTTACCATTTCGGCGCGGTGCTGGAAGGCATGCTCGGCAGCATCAAAAAATACGAACTGTGGGTCCTCGGCGCCCTGCTGGTATTGGGCGTTGGCCTGTGGCTGCGTCGCCGCTTCAAGAATGCCCGTCTGGCGAGGAAGATCTACGCCGACGAGCAAGCCGCAAAAGCCGCGCAGTTGCAGCAAGTCGAACTGGACAATCCCGCCGACCCCAAGACGCCAGCCGAGTAACTCGCTGGCGGGTGGCGCCCGCCATCCCACACTGCGCACAGCAGTGTGGTTCCCCCCGAAAATCATCAGCTCATCGTCGCCCTCTTCCTGGCGCGAGCCGAACAGTCGACCCAAATAATGAACACCCCGCCGTCGTTGCGATCCATGTAGAAAGCGCTCTGTGCATGCTGTGTCCGATGCCTGGACGGCGTGAGTCTTGAGGCCGACCCCAGGGATCGCCACCCATAAACCCTATGGCAACCCGCGATAAATTAGTGGACATTTAGCGCTATGAATCTGGAGAGAAAACCATGAGCAAAAAAGTTGCAGTGATCCTGTCCGGCAGTGGCGTTTACGACGGCGCCGAGATCCATGAAAGCGTGATTACCCTGCTGCGCCTCGATCAACGCGGCGCGCAGGTGCAGTGTTTCGCCCCGAACATCTCGCAATTGCATGTGATCAATCACCTGACTGGCGAAGAAATGCCCGAGTCGCGCAACGTGCTGGTGGAATCGGCGCGCATTGCTCGCGGCAACATCAAGGACATCCGCGAAGCCGACGTCGAAGACTTCGATGCGCTGATCGTGCCCGGCGGTTTTGGCGCGGCGAAGAACCTCTCGAATTTCGCCATCGAAGGCGCCGGCTGCACTGTGCAGCCAGACGTGCTGGCCTTGGCCGAGGCATTTGCCGAAGCGGGCAAACCGGTGGGGCTGATCTGCATCTCGCCGGCACTCGCGGCGAAAATCTACGGCCCGGGCGTAACCTGCACCATCGGCAACGATGCCGACACCGCCACGGCGATGAACAAGATGGGCGCCACCCACGAAGACTGCGCCGTGACCGACATCATCGAAGACAAGGCGCGCAAACTGGTGACGACTCCGGCGTACATGCTGGCGCAGAACATCAGCGAAGCGGCTTCGGGAATCAACAAACTGGTCGACCGTGTGCTCGAACTGACCCACGAGAACGACGCCTGATACCCCAGCAGCACAAAAAACCAAATGTGGGAGCGAGCCTGCTCGCGAAAGTGGTGTGTCAATCAACTCAATGTTGTCTGATACAACGCCTTCGCGAGCAGGCTCGCTCCCACATTGGATTTGTGCAGAGTCAGGATTTGCGAGTAAGGCGAGTCAGGATGCGGTCCAGCGCATTGGCAAACGCCTGCTTCTCGCGATCGCCGAATGGCGCAGGGCCGCCGCTCATCTGGCCCTGTTCGCGCAGATCGGTGAACAGGTTGCGCACCGCCAGCCGGTCCCCCATGTTCTTCTCGTCGAACTCCTTGCCGCGCGGATCCAGCGCTGCCACGCCCTTCTTCACCAACCGATCGGCCAGCGGGATATCGCTGCATATCACCAGCTCACCGGGCACCGCGTGCTCGACCAGATAATCGTCCGCCGCATCCGGACCGCTCGGCACCACGATCAACTTGACGATAGCCAGCCCCGGCTTGGTCTGCGGCTGTCCGGCCACCAGCACCACTTCGTACTGTCGCTTGAGGGCAAACTTCACAACCAGATCCTTCGCCGCCCGCGGACAGGCGTCGGCATCGATCCATACACGCATTTTGTTTACCTCTTAAAAGCAAAAGATCGCAGCCTGCGGCAGCTCTTACAGGGTTTTCGGTTGGTCACAAATAGTGTGATCACCTCAATCCTCTGGAGCTGCCGCAGGCTGCGATCTTTTCAGGATCACACAATCAAGCAGCAGAAACCCGCTTCTTCTCCGCCACCCAACTACGCCCATACAACACAACAATCGCCAGAATCGCCGCCGCCTGCGCCGCCAGCGAATACGCATCGGCGTGAATCCCCAGCCAATCGAAATCGAAAAACGGCACTGGCCGTGTACCGAAGATCCCGGCCTCCTGCAGCGCCTTGACACCATGCCCGGCAAACACCACCGACAGCGCACACAGCAGCGCGGCGTTGATGCTGAAGAACAGCGTCAGCGGCAGTTTCGCCGAACCGCGCAAAATCACCCATGCAAGTCCGACCAGCAGCACCAGCGCAGTCGCACCGCCCGCCAACACCGCGTCATGCCCGGCGGGGCCAGCCTGCAGCCAGAGGGTTTCGTAGAACAGGATCACTTCGAACAGCTCGCGATACACCGAGAAGAACGCCAGGATTGCAAAGCCGAAACGCCCGCCACCGCCGACCAGACTGCTCTTGATGTAATCCTGCCAGGCTGCCGCGTGCCGGCGGTCATGCATCCACACCCCGAGCCACAGCACCATCACGCTGGCGAACAGCGCCGTGGCGCCTTCGAGCAATTCGCGCTGCGAGCCGCTGACGTCGATCACATACGCCGCCAGCGCCCAGGTACCGAGACCGGCCAGCAACGCCAAACCCCAACCGACGTTGACGCTGCGCACGGCCGACTGCTGACCGGTGTTACGCAGGAACGCGAGGATCGCTGCCAGCACCAGAATCGCTTCCAGACCTTCGCGCAGCAGAATCAGCAGGCCGGAGATGTAGCTCAGCGACCAGCTCAAACCGTCGCTGCCGAGCAACCCGGCGGACTCTTTCAGCTTCGCCTTGGCGGCGTCCAGACGCTGCTCGGCCTGCGCGACCGGCAAGCCATCCTGCAACGACTGCCGATAGGCCATCAGGGATTTTTCGGTGTCCTTGCGTACGTTGGCGTCGACGTTATCCAGCGAACTCTCGACCAGCTCGAACCCTTCCAGGTACGCCGCCACCGACAGGTCGTAGGCCTGATCGTGCTCACCCGCGCGGTAGGCCGCGAGGCTCTTGTCCAGCGTCGCAGCGGTGTAGTCGAGCAACTGCGCCGGACCTCGCTTGACCTGCGGCGGCTGCGCACGCTGAGCGCGGAAGGTCGCGGCGGCTTGCGCGCCTTCGGCGGCCTGCACTTCGGTCGGTGTCTGGCGCGCCAGATCAGCGATGTTGTAACTCTTTTCGGATTTGGCCGCCGCTGCATCGGCACTGAACCCGGCGATGTAAGTGGCCAGATCCCAACGCTGGCGATCATCGAGCTGATCGGCAAACGCCGGCATGTCGGTGCCTTCGACGCCTTGGCCCAGAGTGCTGTAGATCGCGTACAGGCTCAGGTGATCCATGCGCACAGCATCACGCAGATTGGCGGGCGCCGGCGTCAGCCCGACACCTGCCGGGCCGTCACCGGCGCCTGTGTCGCCGTGGCACACCGAGCAATTCTGCGCATAGAGCGGCGCACCACGGGTTGGGTCCGGGGTGATGATCGGCGCCTGGCTCACTTCATACGCCACCGCCAGTTTCGCCCCCAGTTGCCGTGCCTGACGGGCCACTTCGGCGCCGTCCTGCTTGGCACTGATGGCTGCATGCAATGCATCGACGCCTTGCTCCAGCGCAGCTTTCTCGGGTTTGGCCGGCAGGTTGGCGATCAAGCCTTGCAGCGCTTGGGTGAATTCCAGCTGTTCGCGGTATTCGGAGTCATCCATGACTTTGCCCGCTGCTACCGTTGGCGGGTAGTCAGCGCTGATGTAATCAAGCAGGTGCAGCGCTTGCGGCGCGCCTTCCACGGTGTCGGCCATCAGGTTGGAGCTGCTCAGGGCGAACAACGGGAACACCAGCCAGGCCAGGAAGCGGGACGAGGCAGTCATGAATGATTCTCAAATGGAAATACGAAGTTACATATTGTTCACTTCGAAACCGATTCACTCAAGCTTTCTCGCAGATTTGCGCGCCCCTGACCTCTGCTCAACAGCAACACCCATCCCTATAATGCCGACTCGCTACGCCCTTTGAGCTCAAGGAAGAACCGCTGCCCATGCGTCGATATCTGCTGTCTTCAGCGCTACTAATCGCCGTCCTGCACCTCAGTGGATGCGCCGCTTACCGCAATTACGACCAGGAAATGCAGCAGACCAATGACCAGTTGATGCGGGGCAACTTTCAGGGCGCGCTGGATCTGCTGAATTGGAACAACCCGTGGGAAGACAAGGATCTGCTCTATTACTTCGAAAAAGGCGCGATCCTGAGCTTCGCCAACGTGCTGCCGCAGAGCCAGACCGCTTGGCGCAGCGCCGACCAAAGGGTCTTTCAGCGCGAAGAGGCCGTGCCCTCCGGTGCCAGCAAACTGCTCAACCGGTTCGCCTATGAGATGGGCACCATGCTGGTCAACGACAAGCTGAGTCGCTACGAAGGCTACGACTACGAAAAGGTCATGCTGACCACGCAGATGGCCCTCAACCAATTGGCCGAGAGTGATTTCGACGGCGCCCGGGCCGACATCAAGAAAACCCACGAACGTGAAGCGCTGATTGCCCGTCAGCGGGAGCGCCAGTACGAAGAACTCGAAGCGCAGGCCGGTGCTCAAGGCATCAAGGTGCAATACAAGGATCTGCAAGGCTATCCCGTGACTACCCTGGATGCCCCGGCGGTGATCGAATTGAAAAACGGTTACCAGAGCGCTTTCAGCCACTATCTGGCCGGGTTCGCGTATGAGGCGCTGGGCGAACGGGGCCTGGCCGCGCCGGGCTATCGGCAGGCGATCGAATTGCGCCCAGACCTGGCCTTTCTTCGGCAGGCGTTGCGCGATCTCGACAAGTCTCCAGTCAAAGCGGATGAAAGTGATGTCCTGATCGTCGTCCAGAGCGGTCTGGCACCGGCCCGCAGTTCGGTGAGTGTGCCGATCCCGGTACGGCTCAATGAAAACCTGGTGATTGTCGCGCCGATCGCCCTCCCGATCATGGTGCCCGACACCGTCACACCCGCGTTCGACCACATCGTAGTGGATGGCCGTAAACGACCGCTGACCGTCGTCAACAGTGTCACCGACATGGCTTTTCGTACGTTACGCGACGACATGCCGGCGATCATTTCCCGGGCGATGTTTCGCGCGAACATGGCCGCGATATCCCAGGCTCGGGAAAACGAACGCAATCCGGCCAAAGCCTCGCTGGTGGTCACTCAGCACGATCCTTTCGAAGAGGCCGACACCCGAACCTGGCGCACTCTGCCGGACAAGACACTGGTCGCGCGAGTCCGTCTGAAAAAAGGCAATCATCTGTTCAGCGCCCCGAATGTCCCGGGGGCAGCACCGGTCACTTGGCGCATCGACCGCGATCACCAGTTGGTCTATATGCGAGCCCTGAGCGACATAGCCAACCTTATCGGTAACGGCTATGCGCCAGCCAAGTAATGGCACGTAACTAATTCGCGCAATTAAAAAGCTATTACATAGCCACCACCGGACGCCTATAATGCCGCGCCCTCGCTATGGCGAAGCGGCATAAAAGCTCCTCTGGTTATGAGGAATTGGCAGGAGGCCAGTGCCACTGTCGAACGGTCCCAGCAGCCCGACCCGCACACGTGGCTGCAGTAATTCAGGGAAGAAGTACCCCTATGGCATTCCGCGCCCCTACTCTGATCGCCCTCAGCGCCGTCACTCTGCTGTCCGGCTGTTCGGCGTTTCGCAACTACGATTCCGAACTGGCACAGACCAACCAGCAACTGGCTTCCGGCAATGTCGACGCCGCGCTGACCCTGCTGGAAAAGAACAACACCAGCCCCGACAAAGACCTGCTCTATTACTTCGAGAAAGGTGAGTTGCTGCGCGCCAAGGGCGATCTGTCCGGTAGCCAGAATGCCTGGACCAGCGCTGATAAAGTCGTCGGCCAGTGGGAAGATTCGGTCAAGCTCGATACCGGCAAATACCTCGCCCAGTTCGGCAGCTTCGTGGTCAACGACAAGGTCCGCCGCTACGAAGGCTACGACTATGAAAAAGTCATGCTGACCACACAGATGGCCCTGAACCTGCTGGCGGTCAACGACTTCGACGGCGCTCGCACTGCGATCAAGAAGACCCACGAACGTGAAGCGGTGATCGCCGACCTGCGCGACAAGGAATACCTCAAAAGCGAAGAAGAGGCCGAGAAAGAAGGGATCAAGACTCAGTACAAGGATCTGCAAGGCTACCCGGTCGCCAGCCTCGACGCACCGGAAGTGGTCAGTCTGAAAAACAGCTACCAGAGTGCGTTCAGCCATTATCTGGCCGGTTTCGTTTACGAAGCGCTGGGTGAAAAAGACCTGGCTGCGCCGGGCTACCGCAAGGCTGTCGAACTGCGCCCGAACACGCCGCTGCTGGAACAGGCACTGGTCAACCTCGACAAGCCGAGCAAGAGCGATGACAGCGACATCCTGATCGTGGTGCAAAGCGGTCTGGCGCCAGCACGCGATTCGATCCGCGTGCCACTGCCATTGCCGATCTCCAACAACGTGGTGATCACACCGCTGTCGTTCCCGATCATCAAAGCAGACACCTCTACCGCGCCGTTCGCGCAGATCGGTGTCGATGGCCAGCAAGTCAACCTGACTGCACTCAACAGCACCACCGCCATGTCCCGTCGCGCCCTGCGTGATGACATGCCCGGCATCATCCTGCGTACCACCGTGCGCGCAATCACCAAAGGTGTCGCGCAGAAGCAGATCAACGAAACCAACCCACTGGCCGGTCTGGCAGTAGGTATTTCTTCAGCCGTGCTCGAAGGTGCCGATACCCGTACGTGGCGCACCCTGCCGGACAACACCCAAGTGGTGCGTCTGCGCTTGAAGAAAGGTGAGCACCAAGTCACTCTGCCGAGCGCCGTGGGCGGGTCGGTGGTCAAGGTCACCGTCGATCAGCGTTATCAGGTGATCAGTCTGCGCGCCGTAGGCAATCAGGTGTTCGCTGGCGGTCTCGCCGCCCACGTGATCCCGAGCGCCAGTGCGACCAACGTTGCCAGCCTCAAACAACCTTAAGAACGGAGTCTTTGCATGCGCTTCAAACTCATCGCCGTCGCCGCCCTCGCCTTGCTGGCCAGCGGCTGCGCCACCCCGCCACCTCCAGAGCCGGGCAGCGCCGCGAGCAAAGTCGTGGCCATGGGCCCGCAGAAACACATCGTGGTCGGCGCCATGCGCGTCGCCCGCGAAAACGGCTTCATGACCGTCAACGTGCAGTTGAGCAACACCCTCAACAGCAACAAGATTTTCTACTACCGCTTCGCCTGGCTCGGCGCGGAAGGTTTCCCGGTTGCTGAAGAAGAAGTCTGGAAAAGCCAAATGATGTACGGCGCCCAGACCAGCTTCATTCAGGCGATCGCCCCAACGCCTAAAGCCGTGGACTTCCGTCTGGAAATCAAGACGCCTTAAGCCCGCCACCCTATTCCTGTTTTAGAGAGCACTGACATGTTTGTACGCTTTTCCTGCATCGCCGTTATCGCCCTGCTGGCCTCCGGTTGCGCCAACACCTCGCCGACCCTGGGCAGCAAGAACATCAGCTACGGCGACACCAAGGCTGTTGAAACCGTCACCAACGAATTCGGTTCGACCGACCTGCAGATGATCGCCGAGTCGATGACCCGCTCGCTGGCCCAGTCCGGCATTCTGCAGGGTCGTCCGGTGGTTCAGGTCTACGACGTGAAGAACAAGACCAGCGAGTACATCGATACCCGCGAAATCACCACCAGCATCAAGACCCAGCTGATGAAGACCGGCGTTGCCCGCTTCGCCAGCGACAACAACGCGATGCAGAGCCAGGTTGACCAGCTCAAGCTGCAAAACCAGAGCGGTCTGTACAAGAAGAGCACCGTGGCCAAGACCGGCAACATGGTGGCTGCCAAGTACCGCATCGAAGGCTCGATCAGCTCCATCGTCAAGCGCAGCAGCGATTACAAAGACGTCTTCTACAAATTCAGCCTGCAATTGATCGACGTTGAAAGCGGTCTGGCCGAGTGGATGGACGAAAAAGAGATCCGCAAAACCACGGAGCGTTAATCGATGCGCACATGGATTGGCATGATGGCCCTGGCTTGCGCGTTTGGCGCGCAAGCAGCCCCGAAAGTCGCGGTGACGGATCTGGCGTATCAGGAGCGTGTGGAGCAATACATCCACATCGTTTCGGCGCAGAGCA
This sequence comes from Pseudomonas sp. MF6776, assembly GCF_016613125.1. Classification (NCBI taxonomy): domain Bacteria; kingdom Pseudomonadati; phylum Pseudomonadota; class Gammaproteobacteria; order Pseudomonadales; family Pseudomonadaceae; genus Pseudomonas; species Pseudomonas sp. MF6776. Next base: position 73,570 of record NZ_JAENSQ010000005.1, read on the forward strand.
ATTATCGTGAGGGTTACTACAGTTCCAGTGGTTCTTCGAGCTATAACGAGATCGAAGCCACCACCAGCTACATCGAGCAAACCGAGCTGCGCAAGTTCACCGGCGACATCAAGGGTGAAATCCTGCGTACCGGCATGTTCCAGCTGGTGCAGGGCACGCCGTACACCGCGTCGTCCAAGGGTGACATTTACGACGTGATCAAGCGGATCAAGGCCGGCAACTTCAAGGGTGCCGACTATGTGCTGTTCGGCACTGTGTCCGATATCGACTTCACAGAGGACATGAACGAGCTGGCGCACACCGACAGCTATTCGGCGGTTCTGGGCCTGACGTTGGTGGCGGATTTCAGCCTGATCAACACCAAGACCTTCGAAATCACTTCGGCCTTCACGGCGATGGGTGAAGCGCAGGACACCAAACTGGTGAACGGCCGCGACATCAAGATCTCGCTGAATCGCCCACGGGTGGTGCGCGAGGTGTCGAAGGCGCTGGGTGAAGACGTGGCCGGGCAGCTGAGCCAACAGCTCGGTGGCGGTGGTTACGAGCAGCCGCGCGAGGCGCAGCAGCGCAACAATCTGCCGCGCGATACGGCGCCGGTGATTTTGCGCTGATCCATGGGATGACCTGTGGCGAGAGGATTTACCCCTCGCCGCAAGTCAGTGCCAGGCAGAGCAATAAAAAAGGCGACCTCTTGGGGTCGCCTTTTTTGTGTCTGGCGGTTTAGACCGCCGCTTTGCGCAACGTCGCCATGAACGCTGCGGCGCCAATGAACAACCCGGCAAACGTGCGGTTCATGCGCTTTTGCTGCTTGGGCGTGCGCAACAGCCGCAAGACCTTGGACGCCAGACCGGTGTAGCCGGCCATGACAATCAGGTCGACAAACACCATCGTCGCGCCGATCACCAGATACTGGATGAGCAGCGGCGCATGGGGATTGATGAACTGCGGAAGCACCGCCAGCATGAACACCAGTGCTTTGGGATTGCTCATGTTGACCAGGAAACCACGGAAGACCAGAACCAACGGCTTGCCAATCGGGCGAATGGCCGCGTCATCGCTCATGTCGCTGGGCAGCGCGCGCCATTGCTTGATCCCCAGGTAGACGAGATAGGCGACGCCGAACCATTTGATTGCATAGAAGGCGGTAGCGGAAGCCGCGAGGATCGCGCCGACACCGGCGCCGACAATCGCAATTTGCAGGGCCAGCCCCAATTGCAACCCCAGCGCGTTCCAGTAACCCCGCCAGAAACCGTATTGCAGACCACTGGACATTGATGCGATAGCACCCGCGCCGGGCGTAATACTGATCAACCAGCAGGCGGCAAAGAATGCCAGCCATGTTTCAAGCTCCATCGCACACCTCGACTTTGACTCGTGACAGACGTCTAAGCTAATGCGACTTGGCGCCGCTGACTATCGATTTTTTGTAGGAAAAGGGGACTACAGAAAACCCAAAACAAAGGATCCTGCTTTAAACGCTACTTCTCGAATCCGCTCGAAGGAAACACATCAGTCCCCCGCCAACGTCGCACCGAACGCTGGAAGAACAAGCTGTTTGGCACCTGCACCATCGCGCTACCGGTGCCCAACTCCTCAGCCTCGATTAGCGTGGTGTAGAGCAGATTGATCGCCACCACCCGGCCTTTGACCCCAGGCTTGTCGGTGGTGTCGACCAGTTCGACCACATCGCCCAACCGAAACGGGCCAACGGTGAAAATCAGAATCGCGCAGAGCAGGTTCGACAGCACGCTCCACATGGCGAAAAACGCCACCGCCGCCACTGCAACGAAACCCGACAGCGCCGTCCACAACACGGTGGCCGACACGCCGAGGCGTTGCAGAACAAAGATCACTGCACTGCCCATGATCAGCCAGCGCAACACGCCACGCAGTGGCATCAGCAGTTGCGGCGGAAACGGATAGCGTTCGCCCAGACGGGTCAGACATTTGGCCACGAAGCGCTGGGCCAGGTAACCGGCCAGCAGGATGAGCAGAATCTGCACGCCGAGCCAGATCGGCTCGATCCACATCGCCGGCAGTGGCAGCTTGAACGCGTCCATCAGGACAGCGCCTCCAGCTCCGCCTGCATGCTTTCCAGCGTCTCCAGCGCTTCCATCCACGCCTCTTCCAGCTCGCCTTCGCGCACTTTCAATTTCGCTTGCTCGGCCAGCAGATCACGCAATTCGTTCTTGCGTGCCGGCTCGTAGATGTCGCTGTCACCGAGGCTGGCGTCAACCTTGGCCAGTTTCTCGTGGAGCTTGCCCAATTCGGCTTCGAGCTTGTCGGCCTCGCGCTTGTGCGGCGCCAGTTGCTGACGCAATGCAGCCGCAGCCTGACGCTGGGCTTTCTTGTCAGTCTTGTCCGGGTTCACCGGGGTGTTACTGACCGGCGCATTGCGCTGACGGTATTCCACCAGCCAACGGGCATAGTCTTCGAGATCGCCATCGAACTCTTCAACCTTGCCATCGGCCACCAGGTAGAAGTTGTCGGTGGTGCTCTTGAGCAAGTGCCGATCGTGAGACACCACCAGCACCGCGCCGCTGAATTCCTGCAGCGCCATGGTCAGCGCCAGGCGCATTTCCAGGTCGAGGTGGTTGGTCGGTTCATCGAGCAGCAACAGGTTCGGCCGCTCCCAGGCGATCAGCGCCAGGGCCAGACGCGCCTTCTCGCCACCGGAGAAATTCAGCACAGGCTCATCGAGCCGCGCACCACGGAAGTCGAAACCGCCGAGGAAGTCGCGCAACGCCTGCTCACGCTCAGTGGGCGCCAGACGCTGCAAGTGCAGCAACGGGCTGGCCTTGGCGTCCAGCGAGTCGAGTTGATGCTGGGCGAAGTAACCGACCACGGTGTTCTCGCCACGGGTCAGGCGCCCGGACAGCGGTTCGAGCTCGCCGGCGAGGTTCTTGATCAGTGTCGATTTACCCGCGCCGTTAGGGCCGAGCAGACCGATCCGCGCGCCGGGGGTCAGTTGCAACTTGACCTTCTCCAGCACGGCTCGGTCGCCGTAGCCCAGATTCGCATCGGACAGATCGATCAGCGTGCTGGAGATCTTGGTCGACTCGCGGAACACGAAGTCGAACGGCGAATCAACGTGGGCCGCCGACAGCTCTTCCATGCGTTCCAGTGCCTTGATACGGCTTTGTGCCTGACGGGCCTTGGTCGCTTGCGCCTTGAAGCGGGCGATGTAGCTTTCCATGTGCGCACGCTGCGCCTGCTGCTTCTCGTAGGCCTGTTGCTGCTGGGCCAGACGTTCGGCACGGGCACGTTCGAACGCGGTGTAGCCGCCGCGATACAGGGTGATCTTGCGCTGATCCACATGGGCCACATGATCGACGACTTCGTCGAGGAAATCGCGGTCGTGGGAAATCAGCAGCAAGGTGCCGGCGTAACTTTTCAGCCAGTCCTCGAGCCAGATGATGGCGTCGAGGTCCAGGTGGTTGGTCGGTTCGTCGAGCAGCAACAGATCCGACGGGCACATCAATGCCTGCGCCAGATTCAGACGCATCCGCCAGCCACCGGAGAAATCTCCGACCTGACGATCCATCTGTTCGTTGGTGAAGCCCAGACCGGCCAGCAACTTGCGGGCGCGGGCGTCGGCGGTGTAGCCGTCGGCGCTGTCGAGTTCGACATGCAGACGCGCCAGGGCAACGCCGTCGTGCGCCTCTTCGGCCACGGCGAGGTCACGTTGCACCTCGCGTAGACGCAGGTCGCCATCGAGCACATAGTCGACTGCCAGACGTTCGAGCGTGTCGACCTCCTGGCGCATGTGCGCGATCCGCCAGTCGGCCGGCAGCAGGCAATCGCCCGAGTCCGGGTGCAATTCGCCGCGCAGCAAGGCAAACAGGCTGGATTTGCCGGCGCCGTTGGCACCGATGAGGCCAGCTTTGTGGCCGGCGTGCAGGGTCAGCTCGGCGTCTTCTAGCAGACGTTGCGGGCCACGCTGTAAAGTCAGGTTCTGAAGTCGGATCATAATGGCGGCGGAGTCTACCAGCTTCGCTCACAACTAGCGCGAGTAGCACGATGTCCTCTGACCTGTGGAGCTTTTCCCTTGCCACCTACGCCCGTCCGGGCGTGGAAGACGCTTGTCTGCAACTGCAAACGGCGGGGGTCAATGTGTGCCTGTTGCTGTGCGGTTTGTGGCTGGAGCAACGCGGCGCGAGCTGTGATGAACAGCGTGCCGGACAGCTTCAGGCGCTGACCGGGCCTTGGGATATCGAGGTTGTGCAGCCGCTGCGAACCCTGCGTATGCAATGGAAAGCGCGGGCTTTGGATGATGGGGTGTTGAAAGGCATGCGCGAACAAGTCAAAGCGCTGGAGCTGGAAGCCGAGCGTACGTTGCTGTCGCGACTGGAGGGCATTGCTCAGGTGTGGGGGCGCAGCGAAGCTGGGTCAATCGGCTGGCTGGAGGCCCTGGCTGGCTCGGCGGCCAACCTGAACCGCGACGCGCTGCAAGTGCTGCGCGTCGCGGCAATCAGCACTTAGGAAGCGCTGGTCGGGTTGCTGCTGGTGCTCGACGCAGCGGCTGGCGATGGCGCAGTCGAAGTGGTCGAGGCAGTGGCGGCGGCAGGTGCAGCTGGCGTAGCTGGCTTGGCAGCTGGAGCAATCGCCGGTTTGGCGGCTGGCTTGGCGGCCACTGGTTTTTTTGCGGCAGGTTTTGCGGCCGGCTTGGCAGCAGTTTTAGCAGCGGCAGTTGCCGGCTTAGTGGCGGTAGCTGGCTTGGCTGCCGGTTTGGCGGCGGCTTTCACTGCTGGTTTAGCAGCTGGCTTGGCGGCCGGTTTCGCGGCAACTTTAGCCGCTGGTTTTGCTGCTGGTTTAGCAGCAACAGGTTTGGCGGCAGACTTGGCTGCAGGTTTTGCTGCGGCAGTTCTAGCGGCAGGTTTTACGGCAGTCCGGGCAGCCGGTTTTGCCGTAGCGGTTTTCGCTGGAGCAGCTTTGGTCGCGGCTGGTTTGGCAGCAGCAGTTCTGCGCGCGGCCGGTTTCGCTGCGGTGGTTTTAGCCGCCGGTTTCGCTGCGGTCGTCGAAGCTGGTTTTTTCGCCGCAGGTTTTGCAGCGGTTTTTGCCGCAGTTTTTACCGGGGCTTTGGCAGCCGGTTTTGCGGCAGTCGTTTTAGCCGGGGCTTTGGCAACAGCGGGTTTGGCCGCGGCTTTCTTCGCCGGTGCCGATGCAGGCTTGGCCGCACGGGAAGTCAACACCTTGCCCACGGCTTCTTGCACACGGCCCACACCCTGGGCCAGTTTCAGGCTTTCTTGGGCATCGCGCTTGAGTTGCAGAATGTAGCTGCGGGTATCGGACTGGCGATCCTTCAAGGCATCAAGCAGTTCTTCCAGTTCTTTGACTGCGCCTTTGGCTTTGGTCTGCGCCTTGGCTTTGCCGGCGGCAGCTGCGTCCTGCAATTTGGTGCGGGATTTGTGCAGTTTTTCTTGCGCCTTGCCGCGTTGCTTTTCGAGTTTGGCGAGCAGTTTTTCAGCATCAGCCAAGGCTTGCGAGCAAGCGTTTTCCAAATGCTCGAGCAAGCTGCCCGATAGTTGTTGGAGTAAGTGCAACGGAGTATTTACAGGCTTCTTGGTGGCCGACATGGTTTACCTCCTGGCTGACGTGAGTGCGGCTCATACTAGACCTCTGCTGCTACCGCCGCTAGGTCATCTTGACAGTATCAATAGCCTTGGGTTGCACCGAGGTGAAAATGTTCTGCCCGCAGTCAAAAGCAGTTCACCGTTGCAGACGTTCGCGCTGGCATAATCCACCGCATCTCAGGACGGAGAGTGCCCATGTCGCGCTACCTTTTTTTATCCCTCTGCATGGTTTTTTCCAGCGCCCACGCCGACGAAAAAACCACCGCGAACGACGCTCATGATCTTGCCTACAGCCTGGGTGCAAGCCTCGGTGAACGGTTGCGCCAAGAAGTCCCGCAACTGCAGATTCAGGCACTGATTGATGGCTTGCAGCAGGCTTATCAAGGCAAGCCGCTGGCCCTGAGCGAAGCGCGGATCGAACAGATTCTGGCCGATCACGAATCGCAAAATGCCGAACACAACGCGCAGCCTTCGAGCGATGCCGCGATGGAAAACGAACAACGGTTCCTCACTGCGGAAAAAGCCAAACCGGGAGTAAAGGAACTGGCTGACGGCATCCTGCTTACCGAGCTTGCACCTGGCACGGGCACCAAGGCCGGACCCGATGGAAAAGTGCAGGTGCTGTATATCGGTCGCTTGCCGGACGGCACCGTGTTCGATCAGAACAGTCAGCCGCAATGGTTCAACCTCGACAGTGTGATTGCCGGTTGGCGCACCGCCCTGCAAAACATGCCGGTGGGGGCGAAATGGCGACTGGTGATTCCATCGGATCAGGCTTACGGCGCCGATGGCGCCGGGGACTTGATCGCGCCCTTCACACCGCTGGTATTTGAAGTCGAATTGCGCGGCGCCACGAGTTGATCAGGCATAAAAAAACGGTGCGCTTGAGGCGCACCGTTTTTTATTGAGCAAAACCGATCAGGCCTGAACTGAATCTTCTTCCTTGTGCGCCGTATGCAGCACTTCAATCAGGCAATCTTCCAGTTCGAAGCGCTCGTGAAGCAGGCCGCCGAGCTCTTTGAATTTCTCGACAACGCACTTGCCTTCATCGCAAAGGTCGTTGAACGCGAGTAGCTTTTCGGTGATGACATCGATGCGCGGGTAGATCGTCTCGGCGAGTTCCAGACCGCGCTTGTCGTTGAACGCCTTGGCTTCGCCCGTCAGCTGTTCATAAATTTCGAAGTGCCCCGCCGATACGTAATCAACCAGCACGCCGCAGAATTCCTGCAAGGGCTTGCGGCTCTCGGACAGCGTCTGAGGCTCCGCGCCGAGATTATCGTAGGCATCGATCAGCTCCTTGCGCTCCTGGAGCCAGCGGTCGATCAGCAGATGAACTCCACCCCAACGTTCCTGAGCATTCTGACAACTTTCGAGCATGGCGATCTCTCTTCCCTTGTGGGTCATGCTGCTCTACACCCGTGTCCCGCTTTAGGTTTTAGCATGGGGGACAGTCGGGCAGAGTGTCATCGAGCAACATAAATCCAATGACACGTGCGGGCCAGATTATGCCCGCACGCCTATGGCTTCAAGGTACGCAGGAGATAATGTTCATACAAGTGTTTAATCCCGCAGCAGCTCCCGGTGCGACGCTTCGTCGCTGAGCGGCCGTTGCAGAGCACTCCAGACCAATCGCAATAATTGATATACAGCAAGAATTGACACCGCGACAAAGAACAACAGGCTCCACTCCGGGATCGTCAGGTCAAACAACGTCCAGGAGATTTCCGCGCAGTCATTGCCGCCTTTAAACAGTTTTTGCAAGGCGCAGATCCACGACATGGCGCTGAACAGCGCCTCGGAGCTCGGCGCACACTGGATCGATTGCAGCACCGGATCACTTTGGATCAATACCTGCCGCCAGGCCGCCGTGGTGCCACCCAGACTCGCGCCCAGCGCAGACAACCAGTAAAGCCACAGGCCGACACGCTTGGGGCCATGCACCGCCGCCAGACCACAGCAAACACACAGCAACGTGAGGAACAGCCGCTGCACCAGGCACAAGCTGCACGGCGTCAGACCCACCGCGTATTCGAGATAATAGGAAGCTCCCAGAGCAAAGGCACTCGCAGTGAAAGCCATGAAGAACAAGGAGCGTGAGCAGGCCAACGACATGGCTTTTCCGTAACAGTAGAGACAGATGGTTACGGTAGAGGAAAGCGTGTCAGCCTTTCAAGGCAAGGCCCTGCCGACAGTTCACCAGAGGTGTAGGGAAAACCCGACAGCTTCGAGAGGATTCGACGTAGCCCGTTGTAGGACTTTGCCCTAAAGGCTGACTGAAGGTAAATTTTCGCTCTGCAAAGGTGTGCGAGGGAGTTACCTCCCTCGCCACTTCAGACGCGAGCCAGGGCCGGCAGTGGCGCAGCCAGCAGGCGCTCATCCAGCAGACCGAGGCCTTCCTGGAACAGCTGATTGCTTCGCTCGGTATCGCCAAGCTGTGCGAGCAAACGCGCCAGTTCCGCACAGGCTTCCGGATTGCGCTGCACACGCAGGCTGCTTTCCAGATAATCCCGGGCCTTGCCCCACAGACTCGATTGCAGGCACAGACGGCCCAGGGTCAGCAGCAGGCTCGGATCGTTCGGGTGATCCTTGAGCCAACCTTCGGCAGTTTGCAACTGACGCGCCGGATCACTCCCGCGCACCAGACCATAAAGACGCGCCAGATGACTGTCGTACTTGCGCTTGAGGGCCGTGCGCAGCACTTCTTCGGCCTCGACCTGAGCGCCCAGCTGACGCAGCTGTTCGGCATAAGCCAGCACCAGTGGCGGCTCCTGGCGTTGCGCCGAGGTCAGCTGTTGCCATGCACGAGTCAGCGACTGCAAACCAACCGAGCCGTCCTCTTCGCGCTGCGCGGCCAGCGACAGGTTTTCACCCCAGGCGCGACGCTCAAGCTCAGCCAGTTCGGCGGGCGGCAGGACTTTATCCTTGCGCAGCTCCGGCAGCAGGCGAATCACCGCCGACCATTCGCCGCGCTGCTGGTACAAGCGCTGCAACTGACGCAGCGTCTGCACGTTATGAGGATGACGCTCGTGCATCGCCTGCAATGTCACCAATGCGCCGTCGGTGTCGCCACGGTCGGTCTGCAACTGTGCGTGGCTCAAGGCAATTGCCAGCTCTGCCTGAGGCTGGCGCTCCAGCGCACGCTCAAGCAGACGATCGGATTCCTCGTAATGGCCCTGCTCGTTCGCCGCACGGGCAGCGCCGAGGTAGTACAGCAACGGTTGGCGCTCGGCTTCAGCGGCCCGATACAAATGACGCTGGGCACTGGCCCAACGACCTTCGGCCAGATCCAGCTGGCCGTGCTCGATCGCCACTTGCACCCGACGGCTGCGGTTGCGCCGCGACCATGGATTGACCACGCCGCTGGACGCCATCACCAATTCGATCAGAGCCTTGATGCCCCAGACCAGCAGCCACAAGACTGCGATCAACGCCAAAGTCGCCCACAGGCTCGACTCGTAACGGAACGATTTGTAAGCGACCAACACGTAACCGGAATGCTCGGCAATCGCCAGGCCCAGCGCCGCAGCAGCTGCGATCACCAGAAACACGATCACATAGAGACGCTTCATGGCGTGGCCTCCTGCGCGGTGTTGGCGGCAGGTTTGGCAAACGGTTTCACCGACTCTTCGGCGTTGACGTTACGCCGCTCGAGATAGCCTTGCACCGCACTCAGGGTGCCGGTCAGATCCGGCGTCTTGACCGCGACCGGTTCCTTGCTCAGCTCACCGACCTGTTCCAGCATCACTTTGCTTTGTGGATTGTCCGGGTTGAAGTTGCCTTTGAGCACGTCGCGCGCCTCGGCCAGTGCCTGGGTGTAAACCGCGGCCTGACCATTGAGGGCTGCCCATTGCGCCTGCTCCAGCGCAAGGCTCAGAGCCAGACGCACCTGGCTCAGACTCTGTCCGGCCAACAGTGGCTTCACATTCTTGTCTGCATTGAAATCGATACGGATGTAGTGCGAAATCTGATCCCACCACTGCGCCCAGCGACTGGCGCCATCACCCTCGGCGGTCAAGCCGAGCAGCGACTCGCCCCGATCCTTGTATTCCGGCGCCAGTTCGGAGAGGTCGATGACCTGATCACGCAGGGCCCCCAACCGCAGGAACAAACCCGTGCGATCCGGCTGCTCGGTGCTGCGCAGCGCAACCAGGGTTTTGGCGACTTGCTCGCGGGCGGCAAAGGAGCCGGGATCATTCTGTTCGCGGAGGATTTCGTCGGCACCCTGCACCAGTGCCTGAGCGCTGCTGATGTCCTGCAACGCGGAAAGGCGCAGGCTGGCCAGACGCAGCAAGTGTTCGGCCTCGGCCAGACGCCAGTCCTTGCGGCTGGCGCCGAGGACGGTTTCCAGACGTTGATTGAGGCGCTGCTGATCACCCTGAAGTTGCGCCACCAGACGCTGGCGTTCGGCGAGCTCTTCGGCCCCCGGCAACTGCGCGAGACGTTCGGTCAGACGCTGCTCGTTGAGCTTCAGGGTCTGCGCCTGATCATTCAACGCCTGCACCTGACCCGATTGTTGCTGAGTGTTGGTTTGCAGGTGTCGCACCTGCCAGACTCCCCAGCCACCAATCGCGACCCCGGCTGCACCGAGCAACAGGGCGACGATGGCCAGGCCATTGCCTCGGCGCGGCGCTTGGGCCGGCGGTGGAGTTTCAACTTGTGCATCAATCACAGGTTGGACGTCATCTTTTGGCAAGGCTGTTTCGCTCACGTATCCATCCTTTGCATTAGAAAACGGGTACGGGATGCTCCCGCAACGCCGTCAGCAAAGCCGCGGCACTCGCGCCGCGGCAATCCACAACTGTTTGAGCCCCGGCGGCACGTGCCAGCTCGGCGACTCTTGGGCTTGGAACAAACAACGGCAACCGCGCAATCGACGGCCAGGTATCGCCGGCCATTTGGCGCAGGTGCTCGAAACCCTGTCCACTGCTGACCACCAGCCCGTTCAAGCGTTCCGCTGCGATCCGCTGCGGCAGTACTTGCGCTGCATAGGCCGGCAGCTCGCGTCGATACAATTCCAGATACTCGACACTAGCACCAAGCTCACGCAGGCGCTCGGCAAGCAGTTCACGGCCGCCCTCGCCGCGCAGGATCAACACCTGCGAATTCGGCTGGGCGACGGCTTCACTCAGACGCGGCAATTGCAGCAACGCTTCGCTGTCATCGCCGTCGGCCGGACAATGTACGTCGAGGCCGCGCTCCTGAAGAATCTGCGCCGTTGCCGCACCGACACTGAACCACGGCATCGCCAACGACTGCGCCCCTTGGGCATCGAGCAGTTCCAGCGCAATCCGCGCCGCTGGCTTGCTCACCACAATCACTGCGCTGCAATCGGGCAATCGCGCCATCGCCAGACGTATGTTCTCAGAGACCGGCAGCGGGGCAATTTCCAAAAGCGGCAGACAACTACCGAAAATCCCCTGCCCGGCCAACGTCTCTGCAAGCGCCGCACAATCATCCGCAGGGCGCGTCAGCAGCAGGCGCCAGCCAGTCACTCGTGACCTGCCTCGCCGTAGACTGCTTTAAGAATCTCTTCGGCACCTTGGGCGAGCAGATCTTCAGCGACTCTCACACCCAATGCTTCGGCATCAGCGCGAGGGGCCCGCGCTTCGGCGCTGATCAAGCGGCCGCCACTCGGCTCGCCCACCAGGCCACGCAACCACAACTGCTCGCCTTCAAGCACGGCGTAGCAGGCGATCGGCACCTGGCAGCCGCCATTCAAATGTTTGTTGAGGGCACGTTCAGCGGTAACCCGCGAAGTGGTATCAGCGTGATGCAGCGGTTCCAGCAAGGCGTGGATTTCGCTGTCGGCGCTACGGCACTCGATACCGACCGCGCCCTGGCCACCGGCGGGCAGGCTGTCATCGACACTGATTGCCGAGGTGATGCGATCCTCGAAACCGAGGCGGATCAAACCGGCGGCCGCGAGGATGATCGCGTCGTACTCTCCCGCATCCAGCTTGGCCAGACGAGTGTTGACGTTGCCGCGCAGGAAACGGATTTCAAGGTCAGGACGGCGGGTCAGCAGTTGTGCCTGACGGCGCAGGCTCGACGTGCCGACGATGCTGCCGGCAGGCAGCGCCTCAAGGCTTGGATAGGTATTGGAAACGAAGGCATCACGCGGATCTTCGCGCTCACAGATGCAGAACAGACCGAGGCCTTCGGGGAAGTCCATCGGTACATCTTTCATCGAATGGACGGCGATGTCGGCTTCGTTTTCCAGCAGCGCGGTTTCCAGTTCCTTGACGAACAGGCCCTTGCCGCCGATTTTCGACAGCGGTGAATCGAGCAGCTTGTCGCCGCGACTGACCATGGGCACCAGTGTCACCCGCAAACCGGGATGGGCCGCTTCCAGACGGGCTTTGACGTATTCGGCCTGCCAGAGGGCCAGCGCACTTTTACGGGTAGCGATGCGGATTTCGCGAGAGGACATGGATCAATCCGTACTGAATAGATACGGCGGATAATAACAGCTCAGCCAAATCCACTTTGACTTGAATCAGAAACGGCGCGGCCTCCCTGGCCTGCAATGCCCGCGAACGAGAAATAAACGCCCGCAAAGGCCGGGTTAAAGACCCTGCATCATTTTGCGCACACCCGCCACATGCCGGCGACTGACAATCAGCGCATCGCCATTGAGGCCTTTGAGAAATAGCTGGAAATGCCCCAGCGGCGTGCGTTGCAGACGCTCGATGCGGTCGCGGGCGACCAGTGCGTTGCGGTGGATGCGCACGAAGCGCTCGCCAAACTCGTCTTCGAGGGCTTTGAGCGGCTCGTCCAGCAGCACTTCGCCGCCTTCGTGGCGCAAGGTCACGTATTTGTGGTCGGCAATGAAATAGACCACCTGATCCAGCGGGATCAGTTCGATGCCTTTACGGGTACGGGCGCTGATGTGACTGCGCGGGCCGGTGCCACTTTCGGCAGCGGGACGGGTCAGGGCCGAGAGTTGCGCCCGATTGGGACGTTCAGCCCGTTTCAGGGCGTCATGCAGGTGTTCGGTTCGCACGGGTTTCACCACATAGCCCACGGCGCTGGCCTGCAGGGCTTCCACGGCAAATTCATCGGGACTGGTGAAAAACACCACGGCGGGCGGTGTTTCTCGCTCGCACAGACGGGCAGCAACCTGCAGGCCATCGAGGCCCGGCATGCGGATATCGAGCAGCACGATATCCGGCTTGTGGCTGTCGATCAGTGCCAACGCCTCTTCGCCATTCGTGGCGCTGGGCTCCAGGACTGTATAACCCTCGAGCTCGCTCACCATACGGCTGAGGCGCTCGCGAGCCAGTGGTTCGTCATCAACGATCAGGACATTCATATTGCGCTGGATTCCTGCGTGAGTCTCGCACAAGGATAGCGTAGACAGGTGAAGTGACGTCCGTCACCGCGATCCACGCTAAGACTAGCCCGAGCGCCAAAAAGTGCCGTACGTCGGCCAGCAATATTTGCCAGTGTCCGGGTCGTACTGCTCAAAGCCCGCTGTTTCCTGCGTTTCTCGCGGGGTTTGTCGAAGGACAAGACACCCACCTCCACTTCTTATAGTCGGCGGCCAGACCTTTGCGCGATCCGCAGTCGCGCCGACCCTTATGTCCTACTGTAGACGCTCGCCGGGCCGATATTGCTCAATCGAAAAATATCGTTGTGCAAATTCCCCGCGCAGCACACCGACTATGCATGACACGATGAGAAAAAAACGTATCGACCGGTGTCAACGACAGGATTGGCAACCCTGTTATTATCCGCGCCAGCGTTTCACGCCTTTTTTCTTCAAGCCGATACGAGCGAATTCATGAGCACTGACAAGACCAATCAGTCCTGGGGCGGCCGCTTCAGTGAACCCGTCGACGCCTTCGTCGCCCGCTTCACCGCCTCCGTCACTTTCGACCAGCGCCTGTATCGCCACGACATCATGGGCTCGATCGCCCACGCCACCATGCTGGCCAAAGTCGGCGTGCTGACCGATGCCGAGCGCGACACCATCATCGATGGCCTGAACACCATTCAGGGCGAAATCGAGGCCGGCCAGTTCGACTGGCGCATTGACCTCGAAGACGTGCACATGAACATCGAAGCGCGTCTGACCGACCGCATCGGCGTCACCGGCAAGAAACTCCACACCGGCCGTAGCCGCAACGACCAGGTCGCCACCGACATTCGCCTGTGGCTGCGCGACGAGATCGACCTGATCCTGGCCGAAATCACCCGTTTGCAAAAAGGCCTGCTGGAACAAGCCGAGCGCGAATCGGCCAGCATCATGCCCGGCTTCACTCACTTGCAGACCGCGCAACCCGTAACTTTCGGGCACCACATGCTGGCCTGGTTCGAAATGCTCAGCCGCGACTACGAGCGTTTGGTCGATTGCCGCAAGCGTACCAACCGCATGCCGTTGGGCAGTGCCGCGCTGGCCGGCACCACCTACCCGATTGATCGCGAATACACCGCGCAACTGCTGGGTTTCGATGCCGTTGGCGGCAACTCGCTGGACAACGTTTCCGATCGCGATTTCGCCATCGAATTCTGCTCGGCCGCGAGCATAGCGATGATGCATTTGTCGCGTTTCTCCGAAGAGCTGGTGCTGTGGACCAGCGCGCAGTTCCAGTTCATCGATCTGCCGGATCGCTTCTGCACTGGCAGCTCGATCATGCCGCAAAAGAAAAACCCGGATGTGCCGGAGCTGGTACGTGGCAAGACCGGCCGTGTGTTCGGTGCACTGATGGGCCTGCTGACCCTGATGAAAGGCCAGCCACTGGCCTACAACAAGGACAACCAGGAAGACAAGGAACCGCTGTTCGACGCCGCCGACACCCTGCGCGATTCGCTGCGCGCGTTTGCCGACATGATTCCGGCGATCAAACCCAAGCACGCGATCATGCGTGAAGCGGCTCTTCGTGGCTTCTCCACCGCAACCGACCTGGCTGACTACCTGGTGCGCCGTGGCCTGCCGTTCCGTGATTGCCACGAAATCGTCGGCCACGCTGTGAAGTACGGCGTCGACACTGGCAAGGACCTGGCTGAGATGAGCCTGGAAGAACTGCGTCAGTTCAGCGATCAGATCGAACAGGACGTGTTTGCTGTGCTGACCCTGGAAGGCTCGGTAAATGCCCGTGACCATATCGGCGGCACTGCGCCAGCGCAGGTCAAGGCAGCCGTTGCTCGCGGCCAGGCCCTGATCGCCAGCCGCTAAAGGTCAAAAGCTTCGCGAGCAGGCTCGCTCCCACATTGGATCTGTGCTGAACACAAAGTCTGTGAACAACACAAATCCCTGTGGAAACGAGCCTGCTCGCGAATGCTGACTTCAGAACAGCACAGAACCTACTTCTTGGCAGCGATCATCGCCAAAAACGCCGGCATCGCCGCATCTTTATCCGCCGCAATCTTCTGCACATGCGGATTCTGCTCAAGCAGCTCCAGCAGCGCCTTCGCCTGCGGCATTTCTGCCAGCAAATCGATCCCGAACAGCTTCTGCCCCACCGCACAGGCCAGCGGCACGCTGTAGAGGAAATACAAATCCGCGATGCTCAGACTATCGCCCGCCACATACGGGGCGAACTTGCCGTGCCGGCCGAGCGCCGCAAAGCCCAGCAGCAATTCTGATTGGGTCTTTTCCTTGATGGCGTCCGGCAAAGTCATGCCAAAAAACGCTTCGCCATAACAGGCACGTCCCGGCAGCTCGATGTACAGCTCGATTTCCTTGGCGATTGCCAGCACCTGCGCCCGCTCGAACGGATCGCTGGGCAGCAGCGGCGTGCCTTTCTGGGTCAGCTCGAGGTATTCAAGGATGATCGCTGTTTCGTTGATGTAACCGCCATCAACGCCCAGCACCGGCACTTTGCCGCGCGGGCTGATAGCCAGTGATTCAGCGGTCTGCGCGGGATAGAACGTGACCTCTTCAAACGGCAGGCCTTTTTCCAGCAGCGCCAGTTTGATCATGTTGTAGTAGTTGCTGACAGAGAATCCGTAGAGCTTGAGCATCACATAGCCTCCAGGCCGTGCGGGGTGGGCAGTGCCTGTTTATAGATCGCCCGGACAATTCCCGCCAGCAGCATCACGCCGCTGAATGCGGGTAAACTGGCGCCTTTCCTTGAGGAGCCTGCCATGAGCGAGCCGACAGACATCGACAACGACGAAGAAGAGTTCACCGAGAGCACGCTGATCGAAGCGATCGAGAACCAGATCGAAAGCGACAACCCGCCTGCGGCCAAGGCTACGCTCAACAAGCTGACCCTGGTCGGCGTTGAACGCGAAGAAATCCTCAATCTGATGGCGCATGTGCTGGCCTACGAGATTGACGCGATGCTGGATGAAGATCGCCCATTCGATACCGCATGGTACGAAGCCGCACTGCGTGCGCTGCCTGAGTTGCCACCAGAAAAGCAGTAATCGCGCTTTCCCTGTGGGAGCAAGCCTGCTCGCGACGAGGCCGTAGCATTCGCATCATGCGGCGCCTGACACGCCGCATTCGCAATGCCGGCTCGCTCCCACACAATTTGTCACCCATCCCTCCGGCCATCTCCCCGGCCCCGACTACACTGGAATTCGCCTCAAGAGGAAATCCCTGATCTGAGCACTGGACATGCCGCACAAGCGGGTTCACCTTAGGGGCGCTGCGTTCCAATTCCTAGAAAGTCTGGAGTCCTTATGTCGCTTACCCCTGAGTTGGTTGCCGAACTGGAAGTCCTTGCACTCTTTCCCCTGGACAGTTCCCAGGAAGGTCTGAAAATTCATCAGACCGCTGCCCCGAAGCACATCGCTGCTGCCCAACGCCTCTTTGATAAAGAACTGACCGATCAGCCCGATGGCGGATATCTGACCAGCCTGGGTCGCGATGCCGCGCAGAATGTACAAACCGTACTGACGATCCTGAAAGAGCCGGAAACAGCCTGATTCTTCCTGACTTCGCCCACGGGAACCCCTGTCACGGGATTTCCGCGGGCCCGTCCGGACGTCAACTATCGCCTCGCGATTGAAATCTGACGTCAAAAAACAAAATCAGCTTAAAACTCCCGCCGCGCAAAGGCTAAACTGCCCGTCATTCCGAGACCCTCTACGTCCGAGCCTGCGAGCCGGTTTGAGCTGACATGACGCGCACCCATGAAATCCGCCCCGACCTGGACGAAGGAATCGACCGCAAGGTGCTTAGCCAACTGCGCGCGCGCTTTCTAAAACTCAATGAAGGCCGCCTCGGCCGCGCTCTTGAGGGGTTGTCGACGCGCCAGCAAGCTGTGCTGACGCTGCTGCCGCTGTTCTTTCACGTCAATCATCCGCTGCTGCCGGGTTACGTCTCGGGCAGTACGCCGGCCGGCCTGTCGAATTACGAGCCAGACGCCAATACCCTCGCCGAAGCCCAGCGCCTGACGCGCTCCTTCTCTTATAAGCCGCGCCACGGCAGCAATCCGCCACGACCGATTCATGGCCTGTTTCTGATGGGCAGTCTCGGCACCCTGGCCCAGGCCGATCAAAGCGACATGGACGTGTGGGTGTGTCACGCGCCGGATCTGAGCGAAAACGAGCTCGCTGAACTGGGCAAGAAATGCCAGCTCCTCGAAACGTGGGCCGCGAGTCAGGGCGCCGAGGCGCATTTCTTTCTTATCGACCCGGTGCGTTTCGTCAAAGGTGAGCGCGACACCCAGCTCAGCTCCGAAAACTGTGGCAGCACCCAGCACTACCTGCTGCTCGACGAGTTTTATCGCACCGCGATCTGGCTGGGCGGACGCACGCCGATCTGGTGGCTGGTGCCGGTATACGAAGAAACGGCCTACGACCTTTACACCCACACGCTGCTGTCCAAGCGCTTCATCCGCGCCGACGAAACCCTCGACCTTGGGCATTTGGCGACGATTCCACCGGGAGAGTTCATCGGTGCGGGGCTGTGGCAGTTGTTCAAGGGCATTGAGTCACCTTACAAATCGGTGCTCAAACTGCTGCTGACCGAGGTGTATGCCAGCGAACACCCGCAGGTGCAGTGCCTGAGCCTTCGCTTCAAAAAAGCCGTGTTCGCCAATCAGCTCGATCTGGATGAACTGGACCCTTACATGGTCGTGTATCGGCGCATCGAGGAATACCTCATCGCCCGCAACGAACCGGAACGTCTTGAGCTGGTGCGGCGTGCGCTGTACCTCAAGGTCAATCGCAAGCTCACGGGCAATAGCCGCACGCAGAGCTGGCAACGTTCACTGCTGGAACGACTGGCCAACGAATGGCACTGGGATCAGCGGCAACTTGCCCTACTCGATAGCCGCAGCCAGTGGAAAGTCCGGCAGGTCAGCGCAGAGCGCCGCGCGCTGGTCAACGAGCTCAATTACAGCTATCGCTTCCTGACCCAGTTCGCCCGCACCGAGCAGACCGTCAGCCTGATCAACAAGCGCGATCTCAACGTGCTGGGCCGCAGATTGTACGCGGCATTCGAGCGCAAGGCCGACAAGGTCGAGTTCATCAATCCCGGCATCGCTCCGGATCTGGCCGAAGACACCCTGACCCTGGTGCAATCACGCAACAAGAAGGAGGCGGGACAAAGCCAGTGGGGCCTGTACAACGGCAGCCTCACGGCGCTTGAGTGGGAACATTTCGCCCCGATCAAACGCAGCCGCGAACTGCTGGAACTGTTGACCTGGTGCCACCGCAACGGCGTGATCGACAGCAGCACCCGTCTGGCCTTGCACCCCGGCAACAGCGACCTGAGCGAGTTCGAACTGTTCAACCTGCTTGGCAGCCTGCAACAGTGCATCGCCCTGCCCTTGCCCACTGTTGCCGAAGAGCCGCTGCTGCGCGCCGCCGTACCGAGCGAAGTACTGATGCTGGTGAACGTCGGCGTCGACCCGCTCAAGCATCACCGTGACCTCAACATCCTCATGACCACCGAGCGCACCGATTCGCTGAGCTATGCCGGCGTGCGTGAGAACCTCGTGCTGACCCTCGATCAGGTCACGCTCAACAGCTGGAACGAAGTGCTGGTCAACCGTTTCGACGGACCTCACGCCCTGCTCGACTGCTTGCGCGATTATCTCAACAACTTGCCTCGCGGGCCGTTGCAGCCATCGCTGAAGGTGCGCTGCTTCTGCCATAACCGTGCCCAGTTCATCGCCCGACGCGTGGAAGAAATCGTCGACACCGCGCAGAATTTGCTGCTCAGCGAATTGAATCACCGCTACCTGATTCAGGTGCAACAGCACTATCACGTGCTGGAACTGGTGCCCGGACAAGTCAACCACATCGCGCTCGCCACCCTGCCGGCGCTGCTCGACTACCTCGGTGAGGAGCAGGCGCGCTACAGCCCGCTGCACCTTGATCCGATGGCACTGGAAGATCACGACCTTGCGCTGATCCTGCCAATGGGCCAGCCGGAATGCATTCAGGTGTTCTACAGGATCACCGAGCAGCACGCCGAGGTCTGCGTTCTGGACGAATTCAATGCGCTGTGGCAGCAGCACTTGCCGTATCACGACGAAGAAAGCCTGCTGGCGCCGCTGCAACGTTTCCTGCAATCGATCCAGTATCGGCGTGAGGCGCTGCTGCCGATGGAGGCCGCTCCCTCGACCAGCCTCGACATTTTGTATTACCAGCTATTGCCTTCGGGCCCGGGACGGGCGCGGCGCGTCGAAGCGCGGCCAATGCCGCAGACGCCAGCCAACAAACCGTTCTACGACGTGCAGGCGATCATCGGCAAAGCCGCACCAGGGCAAGTGCAGGTCACGCTGTATTGCAATCAACGGGAGTTCAGCGAGCTGGAATATGGCGACCAGCTGTTCAGCGTGGTCGCCCGGGAGATCGTCGAGCAGCGTCGTGAGACCGAACGCTATCGTTGCTACATCACCGACCTGGACCTGTCCGGGCTGCTCGGTGACGGGCAAAGCTCAAGCAATCTGTATCTACGCTACAAGGCCGACCTGGAGCGCGCCCTGAACGAGGCACTCGAACAGGTCTGAGTGATTTACTCGGGGAACGCGCCACCGTTGGCCGGTTGCGATTCGACTTCAAGCAGGGTCAGTTTCAGGGTCTTGCCGCCCGGTGCCGGCCAGTCGATGTGCTGTCCGACCTTCAGGCCCAGCAGCGCGCTGCCGACCGGTGCGAGAATCGAAATCTTGCCTTCATCGGCATTGGCATCCTTGGGATAGACCAGCGTCAGATGGTAATCCTTGCCACTGCCTTCTTCGCGGCAGTGCACGCGGGAATTCATCGTCACGACATCGGCAGGCACTTCATCGTGGCTGACCAGCGTATCGGCGCGATCCAGTTCGGTTTGCAACGCAATCACGCCCGGCAGCGTGTCATCCAGGCTGTCGATCAGGCGCTCCAGACGTTGAACGTCCAGACGGGTAAGAGTGATGGAAGGTGCGGTCATGATCCGGGCAGACTCCTTTCTTCTGCGCAAAAAAAGCAAAAAACCCCGCCAAAAAAGGCGGGGTTTTCACCAGGCCTCGATGGGTTGAGGCGTTTCCGGACACTATCACAGCTCAAAAAATATACAAGTCATGCCCAGCGACACACGTCCCCTGTAGGAGCTACCGCAGGCTGCGATCTTTGCTTTTGAAGATCAAGATCAAAAGATCGCAGCCTTCGGCAGCTCCTACAGAGACGCAGTCCTGCGATGGGCAGCCTGGGTGACGATCACTCGCCGCCGCTCATCATCCGCCGAGCGCCACTCACGAATGTCTTCAACATGCCGGAAACAGCCGAGGCAGACTTTTTGTTCGTCCAGCCGGCACACGCCGCTGCACGGCGAAGGCACCGCCGGGCTGATATTGCTGTAGAGCGGCTTGGGCGGACGGACGGGAGCGGTATCAGTCACGAATCACAGGCCTTCGAAATCGAATTCGGCGCCAGCCTGCTGCTTGACGATGCGTTCAAGCATCTCGCCCAGCTGCTCTTCGCTCTTGTCACACATCCAGCGCTCGCTTTCTTCGTCGTAATCGAAGTGGAAACCACCCGAGACGGCCGCCAGCCACAGCTGACGCAGCGGCTCCTGACGGCTGAAGATCAGCTGCGAGCCGTTTTCGAACTTGACGGTCAGCACACCGGCCGAACTTTCCAGATCGATATCCAGGTCGCTCTCGTCAAAGATGTCTTCCAGTTTTTCCTGGGTGTCATCGACCAGATCGTGGAAACGGGCTTCGGACAAACTCATTGTGGCAACCTCAAAAAATGTCTGATCAGGCTCAAGCGCCGCAAGATACGGACGCTTCTGGCCGATTGCAAAGGATAACGACCAAGTGCCTTACTGCCCCTTCAACACAGCACCTGTGGGAGCGAGCCTGCTCGCGAAAGCGCTGTGTCAGCCAAAGAGCCCGCTGAACTTGCCGACCCCTTCGCGAGCAGGCTCGCTCCCACAGGGAATGATGCGCTTCTCGGGAGCCCCGCCGGACGGGAGGCCCGTCGCATAGGCAAGCTGCCGGGTGGTCGGTATACTCCGGCGCAATTAACGTATTTTCAAGGATTTCGCCATGAAGCGCCTGATCTCTTCCCTTGCTGCGCTCGTCGCGGTTGCCTGCCTCGTTTCGGCCTGTGGTCAAAAAGGCCCGCTGTACCTGCCGGATGACGATCAGGACCCGGCCGAGCAAGCCCAGTCTTCGCAAAAGCAGCCTGCTTCCAAAGCACACAAGCACGACGTTTACTAAGGGATCGCCATGGACGCTTTTAACTACCGTGGCGGTGAGCTGTTCGCGGAAGGTGTGGCGCTGTCCGCCATCGCCGACCGCTTTGGCACGCCCACTTATGTCTACTCGCGCGCGCACATCGAAGCCCAGTATCTGGCCTACGCCGATGCGTTGGCCGGCATGCCGCACCTGGTTTGCTACGCCGTCAAAGCCAACTCCAACCTCGGCGTCCTGAATGTCCTGGCCCGTCTCGGCGCCGGTTTCGACATCGTCTCCCGTGGCGAGCTGGAACGCGTACTGGCCGCTGGCGGCAGCGCCGACAAGATCGTGTTCTCCGGTGTCGGCAAGACCCGTGACGACATGCGCCGTGCGCTGGAAGTCGGCGTGCACTGCTTCAACGTCGAATCCACCGACGAGCTGGAACGCCTGCAAGTTGTCGCCGCTGAACTGGGTGTTCGCGCACCGGTTTCGCTGCGTGTGAACCCGGACGTCGATGCTGGCACCCACCCGTACATTTCCACCGGTCTCAAAGAAAACAAGTTCGGCATCGCCATCGCCGACGCCGAAGACGTGTATGTACGCGCCGCGCACCTGCCGAACCTGGAAGTGATTGGTGTCGACTGCCACATCGGTTCGCAACTGACCACGCTGCCACCGTTCCTTGATGCGCTCGACCGTTTGCTGGATCTGGTCGATCGTCTTGGCGATTGCGGCATTCACCTGCGCCACATCGATCTCGGTGGTGGCCTGGGCGTGCGTTATCGCGACGAAGAGCCGCCATTGGCTGCCGACTACATCAAAGCCGTGCGCGAACGTCTGGACGGTCGTGATCTGGGACTGGTGTTCGAGCCGGGCCGTTTCATTGTCGCCAACGCCGGCGTGCTGCTGACTCAGGTCGAGTACCTCAAGCACACCGAGCATAAAGATTTCGCCATCGTCGACGCGGCGATGAACGACCTGATTCGCCCAGCGCTGTATCAGGCGTGGATGGACGTCACGGCGGTCAAGCCGCGCGACACCGCCGCGCGTCAATACGACGTCGTTGGCCCGATCTGCGAAACCGGCGACTTCCTCGCCAAGGATCGCGAGCTGGCCCTGGCCGAAGGCGACCTGCTGGCGGTGCATTCGGCCGGCGCGTACGGTTTCGTCATGAGCTCCAACTACAACACTCGCGGCCGTGCGGCCGAAGTGCTGGTGGACGGTGATCAAGTATTTGAAGTGCGTCGCCGCGAAACCGTGGCCGAGCTGTTTGCCGGCGAAAGCCTGCTGCCGGAGTAACCCATGCTGCTGCGTTTTACTAAAATGCACGGTCTGGGCAATGACTTCATGGTTCTCGACCTGGTCAGCCAGCACGCGCATATTCAGCCCAAGCACGCCAAGCAATGGGGCGATCGACACACCGGCATTGGTTTTGACCAGTTGCTGATCGTCGAAGCGCCGAGCAACCCGGACGTCGATTTCCGCTATCGGATCTTCAACTCCGATGGTTCGGAAGTTGAGCAGTGCGGCAACGGAGCACGCTGCTTTGCGCGTTTTGTGCTCGACAAGCGTCTGACTGCCAAACGGCAGATCCGCGTCGAGACCAAGGGCGGCATCATCGAACTGGACGTGCGTAACGATGGCCAGATCGGCGTGAACATGGGCGCCCCGCGCCTGGTGCCAGCGGACATTCCGTTTGAAGCACCGGCGCAGGCCTTGAGCTATCAACTGGACGTCGACGGCACAACGGTCGAACTGGCCGCCGTGTCGATGGGCAACCCGCATGCCGTGATGCGCGTGCAGGACATCAACAGCGCTCCGGTGCATGAGTTGGGGCCGAAAATCGAGCACCACCCGCGCTTCCCGGCGCGGGTCAATGTCGGTTTTATCCAGATCATCGACCGTAACCGTGCCCAACTGCGCGTCTGGGAACGTGGCGCCGGGGAAACCCAGGCCTGCGGCACCGGCGCCTGTGCGGCGGCCGTCGCTGCAATCAGTCAGGGGTGGATGGATTCGCCGCTATTGATCGACCTGCCTGGCGGGCGTCTGTCCATTGAATGGGCAGGCCCTGGCCAACCGGTGCTGATGACCGGTCCGGCAGTGCGTGTATACGAAGGACAAGTGCGTCTTTGAGTGAGCAGAAACCATGACCGATAAGCCTCAGGTACCCGCCCGACAGTCCGACGAATCAGCGTCCGAGAGCCTGGAGGCGGCAGCGGTTGCCGCGTACCTGGAGGCTCATCCGGAGTTTTTCGTCGAGCACGAAGAACTGCTGCCAGCCATGCGCATTCCCCACCGACGTGGTGACACCGTGTCACTGGTCGAGCGGCAGATGACCATCCTGCGCGAACGCAACATCGAGATGCGTCATCGCCTCTCACAATTGATGGACGTCGCCCGCGACAACGATCGCCTGTTCGACAAGACCCGTCGTCTGATTCTTGCCCTGATGGACGCGACCAGCCTGGAAGACGTCGTCATCAGCGTCGAAGACAGCCTGCGTCAGGATTTCCAGGTGCCCTTCGTCAGCCTGATACTGCTCGGCGACAACCCGGCGCCGGTCGGGCGCTGGGTCAGCCACGCCGACGCACAAGTTGCCATCGGCGGCTTGCTCACCGAAGGCAAAAGCGTCAGCGGCACCCTGCGTGACCATGAGCTGGACTTTCTGTTCGGCGAAGAACAACGCAAACAGATCGGTTCCACCGCGGTGGTCGCCATCAGTCATCAGGGCATCCACGGCATTCTGGCCATCGCCAGCCGTGATCCGCAGCACTACAAGAGCTCGGTCGGCACGCTGTTCCTCAGCTACATCGCCGAAGTCATGGGACGCGTGCTGCCACGGGTCAACAGCTCGCTGCGCTCGGTACGCTGAACATGGAACGACAACTGGACGCTTACTGCGAACACCTGCGCAGTGAGCGACAGGTGTCGCCGCACACACTGTCGGCTTACCGCCGCGACCTCGATAAAGTCCTCGGCTGGTGCGTCAAACAGAACATCGGCAGTTGGGCCGCGCTGGACATCCAGCGCCTGCGCAGCCTGATCGCCCGCCTGCATGCCCAGGGCCAGTCCTCGCGCAGCCTCGCCCGCTTGCTCTCGGCAGTGCGCGGGCTCTATCACTATCTGAACCGCGAAGGGCTCTGCGATCACGATCCGGCCACCGGCCTCGCGCCACCGAAAGGTGAACGTCGCCTGCCGAAAACCCTCGATACCGACCGTGCGCTGCAGTTGCTTGAGGGTGCGGTCGAGGATGATTTTCTAGCGCTGCGTGATCAGGCAATTCTGGAGTTGTTCTATTCCTCTGGCCTGCGTTTGTCGGAGCTGACGGGGCTCAATCTCGATCAGCTCGACCTCGCCGACGGCATGGTTCAGGTGCTCGGCAAGGGCAGCAAAACCCGTCTGCTGCCGGTCGGCAGAAAGGCCCGCGAAGCCCTCGAACAATGGCTGCCGCTGCGGGCCATGACCAACCCGGCAGATGACGCCGTTTTCGTCAGCCAGCAAGGTCGGCGCCTCGGCCCGCGAGCCATTCAGGTGCGGGTCAAACTGGCCGGTGAGCGTGAATTGGGGCAGAACCTGCATCCGCATATGCTGCGGCATTCCTTCGCCAGTCACTTGCTGGAATCCTCGCAGGACCTGCGCGCGGTGCAGGAACTGCTCGGCCACTCCGATATCAAGACCACGCAGATCTACACCCATCTGGACTTCCAGCACCTGGCGGCGGTCTACGACAGTGCCCATCCACGGGCCAAACGCATGAAAGGCGATGACTCATGAGCATCCAGTTGATCACCTTCGACCTCGACGACACCCTGTGGCACACCGCTCCGGTAATCGTCAGTGCCGAAGCGATATTGCGCGAATGGCTGAGCGAACATGCGCCGAATCTGGGCGCGGTACCGGTGGAGCACTTGTGGTCGATCCGCGAACGGGTGCTGGCTAATGAACCGGGCCTCAAACACCGCATCAGTGCGTTGCGCCGGCGGGTGTTGTTCCACGCCCTGGAAGAGGCGGGTTACGCCCATGGCGAAGCGTCGGAGCTGGCGGACAAGAGTTTTGAAGTGTTCTTGCATGCGCGGCACCAGATCGAGGTGTTCCCCGAAGTCGAGCCGGTACTGGAAATTCTCGCCAATCATTACGCCCTCGGCGTGGTCACCAATGGCAACGCCGACGTGCGTCGATTGGGGCTGGCGGATTACTTCAAGTTTGCGCTCTGCGCCGAAGACATCGGCATCGCCAAACCGGATGCGCGACTGTTTCACGAGGCATTGCAGCGCGGCGGCGTGAGCGCCGAAGCCGCGGTGCATATTGGCGATCATCCGGGCGATGACATTGCCGGGGCGCAGGAGGCAGGGTTGCGCGCGGTGTGGTTCAACCCGGCGGGTAAAGACTGGGAAGCGGATCGTCTGCCGGATGCCGAGATCCGTAGCTTGACTGACTTGCCAGCCGTTCTCGCACAGTGGAATGCCGCTGGCGCCCCAACAGTCGATTGACGCTTTCAATCAACTCCGGGGCGCATATTCAAGTGTCACTAAATGGCAACTTTGGAAAGAATCTCCTGCAGACAATCGGCCACGCTCAGTTCACTCGCATCTAATTTAAGTGCAGGTGCTGCAGGGACTTCATAAGGAGCACTAACACCCGTGAAGTGCGGGATCTGGCCCGCTCTCGCCTTGCGGTACAACCCCTTCGGATCAAGTTGCTCACAAACGCTCAACGGCGTACTCAGGTAAACCTCAAGAAACCGCTCCTCGCCAATAATCGATTTGGCATTATCGCGATCAGCACTGCTGGGTGAGATACATGCAACCATGACCATCACCCCGGCATCGTTCATTAAATTCGCCACCTCGGCCACACGCCGAATGTTTTCAGAACGATCTTGCGCAGTAAAACCTAGATCTTTACACAGTCCATGCCGCACATTGTCGCCATCCAGTACGAAGGCAGATCGGCCATTCTCGACAAAAAATTTTTCCAGCGCAAACGCCAGCGTCGACTTGCCCGAAGCACTCAGCCCCGTGAGCCATATCGTTAAAGGTTTTTGCACCGAAAGTCGCTCTCGTTCGTCTGGAGATACTCGAGTTGAGTGCCATACCACATCATCCTTGATATCCGTTGTTTTTCTTTTCATAACAGATACCTCACACAGCACTGACAGTGCAAACCCAAAGTATAATCAGGGCGCGCTCTTGCACCCTCGTCATCAAATCTTGTCAGGCACCGTAATAATCAAAACTCAAACCGCATCAATTTCTTTATCGAAGCGCCTGATTGTCGAACCAATCCAACGTATACCCAATGCCCCCTTCAGATAGGGCAGTCTTTTCGCGCTCAGGCTAAGGATAAGCTTTGAATCAACATGAAATGTCAATCCTTCATCACTCGCCGTCACGCGAATGACGCCAGAGAACGGCAGACCTGGCACATCAACATCCAACTCTCGAACCCACTCGACACCATTATGAGTCCAGAGCACCAGGCCCGTTTCTTCGCTATTAGCTGGTCGAATTAACAAGGCATGCATGTCGGTGTCACCACCGTTGCCCTGATAGGTAACAACGCCAGCATGGGCATCGGAAGAAGTGCTGCCCAGCGTATAGCTGAACTCCAGAGTTCTTTCCGACTGCCCAGAATCATCTAGTTGCTTAATCAAACAGAGTGTATCCAGTTTTGCCTCTTTCCCACCATCCGAGAGTTGTGTCGGGCCACCGTAGATGAGTTCCATATCCGCCCACTGACTTTTTGCACTCAGCAGCCGTCGACTGACGACCAATCTTTCTTGGGATTTGCGGGCAAACAGGTTGTTTTCAATAAGCGCTGGAACATTGTTGAAAACTTGGCCATGGTGTGCCAAGTCAGCAACGCTTAACAAGCGAACTTCGTTGACAGCACCATATGGCCCGAGGCAAATGTAATCCAACGCTTTAAAGGTATCGCGCTCCAGAATCCACAACCCGCTCATCGAACTACGGCGCAAATCACGCCCTGTCATCTGGCTTTCACCGACAACCATGAAATCCGTAGAAACCGCCAGTCCGCGAGTAAAAATCGGACTACCTGCCTCCCAAATAATTCTGTTTTCATCGACGTCGATCAATGCACCGATATTACTATGACAGGCGATTTTCTGCCCTTGATCCGTCAACCATATATTATGCAGGCCGGTTCTTCCTTCAATAGGCTCCAGACTGACAAGTTCAAGTTCCGGGTAAGAAAGAACAGCCAGTAACGAACCATGATGATGTCCATGGGCAACGACATACAGATGTCCGTCTTTTTCAAATACGGAATTCAAATGATCGCCGGTAATTTCCTGGATAGACAATCGATCCCAGCGCGCGTCCGACAGTCTCTTCTCCTGGAAATGACCTGGCTTGCTCAAATCAATTACAGTGATGGCATTTCTGCCTGTATTGGTGCTGACTACGCGACCATCAGATGCACAAAGAATTTGATGGGGTGCCGACAAAAACGGCTCAGTGCGTTGGTGGCCGCGGGAGATCCAGCCAAGCTCAGAGTTGGCGTAACCGTGAATATCCAGCAGTTTCGAGTTATCCAGACCCGAATGTGAAAGTACCAATTCTTCACCGCCGGGAAACCAGCTGATACCGTAATACTCAGAACGCTCGCTCTCGATCGGGAAGACCTTTTTCGAGTTTAAATCTACCAGAAGCAAATGCCCAGCTGTACCGACAACGGCATATATTGGATCCAACATTTTCTTCTCCTCGGCACCCATATGACGTCATAGCAATCTTTAATTACGCGACGTCATTCGCAGAAGGTAATTTTAACAAAACAGTTAAATTAATCAACTGATTAAAAATCACACACTTAACGAAGTTCTATAAAACAGGACAATTCACAACTTACTTCTAACAAAATCGGTAAAAACCTCGACCGAATCAATTATAAACTTCAAATTCGCCCCTTAATCCTCACGACTTCGCGCACCTGGCTCAATACCGGCAAAAGGCCTACAAGCCAATAAAGGGGTGTTGCGATGCGAGGATGGGAAAGGATTGCAGGGCCATCGGAGAATACAGGACAAACAAAAATTGAACGCTTTTACTGTGCGCGGCAAATGAGGAGAGCAGTATTTATGACTTACAGTCGGCAACGTACAATCGCCTTTGCCGACCAATAACATCAAGGAAGGCTGAACAACCAATGACCCAATATTGATTGCTCAGCCGCCGTAAGCAGATCAAAAATTACTGGTTCATCAATGACTTCAAGATTGGAAGGGCGATTATCTTTTCAGCAACATACTTCGCCCCGGCGGGAGTCAAATGAGAGCCATCGGAAGACATCAGCTTGCCGTTCATATCAAATAAAGGGCATTGACCATCTTGACAAATACTTGACTCCAGATCGAGAAGGCGATCTTTTTTCACAGCAGAAGACAACAGTTTATTAATATAATCAATCCCCGCATCCTGAGAAGAACGGTAGGATATTCTTTGATCAAAATTAAGACTGCTCAGCTTGAGTAAATCAACGACCCCGAAGAATTTTCTTCCTACTACAAAAAATTTATCCTTGCCAAAATCTCGCTCAAGATTGTATAAACTTTTGCCTAACAACTCTATCTGCCACGGAGTCCAAACCGACACAAGAATAACCCGATCAGCTTCGACCAGTAACTTTTTGAGCTTATCTTTATCATACCAGTTACCATTCAGACATTGCTGTCGATGGTCTGGATCAACTTTATCAATAAAACTTTCATCGAGATATAAATTCCCGCAAGCATACTCGAGCCTGTAGAAAGAAATGTCGCTTTTATCGTAGTATTCTGTTTCATGTAGCACATTAATAAAATCAGCGGCCATGCTATCACCGATCACCAATATTTTATTATCAGCGCCGCCGTCGAAATCTTTCAAGCCCAGTTTGTCCGCCTTGGCCCAGACGAAATCGCTCTTCTCTTCAGTAAAAGCAAGAATATCCATTGATGCGGCGTCGTACCGTGCAAAATTTCCTTCTGTAGCGTATCCGGCAAAACCGAATGTCAAACAGCAGACCGGTACAAGTGCGCTAAATGAGGCCACTTGCTTGGGGCTGAACGCTCGCGCCTGCCTGAAGGGCCCTTCAATAAACCGCCAGCTTAAGTAGGCACAGATTGCAGTTAGCAGTAGTAATACAGCAATCACCTCCAGGCTAAGATTTGGAGAAATCTTATATCGGGCAAAAGCGAACAATGGTTGATGCCATAAATAGGCGCTGTAACTGACCAAGCCAACAGCGACAAAAATTTTCGCCCCAAGTAGCTTACCCACAAAGGTTGTCGGCGTTGCGCATAGAATAACAAGTGCTGCACCCACCGTAGGTACGAGTGCATAGAAACTAGGGAATGGGGTGTTCTTGTCAAAATAGACCGCTGAAAAGACGATGAGCAAAAAACCAACGCCAGCGCCGAACTGCGCTGTGAACTGTCCAAGCTTTTTATCGTTGCCTCCAAAAAGATAAAAAGCTATGAGCGCACCCATCACAAGCTCCCAAGCCCTTGTTGGCAAGAGATAAAATGTAGCAGCCGGGTATTCATTGACGTTAATCTGCGCCGCGAGCAAACTGGCAATGAAAATCAGCAGTAATGTATAGATGATAAATTTCTTACCCAGCTGCCAAGTCGCCATAAGGAAAACTGGGAACAACAAATAGTACTGCTCTTCTACCGCCAGACTCCATGTATGAAGAAGCGGCTTCAGCTCCGCAGCAGTATCAAAATAACCGCTTGCATTCCAGAAAAATATATTCGACGAAAAAATCGAAACTGCCGCCAAACTGCCAGAGAAATCCTTCATATCTCTGGGAAGCAACCATATCCACGCGAAAAACATTGATACAACCATCATGACGAAAAGCGCGGGCAGGATGCGTCTCGCCCTTCGCTCGTAGAATTTGAGCAATGAGAAGGTACCGCGCTCTTTTTCAGAAAGAAGGATCGATGTAATCAGATAGCCGCTGATAACGAAAAAGACATCGACACCAACAAACCCCCCTTTAAATATTCCAAAACCAGCATGGAACAAGATGACAGGTAATACCGCGAGGGCGCGAAGGCCATCAACTTCTCTTCTATAAGTCAACACTTCTTACATACCCTCTCAGAGTCTTTCTTCACGCCGAACCCACTCCGCATGATTTTACTTTATAGAATGCCAATACCGATACCGATACCGAAGGTAGCTACTCAAATAAATAATCAGGTGCTTCATATTACTGTTTATTTATACTTTGCAGAAATGCCCCTCGACACACTATATCTGCCAATAGTTTGCCGGAAGCTTATAACATTTTTAACGTTGAGAAAAAACCTGGAGAAAAGAGCATCAGTGATTGCTTCAGTTCGACCCTCACAAGAGCAACGGACTGAGGTTGTGTCGCACGGAACCGCTCCCCTAATAAATTTCTCGTAAACATCAAAAACAAAAAAGCCCGCAGCGACGGCGGGCTTTTTCAGCAAGCAAGCGGCACGCCTCAGATAGGGCGGCTGCCGTACTTGTTGTCCGGCTTCTTGGGCGGATCGGCGACCACATTGGCCTCCACTTCCTGCACTTTTCCGCCACGCGACAAGAACTCTTCCATGGCCTTGGCCAGGGCATCGCGCTCCTTGTTCTTGGCTTCAATACTCGGCAAATCGTCTACCGACACCGCAGCCTTGGCTTTGCCTTTGGCAGCCGGGGCCGGCGTATCTTCGCCGCCATCGTCGTCAGCAACGTCTTCCGCTGCCGCTTCCAGGCCTTCCTCGGCCTCGTCTTCGTCGCCTACTTCGAGGTCGTCGTTTTCCAGATCATCGTCGCTCATGTTCTACCTCATGACTTGCGAAAAGCAGATTAGTTATAGACCAGCTTTGGCAACTGTCGAAAGTCGCCGTTAAAAAATCGTTCGCCGCTGCTGACCAGCGGCTATGCCCCTTCACCGTGCAAGGTGGCGAGGACTTTACGGGCACCGCCGTGATCACGGTGCTCGCCCAGATAAACACCTTGCCAGGTTCCCAGTGCCAATCGACCTGCCGAAACCGGCAGACTGATCTGGCAGCCAAGCACGCTGGCCTTGAAGTGCGCCGGGAGGTCGTCCAGGCCTTCGTCGTTATGCTCATAGCCGTCTGCTCCTTGTGGGATCAGACGATTGAAAAATCGTTCGAAGTCGCGACGGACCGCCGGATCGGCGTTCTCGTTGATGGTCAACGATGCCGAGGTGTGCTGCAGCCACAGATGCAACAGACCGACCCGACACTCCCTGAGTTCGGGCAAGCCATGAATCAACTCGTCCGTTACCAGATGAAAGCCCCGGGGCCTTGCCCGCAGGGTTATCAGAGTCTGTTGCCACATACAGTTCTCCGCACGTTCGGGGCGCATTCTAGCGCGCTCTGGGAAAAAACAAAGGCCCTAATATTCCTGCAATGATGTAAGCCTTTGGCCGTAGAAAAACGCTCGTCGTAAACACGACTAAAGGCGTACGAAAAATCCTTTCAGCTGTTCCTTAAACGACAAATCCCGGACAAAAAAATGCCCGGCAAGCCGGGCAATTTTTTACTTCGCGTCTTACAGGTTGTAGCCGCGTTCGTTGTGTTGAGCCAGATCGAGGCCAACCGACTCTTCTTCCTCGGTCACACGCAGACCCATTACGGCGTCCAGGACCTTGAGGATGACGTAGGTGACGATCGCGGTGTAGATGACCGTGAAGCCGACGCCTTTGCACTGAATCCAGACCTGCGCACCAATGTCGGTGACAGTGCCGAAGCCACCCAGGGCAGGAGCGGCGAAAACACCGGTGAGGATCGCGCCGAGGATACCGCCGATACCGTGCACGCCGAAGGCATCCAGGGAGTCGTCGTAACCGAGTTTGCGTTTCAGGGTAGTGGCGCAGAAGAAGCACACCACGCCTGCCGCGAGACCGATCACCAGTGCGCCCATCGGGCCGACGGTGCCGGCAGCCGGGGTGATCGCCACAAGACCGGCAACCACACCAGAAGCGATGCCCAGTGCGCTTGGCTTACCGTGAGTGACCCATTCGGCAAACATCCAGCCCAGTGCAGCAGCAGCGGTCGCGATCTGGGTGACCAGCATCGCCATGCCAGCGGTGCCGTTGGCCGCAGCAGCGGAACCGGCGTTGAAGCCGAACCAGCCGACCCACAGCATCGCGGCGCCCATCAGGGTGTAACCAAGGTTGTGCGGCGCCATCGGCGTGGTCGGGAAGCCTTTGCGCTTGCCCAGTACCAGACAGGCAATCAGACCGGCAACACCGGCGTTGATGTGCACCACGGTGCCGCCAGCGAAGTCAAGTACGCCCCAGTCCCACATCAGGCCGCCGTTACCGGACCAGACCATGTGCGCGATTGGTGCATACACCAGAGTGAACCAGATGCCCATGAAGATCAGCATCGCGGAGAACTTCATCCGCTCGGCGAACGCACCGACGATCAACGCCGGAGTGATGATCGCGAAGGTCATCTGGAAGGTGATGAACACCGCCTCAGGGAACAGCGCGGCAGGACCGGTAATGCTCGAAGGCGTGACACCGGCGAGGAACGCCTTGCCCATGCCGCCGAAGAACGAGTTGAAGTTGACGACGCCCTGCTCCATGCCGGTGGTGTCGAACGCGATGCTGTAGCCATAAATGACCCACAGGATGCTGATCAGACCGGTAATGGCGAAGCACTGCATCAACACGGAAAGAATGTTTTTCGAGCGAACCATGCCGCCGTAGAACAGCGCCAGGCCGGGAATGGTCATGAACAGCACGAGGGCCGTCGAGGTGAGCATCCAGGCTGTGTCGCCGGAATTGAGGACTGGGGCCGCCACTTCGTCTGCCGCCATTGCAAGGCCGGGCATTACGATGGACAACAGGGCTCCTAGCCCTGCGAATTTACGCAGAGTCATATTGTTTTCTCCTGGGGCGTTGGGTTTGTGGCGGCGCTTAAATCGCGTCGGTATCGGTTTCGCCGGTACGGATGCGAATCGCCTGTTCCAGATTGACCACGAAGATCTTGCCGTCACCGATCTTGCCGGTGTTGGCCGCCTTGGTTATCGCTTCGATAACCCGATCCAGATCCTTGTCGTCGATGGCCACGTCGATTTTCACCTTGGGCAGAAAATCGACCACATATTCCGCGCCGCGATACAGCTCGGTGTGACCCTTCTGCCGGCCGAAGCCTTTGACTTCAGTAACGGTAATGCCCTGCACGCCGATTTCGGACAGCGACTCGCGCACGTCGTCCAACTTGAACGGCTTAATGATGGCAGTGACTAGCTTCATGAAAACTCTCTCCCGAATTGGTGGACTTGCCCCAGGAAAACAAACCCGACTCAAGTCTAAGCGCAGTGCCTGGCTTTGTAACGCATCGTCGGCCATACCTGTCCGACTGACGCCAGCTAACCGCTGCTGACGAAACTCCCCGCTTCGTCTGCCGCACTGCATTCGTCACAGCGACTGCATCAGTGCATGGGTCAAGAGTGACTAAGCAGAAACCTTGCCATCTCGGCAAAAACCTCTGATTTCAATCCCTTGGCCGCTACCGCAAGCACTCGCGTGCAAAACGCTTCGCGGATACGCACAACAACGGTGCGTCACCGTCCGTCTGCCTGCGCGAAAAGCGTGCATCCCTGACGACGAGATTGACTATAGACACTGCGTGATACACTGCCGGCCATTGTTTCCAGGACATTTCCCATGCTCGCGCCCAAAGACTTCCTCGACGCCCTGAGCGGCACCGCTTCCCGCCTGTTCAGCGGCGACACCCCGCTGCCAAAAGCCGAAATCGAAAGCCAATTCAAGATGCTGCTGCAAAGTGCCTTCAGCAAACTCGATCTGGTCAGCCGTGAAGAGTTCGATAGTCAGATGGTGGTGTTGGCCCGCACTCGTGCCCGCCTCGAAAGTCTCGAAGCGAAAGTTGCCGAGATGGAAGCGAAGCTGACGCCGCCCGCCGAGTAACCCCGCAACCCCCCTGTAGGAGCTGCCGAAGGCTGCGATCTTTTGATCAAAAAAAGGCGATTACTCGGTAAACTTCAGATTTGGCCAAGTGCGAAGCCAGTCTTTCCCCTGCATGCGTTCCAGATAGATTTCCCGTTTGTCGATCTGGAACCTTGCTGTAGGTCGAACAACAAGTTGCAACAGATCCTCCAAACCAAGCGGCGCTGCGACCTCCAGAGCGCCTTGCGAGTCGAGCCTTATGGCAATTGCCGTGGCTGTCTCCGGCCAGAACCTGATGGCATCAATTGCGCTGGCATATGGCGTATCAGAATTTCGCAGATGCATGCGCGCCTGGTTCTTTACTGACCAATTGTATGAAGCATCCATATTTCGCAAACAGGCTTCCAGTTCAGTGTCTGACTGAACAGTGGCCCGCCCCGGATCGAACCAGATGACATCGATGTCCGAAGGCAATGGCGAGTAAGCACGCTGGTGCAAGTGATCCCAAACCGCGCTACGCAGAAACCCTGCGCCGACCCAGCAATCAGGTAAACCAAGAGATTGCACCAGACTCAATATGCTCATGCGCACTGGGTCGGCTTCGATGAGCGCCTGGATTTGCAACACTTGTTCAGAATTCATAGTTCCATTCAGTCACGCATGACTTCACTGCTTGATCTAAATAATTACGCGCAATGTGCCAGCCGCTCCACCTGATCATGGATAGAAGCACCTCTTTCAATTTCCGCTTTGCGCAAATCGTAAGTCGATTGCAGGTTCAGCCAAAACTCTGGGTGGTGTCCAGACAGTAGGACAGTCTGAGCTCCATATCAGCGCTGACACCTCTGCGTTGTAGAACGATGTCGTTCACCGTCGGAGTGGATAGACTCAACGCCCTCGCCAGCGCAGCAGCCGTCAGGTTCAGAGGCTCCAGGTACTCATCTTTGAGGATCTCGCCCGGATGTACCGGACGCATACCATTTTTAGTCATACTCACCTCAGTGGTAATCGACGATTTCAACATCCTCGGGGCTGATGTCGAAAAAATCAAACAAGGCATCCCGCGCTTTCGGTGCTCCCTCAAAGCTTTCGGAAATGGCCTACTCACGCTCCTTGGCTCGCACTTAAAAGATCGCCATTTCCTACAGTAATAATCGCTAATTCTGCTTGCAGTTCTGGTTCAGAATTTCTCGACTCGCTCCTGCAACATTCTGCGAAACGTTGCCCTGTACACCTCCCTGCTGAAACGACTTCTCCCGACTACCCTT
The DNA here is from genome assembly GCF_016613125.1 of Pseudomonas sp. MF6776. NCBI lineage: Bacteria > Pseudomonadati > Pseudomonadota > Gammaproteobacteria > Pseudomonadales > Pseudomonadaceae > Pseudomonas > Pseudomonas sp. MF6776. The sequence goes on from NZ_JAENSQ010000005.1 coordinate 108,892, forward strand.
AAAAAACCCGCAGGAAGCGGACCCCGATTCAGCTCAAGGAACGACCATGTCCCTCTCCATCGTCCACAGTCGCGCCCAGATTGGCGTGGATGCTCCAGCCGTCACTGTCGAAGTTCATCTGGCAAACGGTCTGCCCTCCCTGACCATGGTTGGCCTGCCCGAGGCGGCGGTGAAGGAGAGCAAGGATCGGGTACGCAGCGCGATCATCAACTCCGGGCTGCAGTTTCCGGCGCGGCGGATCACTTTGAATCTGGCGCCGGCGGATCTGCCCAAGGATGGCGGGCGGTTTGATCTGGCGATTGCTTTGGGGATTTTGTCGGCGAGTGTGCAGGTGCCGTGTCTCACGCTGGACGATGTGGAATGCCTCGGAGAGCTGGCGTTGTCCGGCGCGGTGCGGCCGGTACGCGGGGTGTTGCCAGCGGCACTGGCGGCGCGCAAGGCCGGGCGGGCGTTGGTGGTGCCGCGAGCGAATGCCGAGGAGGCGTGCCTGGCGTCGGGGTTGAAGGTGTATGCGGTTGATCATCTGCTGGAAGCGGTGGCGCATTTCAATGGGCATACGCCGGTGGAGCCTTACGTATCGGACGGTTTGATCCATGCCGCCAGACCCTATCCCGATCTCAATGAAGTTCAAGGGCAGATGGCCGCCAAACGCGCGTTGCTGATTGCCGCAGCGGGTGCGCATAACCTGCTGTTCAGCGGGCCGCCGGGGACAGGCAAGACGCTGCTGGCCAGTCGACTGCCGGGGCTACTGCCACCTTTGTCCGAATGCGAAGCGCTGGAGGTGGCGGCGATTCAATCCGTCGCCAGCGGCGTGCCACTGACCCATTGGCCCCAGCGCCCCTTTCGCCAGCCGCATCACTCGGCGTCAGGCCCGGCACTGGTCGGCGGTAGTTCAAAACCACAACCCGGCGAAATCACCCTCGCCCACCACGGCGTGCTTTTTCTAGACGAGTTGCCGGAGTTTGATCGCAAGGTGCTGGAGGTGCTGCGCGAGCCGCTGGAGTCCGGGCATATCGTGATTGCCCGGGCCAAGGATCGTGTGCGTTTCCCGGCGCGGTTTCAGTTGGTGGCGGCGATGAACCCGTGTCCCTGTGGATATCTTGGTGAGCCGAGTGGCAAATGCTCGTGCACGCCGGACATGGTGCAGCGCTATCGCAACAAGCTCTCGGGGCCGTTACTGGACCGGATCGATTTGCACCTGACGGTGGCGCGGGAAGCGACGGCGTTGAACCCGCAAGTGAAACCGGGAGAGGACAGCGCCAGCGCCGCGGCGTTGGTGGCCGAGGCGCGTGAGCGGCAGCTGAAGCGTCAAGGCTGCGCCAATGCATTTCTCGATTTGCCTGGACTGAAAAGGCACTGCAAGTTATCCACAGCCGACGAAACCTGGCTGGAGTCAGCCTGCGAAAGGCTGACTTTATCGCTTCGCTCGGCACATCGGTTACTCAAGGTTGCCCGGACACTGGCAGACCTTGAGCAAGTCGATGCAATCAGACGTGAGCACCTGGCCGAAGCGCTGCAATACCGGCCGGCGACGCCTTAATGCTCGGTCAGATCAACCAGCGGCGCTTGCCGCACTTCGGTTTCACGCCCGGCCTGGATTTCGGTTACTCGCTTCAAGGCGTTATCCACGGCAGCTTTGTCCGCGAGCAGGCTGTAGCTGATCTGGAACTGTTTGTGTTCCTTGGGTGCAATGGTCGGGACCAGATTCAGCGGACGCTGATAGCGGCGGTTGTAGGAAAAACTGGTGCCCGGCTCCAGTCCCGTGACATAGCCCTGCCCTTGGGTGTCAGTGTTTTTCCACAGGGAAAACACCGGCAACTGCCGGGTATTGAAACCGACAGAGACACCGAGGCTACCGGCCTTGTTGTGCAAAACGGTCAGGGTTTCGCCTTTGGCATCCGCATAGGGCACGACGTTGTAGACGGTTTCGTCATAGTCCTTGGTTGGGGCGCGGTAGGTCTGCCAGTCGGCCAAATCGCCCTTGGCCTTGTCGTTGAAAGGCGACACCTGTTTTACCGGTGCAGCAAAGCGTGCGCCCTGTTCGAGGAATGGCGTACTGAAGTTGCTGTGATACAGCGCCTGGTATTCCTTTGGATAATCGCCGTTGTTGGTCAACGTATCGTTGAGTGCGAAACGCACGCTGCCGGGCTCGGTGACCAGTTCAGTAACGACCGAAAAGTCGACTTTCTTGAACGCCTGCTCTTTCAGCTCTCCGCGCAAACTGATGGCGTAGGGCGGCTTTTCATCGATATGCAACGTGACGGTACTGGCCGGGATGTTGGCGGCGCGTCCGTGCAGGGTCAGCAGCTCACCCTTGTCCATGCCGGGATGGCCGACCCATTCGTAACCACAGCGGGTCACCAACTCGTTGAAACCTTCCAGCCAGCCCAGACCACCGCGCCCATTGAGCTCAATGAATGCCGGGTTGACCACATCCTTGACCGGCGAATCCCAGCCCATCCGCACGCTGCCAACGGAAGCGTGCAGGACATTCATGCCACGGGTTGGCACCACCGAGAGTTTCATCGTGCCGTTATCGATGTCGACAATACTCACGCCTTCCTGCCGCCCACCGTGCAAGGTTCGCAGGCTCACAGAGAAAGGCTTGTCGGTTTTCACGCCGAGTTGCTCGCTGGTGACGGTCCAGTTTTGCGCGGGTTTGTCAGTGTCGAGGAGGACGTAATCCCAAGCCATGGCATGGGAGGCAGCGGACAGTGCGCCGAGTGCGGCGACAAGTTTGAGCGGGGTCATGGCAGCAGCCTTTATTGGAGTTGTGCCATTTTTATAGCGCTGCGGAAACGTTTCAGCAAGTACGAATGAAGGAGATACAGGGTGATCTGCCATATCGGCGGCGACGTATTCGCGAGCAGGCTCGCTCCCACGGGATTTTCGGATGTTCACAAGATTTGTGAGCCACCCAGAAAACTGTGGGAGCGAGCCTGCTCGCGAAGCTATTTCAGTGGCGCATCAACGAAAGCGATCAACCTCGGAACGCAAGTCCGCCGCCAGTTTCTCCAGCTCTTTGGCAGTGACCGCGAGGTTCGACACAACTTCACGCTGCTCACTGTTGGCCAGCGCAATGCTTTGCAGGTTGCTGCTGAGCAAGGTCGCCGTGCTGCTCTGCTCCTGAGTCGCCGTCGTGATCGCCGCAAACTGCTGCCCCGCCGAGCGGCTCTGCTCATCGATGCGCGCCAGTGCCGAAGCAACGTTGGCATTACGCGACAAGCCTTCCTGCATCAGCACGTTGCCCTGCTCCATGGTGCTGATTGCGTTGCCGGTTTCCTGCTGGATGCTGTGGATCATGCTGGAAATTTCATCCGTCGCCTGACGGGTGCGCGAGGCCAGGCTGCGCACTTCATCAGCCACCACGGCAAAGCCGCGACCTTGTTCACCGGCACGGGCCGCTTCAATCGCAGCGTTGAGCGCCAGCAGGTTGGTCTGTTCGGCAATCGAGGTAATCACGCCAACGATGCCGCCAATTTCCTGGGAGCGCTGGCCGAGAGTGTTGATCACTGTTGCGGTACTGTTCAGGGCGCCAGCAATCTGCTCCAGAGACGACGAAGCTTCTTCCATCGAGCTGCGGCCGATCTGCGTTTGCTGAGCGTTTTCCTGCGCCAGGCGCTGGGTTGCGCCCATGTTGTCGGCAATGTCCAGCGACGTCGCGCTGAACTCTTCAACCGCGCCAGCCATGCTGGTGATCTCGCCGGATTGTTGCTCCATGCCTTCGTACGCGCCGCCGGACAAACCGGACAGCGCCTGGGCACGGCTGTTGACCTCTTCCGAGGCGAGGCGGATGTGCTCGACCATGGTCGACAGTGCCTGGCTCATCTGGTTGAAGGCGCGAGACAGCTGACCGATTTCATCGTTGCTCGACACGTTCAGACGCACGCTCAGATCACCGGCCCCCAAGGCCTCGGCCTGACGTACCAGGTCACTCAACGGCGCCAATTTGCTGCGCAGCAACCAAACCACAGAGCCAACCGCCAGCAGCATCGCCAGCAGGCTGCCGATGGCCAGTTGCGTGCCGACGCTCCAGGTCACTGCACGAATCTCGGCTTTCGGCATGCTCGCCACGACCGCCCACGGCCCGCCGTCGAAGGGCACCGAAACGCTGTAGAAGTCTTCAGACTTGTCGCTCCAGAAATGGCCTTTGCCCGGCGTTTTGGACATGCCGCCGATCACCGGGATCGCTTGATCCAGCGCTTGCACACCTGCTGGCGCAACCAGCCATTTGTTCTGTTCATCAAGCAGGGCCAGCGAACCGGTCTGACCGATGCGGAAGCGCTTGAGGTTGTCGAACTGGGCGTTCTGCGCGTCGGTGTAATCGAAGCCGACGAACAGCACCGCAATCACCTTGCCGCTGCCATCGCGCACCGGGGTGTACTGGGTCATGTAAGAACGATCAAAGAGCAACGCCCGGCCGACGTAGCTTTGCCCCGCCATCAACTTCGCATAGGCCGGATGCGCATGATCGAGCAAGGTGCCGATGGCGCGGCTGCCATCCTGTTTGGTCAGGGAGGTGCTGACCCGCACGAAGTCTTCGCCGCTGCGCACAAACAGTGTGGCAACGCCCGCCGTCATTTGTGTGAACTCGTCGACTTCCATGAAGTTGTTGTTCAACACTTCGCTGCCCAGGTGCAGACCCGGGGTCTGGGTGCCGGCAACCGTTACCGGCTCACTCGGGTGAATGCTCAAACCGGCGCTGAAGCGCTTCTCGAACAAACCGCTCAAGCGCTGAGTGCTTTCTCGCAACGTGCCGTGGAAGGTGCTCAGTTGGTCGGCCAGCAGCCGAGCCTCACTGGCCAGGTGCTCTTCACGGGTGGCAAGGTTGGCGTTATCCAGCGAACGCAAGGCAAAGACTGTACTGCCGCTGATGACAATCGCCAGTATCACGGCGAGCGCGAGGCCCAGCTGCGAGGCGATCCGAGCGCGAGGTTGAGACATGGTCAGCTCCTGGCCGAGCCACGGGATCCTCCTTGATCTCGACTCGGATAATTTTCTAATAGTTGGGGGTCACTCGTGGACACCGGCACGACGGTTCCACATGCACGTATTCGGCGGCAGCGCCAAATACTTGAGCGAATAGCAGGGTTATGGCACAAGGCCGGCATTGTGGCGGCTCTAACGTTTCAGCTCAAGCGCGCAACTGCCGGCAGTTCCATGGCGCGGACCTCGCCTTGCAGGAAGTCGCTGAGACGACGCAAACGTTCACCTCCCGGACGGGTTTTGGGCCACACCAGGTAATAATTCAGGCCACTGGCGACAGCCGTAGGCCACGGCAGGCTCAAGCGGCCTTGCGCCACATCTTCAGCCACCATCAACAAATCGCCCATCGACACGCCGTAACCCCGCGCCGCAGCGATCATCCCCAACTCCAGCGTGTCGAACACCTGCCCGCCCTTGAGCGACACCTGATCGGCCAACCCCATGTGCTCCAGCCAACTGCGCCAATCGCGGCGATCCGGGGTCGGATGGAGCAACTCGGCAGCCGCCAGTCGGGCCACGTCCCAAGGTTGATCGTGCAGCAGATTGGGCGCGCCAACGGGGATCAGTTCCTCGGGAAACAACAGGCTGGCCTCCCAGTCCAGCGGAAAATGGCCGTCGCTCAGCAACACCGCGCAGTCGAACGGCTCATCGTTGAAGTCCACCGAGTCGATGTCCATCCACGCACTGGTCAACTGCACCTCGTTGCCCGGCTGCAAATGCCGGAAGCGACTCAAGCGCGCCAGCAACCAGCGCATGGTCAGGGTCGATGGCGCCTTCATGCGCAGGATGTCGTCCTCGGCGCGCAAGGTGTTGCAGGCGCGCTCGAGCGCTGTGAAGCCTTCGCGGATGCCCGGCAACAGCAGGCGCGCCGCTTCGGTCAGCTGCAAATTGCGTCCGCTGCGATGAAACAGTCGACAGGCGAAGTGATCTTCAAGCGTTCGAATGTGCCGACTCACCGCACTCTGGGTGATGGACAGTTCCTCGGCCGCACGGGTGAACGAGCTATGTCGCGCTGCCGCTTCGAATGCGCGCAGGGCATACAACGGAGGAAGTCGACGGGACATGCACAAAGCTCCTGTAGCGGGATGCGGCCAACTTAGCAGAATTCTTTCATGATGAGTTTTAATCATGCCAGCCATCCTTTTTATCCCTTTGTGCAATCCCTTCCAAGCGCCGAGAATCGACGGTCTCTTGTTCCCTCGATTGATGGCGGGTGATGACCATGCAGCATCCTGTGCGTACTGAACTCTGGGCCATCCTGCGGCTGGCGGGGCCGTTGATTGCCTCGCAGTTGGCGCATATGTTGATGGTGCTGACCGACACCTTGATGATGGCGCGCCTGAGCCCTGAGGCGCTCGCCGGCGGTGGCTTGGGCGCCGCGACTTACTCGTTCGTGTCGATTTTCTGCATTGGCGTGATAGCGGCGGTCGGCACGCTGGTAGCGATCCGGAAGGGCGCGGGCGACATTATTGGCGCCGCACGCCTGACCCAGGCCGGGTTGTGGCTGGCGTGGCTGATGGCGCTGGGTGCCGGGCTGCTGTTGTGGAACCTGAAACCGGTGTTGCTGCTGTTCGGCCAGACTGAAACCAACGTCAACGCCGCCGGGCAATTCCTGATTGCCCTGCCGTTCGCCCTCCCCGGCTATCTGAGCTTCATGGCCCTGCGCGGCTTCACCAGTGCCATCGGCCGGGCGACGCCGGTCATGGTCATCAGCCTGGTCGGCACAGTGGCGAACTTCCTGCTTAATTACGCGCTGATCACCGGCATGTTCGGCCTGCCGAAACTGGGCTTGATGGGCATCGGTCTGGTCACGGCGATCGTTGCCAACTGCATGGCACTGGCCCTGGCCTGGCACATTCATCGACATCCGGCGTACGACGCTTATCCATTGCGCGCAGGGTTGTCGCGGCCGAACCGGCAGTACCTCAAGGAGCTGTGGCGCCTCGGTCTGCCAATTGGCGGCACCTACGCGGTGGAAGTCGGGCTGTTCGCCTTCGCCGCGCTGTGCATGGGCACCATGGGCAGCACGCAACTGGGCGCGCATCAGATTGCTTTGCAGATCGTGTCGGTGGCATTCATGGTGCCGGCGGGGATGTCGTACGCCATCACCATGCGTGTCGGTCAGCATTACGGCGCGGGGCAATTGGTTGATGCGCGAATGTCCGGGCGAGTCGGGATCGTGTTCGGCGCAGTGGCGATGCTGGGGTTTGCGATGGTGTTCTGGCTACTGCCGAATCAGTTGATCGGCTTGTTTCTCGACCATAACGATCCGGCGTTTGCCGAGGTGATCCAACTGGCCGTGAGCCTGCTGGCGGTAGCGGCGTGGTTTGAGCTGTTCGACGGAACGCAGACGATTGCCATGGGCTGCATTCGTGGGCTCAAGGACGCGAAGACCACGTTTTTGGTCGGGCTCGGCTGTTATTGGCTGATCGGTGCGCCGGCGGCGTGGTGGATGGCGTTCCACCTGAACTGGGGGCCGACGGGTGTCTGGTGGGGGTTGGCGCTTGGGCTGGCGTGTGCGGCAGTGAGTCTGACGCTGGCGTTCGAGTGGAAGATGAAGCGGATGATTCGGCGTGAGCCGCAATCTCGGGGCTTCAACATCCCTCAGCCTGAATGAGTTTCACTTTGTGGGAGCGAGCCTGCTCGCGAATGCGATCGGTCAGTCAAATCATCTTTGCCTGACACACCGCTTTCGCGAGCGGGCTCGCTCCCACAGGGATTAATGCCTAACCCGGAGATTGTGTTCAGCTCACGATTTCAAGCGCTGGCTGTTGGCTTGAGCCGAAGGTGAGATATTCAACCAGTTCCGCCAACGGCAACGGCCGGCTGATCAGATACCCCTGCACCTGATCGCAACCAAACCCGCGCAGCAGTTCAAGTTGCTCCGTGGTTTCCACGCCTTCAGCCACTACTTCCAGATGCAGGTTGTGCGCGAGGTTGATCATCGCGTGCACCAGTTTGCGGTTCTCTTCGCGTTGTTCCATGCCACCGACGAAGCTCTTGTCGATCTTCAGCAAAGCGATCGGCAGGCTGTTGAGGTGCACGAACGATGAAAACCCGGTGCCGAAGTCGTCCAGCGAGAAGCGCACGCCGAGGCGGCCGAGGGCGTCCATGGTCTGTTTGACCAGGTCACTGCGGCGCATCACTGCGGTTTCGGTCAGTTCAAACTCCAGCCACTGCGCCTCGACGCCACGTTCGGCGATCAAACGGCTGAGCGTCGGCAGCAACTGGCTGTCCTGAAACTGACGGAACGACAGGTTGATCGCCATGTGCAGCGCCGGCAAACCGCGCTCGCGCAAGGCCTGCATGTCGCGCAGGGCCCTGGAAATCACCCAGTAACCCAGCGGCACGATCAAGCCACTCTGCTCGGCCAGCGGCACGAATTCACTGGGTGGCAGCAGCCCGCGTTCACCATGGCGCCAACGCACCAAGGCTTCGAGGCCGACGATCTGGCCGTCTTCGATATTCAGGCGCGGCTGGTAATGCAGCTCCAGCTCGTCGCGACGCAAGGCCCGGCGCAGCTCGCTCTCAAGGTCGGCCATGCTCCGCGCGTTGCGGTTGATGCGTTCGTTGAAGATGTGAAAGGTGCAGCCCTGCGTGCTTTTCGCCTGCTGCATGGCAATGTGCGCATGCCACATCAACGGGTCGGCGCCACCCTGCGCGCGGGCATGGGCGATGCCGAGGCTGGAACCGATCAACAAGCTTTCGCCGTCGACCCAGTAGGGTTCGGCCAGGGCTTCGGTGATGCGTTCGGCCATCCACTCGGCGCGTTGCGGCGCGCGGCGGGTGTCGATCAGCAGGGCGAATTCGTCACTCCCCAGGCGCGCCAGTTGATCACCGGCCTCCAACTGACTTTTCAACCGCGCAACGACTTGCAGGATCAAGCGGTCGCCAGCCTGATGACCTAGGGCGTCGTTGGCGTGACGGAAGTTGTCGAGGTCAAGATGCCCGAGGGCCAGGCCTCGTCCGTCGTTTTCCGCCAGGCGCGCGGCGAGCAAGGTCTGGAAGCCCTGACGGTTGGCGATACCGGTCAACGGATCCTGTTCGGCGAGGCGCTGCAGAGTGTTTTCCAGTACGCCGCGTTCGCGAACGTGGTGCAGGCAACGACGGAGCATGCCAGCGTCAAGGGCATCGAACACCAGCCAGTCGCTGACGCCAACGGGCGCGGTGACCGGTTCGTGCTCCAGCAGCAACACCGTCGGCAGGCTGCAACGGCCCGGCGCCGGTTGTAATGCAGGAAGGGTCAACAGTACCGCGTTGCGGTTGTCTTCGAACAAACGGCTGACCGACTCCCAGTTCGGTGCGCTGATCAGCACTGCCGCGCTCCCCATTGGCGCCAGACACTCGCGCAATAGCGCTGTCCACGCTGGCTCTTCGGCCAGTAACAGCAAACGCAAGGGTTCGACAGGCGTAGTCAAGCTGACTCCCTAGACTCTGCAATGATGTGGGCGGCGGGCATTATGCCGGTGCGCAGACCAATCTCCAAATGACAACGGTTATCAAAAACCGAATACGCGTCATGAATGAGAACATTAGCCGCAAAATCACCATGCATCCTGCGTGAAAGTAACAAAACCGGCAAATTTGAATCGCGTGGTGCGTCACAAGTCGGACAGAGCAGCACAAATCGCTGAGCCTGTTAAAATGCCGGCCCATTTCGTCAACGACTCCCGAATTTTCGTATGTCCCGACTCAATCCCCGGCAGCAAGAAGCCGTGAGCTACGTCGGCGGCCCTCTTTTGGTGCTCGCCGGCGCTGGCTCCGGCAAAACCAGTGTGATCACGCGCAAAATCGCGCACCTGATCCAGAACTGCGGCATCCGCGCCCAGTACATCGTCGCCATGACCTTTACCAACAAGGCTGCGCGCGAGATGAAGGAGCGGGTCGGCAGCCTGCTCAAGGGTGGCGAGGGCCGTGGCCTGACCGTGTGTACATTCCACAACCTGGGCCTGAACATCATCCGCAAGGAACACGTGCGGCTGGGCTACAAACCGGGCTTCTCGATCTTCGACGAGACCGACGTCAAGTCCCTCATGACTGACATCATGCAGAAGGAATATGCGGGCGACGACGGCGTCGACGAGATCAAGAACATGATCGGCTCGTGGAAAAACGACCTGATCCTGCCGGCCGAAGCGCTGGAAAACGCGCGCAATCCCAAGGAACAGACCGCCGCCATCGTCTACACCCACTATCAGCGCACGCTCAAAGCGTTCAACGCAGTGGACTTCGACGACCTGATCCTGCTGCCGGTGAAGTTGTTCCAGGACAACGCCGACATTCTCGAAAAGTGGCAGAACAAAGTCCGCTACCTGCTGGTGGACGAATATCAGGACACCAACGCCAGCCAGTATCTGCTGGTAAAACTGCTGATCGGCACGCGCAATCAGTTCACTGTGGTGGGCGACGACGACCAGTCGATCTACGCCTGGCGCGGCGCGCGGCCGGAAAACCTGATGCTGCTCAAGGATGACTACCCGTCGCTGAAAGTGGTGATGCTCGAGCAGAACTACCGCTCCACCAGCCGCATCCTGCGCTGCGCCAACGTGCTGATCTCGAACAACCCGCACGAATTCGAAAAACAGCTGTGGAGTGAGATGGGCCACGGCGACGAGATCCGCGTGATCCGCTGCCGCAACGAGGACGCCGAGGCCGAGCGCGTGGCCATGGAAATCCTCAGCCTGCACTTGCGCACCGACCGCCCGTACAGCGATTTCGCCATCCTCTATCGCGGTAACTATCAGGCCAAGCTGATCGAGCTGAAACTGCAGCACCATCAGGTGCCGTATCGCCTGAGCGGCGGTAACAGCTTCTTCGGCCGCCAGGAAGTGAAGGACCTGATGGCCTACTTCCGCCTGATCGTGAACCCGGACGACGACAACGCCTTCTTGCGAGTGATCAACGTGCCGCGCCGCGAGATCGGCTCGACCACGCTGGAAAAACTCGGCAACTACGCCACCGAACGCAAGATCTCGATGTACGCCGCCACCGATGAAATCGGCCTGGGCGAACATCTGGACAGCCGCTTCACCGATCGCCTGTCGCGCTTCAAGCGTTTCATGGACAAGGTCCGCGAGCAGTGCGCCGGCGAAGACCCGATCTCCGCCCTGCGCAGCATGGTCATGGACATCGACTACGAGAACTGGCTGCGCACCAACAGCTCCAGCGACAAGGCTGCGGATTACCGGATGAGCAACGTCTGGTTCCTGATCGAGGCGTTGAAAAACACCCTTGAGAAGGACGAAGAAGGCGAAATGACCGTCGAGGACGCCATCGGCAAACTGGTCCTGCGCGACATGCTGGAACGTCAGCAGGAAGAAGAGGACGGCGCCGAAGGTGTGCAGATGATGACTCTGCATGCGTCCAAGGGTCTGGAATTCCCCTACGTGTTCATCATGGGCATGGAAGAGGAAATTCTTCCGCACCGCTCCAGCATCGAAGCCGACACCATTGAAGAAGAGCGCCGCCTGGCTTACGTGGGCATCACCCGCGCCCGCCAGACCTTGGCCTTCACCTTCGCCGCCAAGCGCAAACAGTACGGCGAGATCATCGATTGCGCGCCTAGCCGCTTCCTTGATGAACTGCCGCCGGACGATCTGGCCTGGGAAGGCAACGACGATACACCGACCGAAGTCAAAGCCGTGCGTGGCAACAGCGCATTGGCTGATATACGCGCGATGTTAAAGCGCTAGAATTGACCACTTTTCAAGTTTAGGGCGCGCGTGCGCCAATAGAGGAAAAGCTTCATGGAAGCACTGCACAAGAAAATTCGCGAAGAAGGCATCGTGCTTTCCGATCAGGTCCTGAAAGTCGACGCCTTTCTGAACCACCAGATCGACCCGGCCCTGATGAAGCTGATCGGCGACGAATTCGCCTCGCTGTTCAAGGACTCGGGCATCACCAAGATTGTCACCATCGAAGCCTCGGGCATTGCCCCGGCGATCATGACCGGTCTGAACCTTGGCGTGCCGGTGATCTTCGCCCGCAAACAACAGTCCCTGACCCTGACTGAAAACCTGCTGTCGGCGACCGTTTACTCGTTCACCAAAAAGACTGAAAGCACCGTGGCCATCTCCCCGCGTCACCTGACCAGCAGCGACCGCGTGCTGATCATCGACGACTTCCTGGCCAACGGTAAGGCATCCCAGGCGCTGATCTCGATCATCAAGCAGGCTGGCGCCACCGTCGCCGGTCTGGGCATCGTCATCGAGAAGTCGTTCCAGGGCGGCCGTGCCGAACTGGATTCGCAGGGCTATCGCGTTGAGTCGCTGGCCCGCGTGCAATCGCTGAAGGATGGCGTTGTAACCTTCATCGAGTAACTGCTGAAAGCCGCAAGCACCGCCTGATACCTGTGGGAGCTGGCAAGCCAGCTCCCAAAATGGTTTCTGGGTCGGTGTCTATTGCGCGGTGGCCTTCAGGCCAGTAAGCAACAGGCGCTGGAACAGGTCCTCTTTCAAGCCTTCCGGGTTCGCAAGCTGCATCCGCTCCAGATGCTCCGGATAAAGCGAAGCCTGCGGCGCATCCAGCGCTGCCTTGCCCAGCTCCAGAATCTCGGTCAACTTGAACTTGCTCTTCAGCCAGTTCAACGCCCGCAACAAATCCCGCTCGATCGCTGTGAAATCACAACCCAACGGATATTCCGGAAACAGATTCGGATGGCGTGCGGCAATCGCCTGCAAACGCTCTGGCGTGTTGTCGGCAAAGCGCGGATCAATAAGGAAATCCTTCGGCAGCTTGCCGACCTTCTGCGCTTGCTCGATCAGTCCCGGCTGGAAGCGCGAGTCGCTGATATTCAACAGCGCTTCGATCACGGCCGCATCGGTTTTGCCGCGCAGATCGGCGATGCCGTACTCGGTGACCACTATGTCGCGCAGATGCCGCGGGATGGTGCAGTGACCGTACTCCCAGACGATGTTCGAATTCACCTCACCGCCGGACTCGCGCCAGCTGCGCAGAATCAGCATCGATCGCGCACCTTGCAGGGCATGACCCTGGGCGACGAAGTTGTACTGCCCGCCGACGCCGCTGAGCACCCGGCCGTCTTCCAGTTGATCGGCCACACCGGCTCCGAGCAACGTCATGTTGAACACCGTGTTGATGAAGCGCGCATCAAGGCGTTGCAGCCGCTTGAGCTCTTCCTGCCCGTACAACTCGTTGATGTAGCTGATACGGGTCATGTTGAATTCGAGGCGCTTGCTCTGCGGCAATTCACGCAGGCGCTCGTAGAAGCTGCGGGGGCCAAGAAAGAAGCCGCCATGCACCGAGATGCCGTCGGTCTGCGCCGCTTCATCAAGAGTGCCGGCGTTGGCTTGTTCTTGGGTTGGCACATCCGGGTAAACCTTGCGCCGGATAATCCCGGCATCCGCCAGCACCAACAGGCCGTTGACGAACATTTCGCTGCAACCGTACAGGCCTTTGGCGAACGGCCCCGTCCCGCCCTCGCGCTCGATCAATTGCGCCCACTGGCTGAGGTTTACATCCGCGAGCAAAGCTTGATAACCCGCGTTATCGGCCTGGCGCGCCAACAGTGCGGCGGTCAGCGCATCGCCCATCGAGCCAATGCCGATCTGCAACGTGCCGCCGTCGCGCACCAACACGCTGGCATGCAAACCAATGAAGTGATCCTGAAAACCGACGGGCATGTTCGGGGTGGAAAACAGCGTGCTGCTGTCCTTCTCGTCGACCAGCAAGTCGAACGTGTCGATATCAACCTCGGCGTCGCCGGGCATGTACGGCAGCTCGGTATGAACCTGGCCGACCAGCAAAATGGTTTCCCCGGCTTCGCGGCGCTTGGCGATCATCGGTAACAGGTCGAGGGTGATGTCGGGGTTGCAGCTCAGGCTCAGACGGTCGGGATGTTCGCTGCTGCTGGCCAGCAGTTGCGCCACCAGGTTCAGGCCGGCGGCGTTAATGTCGCGGGCGGCATGGCTGTAGTTGCTGCTGACGTAATCCTGCTGGGCCGGCGCGCTGTTGAGCAGGCTGCCGGGCTGCATGAAGAACTGCTGAATGCGGATGTTGGCGGGCAGGCTGTCGCGGTGCAGGTCGGCGAGGAAATCGAATTCCGGGTAGTCACCGAAGACTCGCTCGACGAAGGGCTCGATAAAGCGCTTCTGCAAACCGTCGCCCAGACTCGGACGGCCCAGACACAGCGCCGTGTAAATCGTCAGTTGCCGATCGGGCAGCCCTTTGATGCGCCGGTACAACGCGTTGACGAAGTGATTGGGTTTGCCCAACCCCAGCGGCAGGCCCATGTGGATATGCGCCGGCAACCGCGCCAGCACATCATCCACTGCCTGTTCGATCGAACACAACTGCACCATCTGAAGCCTCCCGCCCGTTCCGTTGATAGGGGTAGACCGAGATTGCCTTGAGTTTGCTGCAAAGGACAGCCCAAAGTCCTGGACGATTGTCGGCCACGGGAGTTTTTATGGCTGGAGATCACTTGCCGTCTCCCGGGGGTAGAGGGGACTGATTGGGGGATGCTTTGAAGTTACATCGACCTGAAAGTGCTCTACCGAATCCGTAATCGACGTGAAAGAGGTTGTGCCGAATCCATAATCGATGAAGTCTTTCAGGTCGATGTCGGACGCCAGACACCTCGGTCGGCCCCTCTACCTCTGGGAGAGGGCTGGGCTGGAGGGCTCTTGAATCGCAGACACAAAAAAACCGTCCAAAGACGGTTTTTTTCATCAGCAGTACGCCCTACTTCAGGCCGGACATCTTCTCGATTGCACCTTTGAGGTCTGCATCCGAGCAATCCGCGCAGGTACCCTTGGGCGGCATGGCGTTGATGCCAGTGATCGCCTTGGCCAGGATGCCGTCGAGGCCGCCTTGCTTATCGGCGCGCTCTTTCCACGCTGCGGTGTCACCAATTTTCGGCGCGCCTAACAGGCCGGTGCCGTGGCAAGCGTTGCAATGTTTGGCAATGATCGAGTCTGGAGTCTTGGCATCACCGCCGCCGGCAGTCGCCGCCACTTCCATCCCTTTGCATTCCTGACCTTGCACACACACCTGGCCGACGGGCTCGAGGCGTTTGGCAATGTCGTCGTTCGTCGCAGCTTGAGCGCTGACAGCCCAGAGGGCCAGTACGGTTGCTGGTGCAGCCAGCATTTTCATAATTAGGTTCACGCGTTCACCCTCAATGGTGGCTATTCACGCCTGCGGCCACGGTTCGCAGGCGGGCGCAAGTATAGCGGTTAGCCCGCCACACTGAAACAACCCCATAGTCGAAGGGGTTATACCGCGCTGTGGAAAAACTGTTCGGATGCCTTTGCCGTTATGGCTTGGCGCCTCTTTGTTTAAAAATTCGCCGGCGTGGCTGCGCTGATTAGTCGCGCAGGCAAGTCGAACGGATTACGAAAACGATGCGGCTTGGTACTTTCAAAGTAGTAGCTATCGCCGGCTTCGAGAATAAAAGTTTCAAGACCCACCACCAATTCCAGACGACCCTCCACCAAAATCCCGGTTTCCTCGCCCTCGTGGGTGAGCATTTCTTCGCCGGTGTCGGCGCCCGGCGGGTAGATTTCGTTGAGAAACGCGATGGCCCGGCTAGGGTGCGCGCGGCCGACCAGCTTCATGGTCACGGCGCCGTCGGAAATGTCGATCAGCTCGTTGGCCTTGTAAACGATCTGGGTCGGTATTTCCTGCAGGATCTCTTCGGAAAAGAATTCGACCATGGACATGGGAATCCCGCCCAGAACCTTCCTCAGCGAACTGATCGAAGGGCTGACGCTGTTCTTTTCGATCATCGAAATGGTGCTGTTGGTGACGCCCGCGCGCTTGGCGAGTTCACGCTGGGAAAGCCCTTTGAGCTTGCGGATCGATTGCAGTCGTTCACCGACGTCCAAGGCTTAAGCCTCCTGATGTTGTAGAAATATTGAGCGTTATCATGGCGACAGCGTTCAGTATTTACAACACGTGGGCTCTGTAGCGGCCTCAACCCTCGGAATAGAGCCTTGGCACTCGACGCAGGTTGCAGAAGATCTGGTACGGAATGGTGCCGGCCCACTGCGCCACTTCACTGGCGAGGATGTTTTTGCCCCACAGCTCGACGGTCGAACCCAATCCGGCTTCTGGCACATCGGTGAGGTCGATGCAGAGCATGTCCATCGATACTCGGCCGATGATGCGGCTGCGTTTGCCCGCGACCAAAACCGGCGTGCCGGTTGGCGCCTGACGTGGGTACCCATCGGCGTAACCCATGGCAACCACGCCAATGCGCATCGGTTTGTCGGTGATGAACTTGGCGCCGTAACCAACAGGTTCGCCGGCCGGCAATTCACGCACGCTGATGACTTTCGACTCGAGGGTCATCACCGGCAGCAGACGCCCGGCCACGGTGTGGGATTCTTCGAACGGCGTGGCGCCGTAGAGCATGATCCCCGGGCGCACCCAGTCGCTGTGAATCTGTGGCCAGCCGAGCACGGCTGGCGAGTTGCGCAGGCTGACTTCGGCGGCGAGGCCCTGCCGCGCGGCTTCGAACACGGCGACCTGGTCAGCGCTGCTCTGCTCGTGCAGTTCGTCGGCGCGGGCGAAGTGGCTCATCAAGACGATCTTGGCCACTTTGCCGCTGGCCAGCAGGCGTTGATAGGCGGCCGGGTAGTCCTTGGGATGCAGGCCAACGCGATGCATGCCCGAATCAAGCTTCAGCCACACGGTGATCGGCTTGTTCAGCGCGGCCTGTTCAATTGCTTCGAGCTGCCACAGCGAATGCACCACGCACCAGAAATCATGCTCGACGATCAGCGCCAGCTCATCGGCTTCAAAAAAGCCTTCAAGCAACAACACCGGCGCACGAATGCCGGCGGCGCGCAGCTCCAGGGCCTCTTCGATGCAGGCGACGGCAAAACCGTCGGCCTCTCCTTCCAGCGCCTGGGCGCAACGCACCGCGCCATGGCCGTAGGCATCCGCCTTGATCACCGCGAGCGCCTTGGCGCTGGTGACTTCACGGGCGATTCGGTAGTTGTGACGCAGGGCTTGGAGGTCGATCAGGGCACGGGCTGGACGCATGGCGGCAGACTTCTAGGCGGTCATGGGAATAAAAACCGGCGCTGGCTGACGGCGTGAACCGCCAACAGCACCGGGAGAGGGATCTTTACAACGTATTACGGCAGTGCGGCGACGATGGAAATCTCCACCAGAATGCTCGGTTTGGCCATCTTCGCTTCGACGGTGGCGCGGGCCGGGGCAGCGCCTTTGGGCAGCCACTGATCCCACACCGAGTTCATCCCGGCAAAGTGTGCCTCGATGTCGTTGAGGTAGATGGTCGCCGACAGCAGATGCTGCTTGTCAGTGCCCGCCAGATCCAGCAAGCGCTCGATGTTGGCGAGCACCTCACGGGTCTGCTGTTCAATTCCGGCGTCAAAGTCATCGCCGACCTGCCCGGCCAGATACACAGTGCCGTTGTGGCTGACGATCTGACTCATGCGCTCATTGGTGAGCTGGCGCTGGATTGCCATGTTTTGCGGACTCCTGAATTTTGTTGCCGTAACGGGAAATATCGAGGCCTTCGGCGCTGATTTGCGGCTTTTTCTTCGCCATCAGGTCGGCCAGCAAACGACCGGACCCGCACGCCATGGTCCAGCCGAGCGTGCCGTGACCCGTGTTGAGGAACAGGTTCTTGAACGGCGTCGCGCCCACGATCGGCGTGCCGTCCGGAGTGGTCGGACGCAGGCCGGTCCAGAAGCTCGCCTCGGCCAGATTGCCGCCCTGAGGATAAAGGTCGTTGACGATCATCTCCAGGGTTTCGCGTCGACGCGGGTTCAAAGACAGGTCAAAACCGGCGATCTCGGCCATGCCGCCAACGCGGATGCGGTTGTCGAAACGGGTGATCGCGACCTTGTAGGTCTCGTCAAGAATGGTCGAAGTCGGGGCCATTGCCGGGTTGGTGATCGGCACGGTCAGCGAGTAACCCTTGAGCGGGTAAACCGGCGCCTTGATGCCCAGCGGCTTGAGCAATTGCGGCGAGTAGCTGCCGAGGGCCAGCACGTAGCGGTCGGCGGTTTCCAGCTTGCCGTCGATCCACACGCCGTTGATGCGATCACCGGCGAAGTCGAGTTTCTGGATGTCTTGGCCGAAGCGGAACTCCACACCCAGTTGCACCGCCATTTCGGCGAGACGCGTGGTGAAGATCTGGCAGTCGCCGGTCTGGTCGTTCGGCAGGCGCAGGGCACCGGCGAGAATATCGGTCACGCCCGCCAGGGCCGGCTCGACGCGGGCAATGCCGGCGCGGTCGAGGACTTCAAACGGCACGCCGGATTCTTTCAGCACGGCGATGTCTTTGGCGGCGTTATCGAGTTGCGCCTGGGTTCGGAACAGTTGCGTCGTACCGAGGCTGCGACCCTCGTAGGCAATGCCCGTTTCGGCGCGCAATTCGTCGAGGCAGTCACGACTGTACTCGGACAGACGCACCATGCGCTCCTTGTTCACCGCGTAACGATTGGCGGTGCAGTTGCGCAGCATCTGCGCCATCCACAAGTACTGGTCGATGTCAGCGGTAGCCTTGATCGCCAGTGGCGCGTGGCGTTGCAACAGCCATTTTATGGCCTTGAGCGGCACGCCCGGCGCTGCCCACGGCGAGGCATAACCCGGCGAGACCTGGCCGGCGTTGGCGAAACTGGTCTCCATGGCGGCGGCTGGCTGCCGGTCGACCACCACCACTTCAAACCCGGCACGGGCCAGATAGTAAGCACTGGCGGTACCGATGACGCCGCTACCCAAGACCATAACGCGCATTTTTGTATCCCTCATCGCGGCGTGCCGCGTACGTCTGTTGTTAGAGCAATGATGCGCGCAGTGTAAGAAAGATTTGCCAGTGCTTTTCACTGTATAAGCGCCTATATTTGGCGACAATTCTCGGCAAAAACCCTTTTCACGGAGACGCATCCCCTATGCGTACCAACACTCAGACCAAACGTGAGCTGGACAAGATCGACCGCAACATTTTGCGGATCCTGCAGGCGGACGGTCGGATTTCGTTCACCGAACTCGGAGAAAAGGTCGGCCTCTCCACCACGCCGTGCACCGAGCGGGTGCGGCGCCTGGAGCGCGAGGGGATCATCATGGGCTACAACGCCCGGCTGAATCCGCAGCACTTGAAGGGTAGCTTGCTGGTGTTCGTCGAGATCAGCCTCGACTACAAATCCGGCGACACTTTCGAAGAGTTCAGACGCGCGGTGCTGAAGTTGCCCCACGTGCTGGAGTGTCACCTGGTGTCAGGGGATTTCGACTATTTGGTGAAGGCGCGGATTTCCGAGATGGCCTCTTATCGCAAGCTGCTCGGCGACATCCTGTTGAAGCTGCCACATGTGCGTGAATCGAAGAGCTATATCGTGATGGAAGAGGTTAAGGAAAGCTTGAACTTGCCTATTCCCGATTGATATTTGTGGCGTCTGACCTGGCCCCATCGCTGGCAAGCCAGCTCCCACAGTGATCATGAGTGTTCACCCAGAAACCTGTGGGAGCTGGCTTGCCAGCGATGGCAGCAACGCGGTTCGAAGCGAACCTGTTAGACCAACACCTGCCGATTCGCCGCCATATATTCGAAGATTTGCTTTTCAGCGCGGGGATGAATGAGTTCCACAGGCCCCCGCCCATTCGGGCACGGCAGCGTTTTGGTGGTACCAAACAACCGGCAAATCAGCGGCCGTTCGCCGTACACCGTGCACCCATTCGGCCCCAGGTGCACGCAGTTCAGCTCGTCCATCGCCGCATCCTGCTCGGCGCGGGTCTTGCGCGGCAGGCGCGCCATTTCTTCGGGCGAGGTGGTCACGGGCCCACAGCAGTCGTGGCAGCCCGGCACGCACTCGAACGTGGGGATGTGCTGACGCAGGGTGCGGATTTTCTCGCTGTTGCAGCTCATCGAAACATTGACCGACGTGGAGTAGGCGGCAATTGTGCCGTAAAAGCCGTGATCCAGACACCGCGGGCCGACCAGTGTTGCCCGACTTCGCGCGTGCGGCTTATGCTCCGTCAAATTTTCTCGACACCCCGCTCAGGATGACGCCCATGACTGCCCGCGCCCACACCACCGCGAGCCAACCTCACGCAGCCTCTTATTACGCCGCCAGCAGCCTGCCGCAACCGGACCATCCGTTGCTGCAAGGCGAGGTGATTGCGGACGTGTGCGTGGTCGGCGGTGGCTTTTCCGGGCTGAACACCGCGCTGGAACTGGCCGAACGCGGCCTCAGCGTGGTGGTGCTGGAGGCGCACAAGATTGGCTGGGGCGCCAGCGGTCGCAACGGCGGGCAACTGATTCGCGGGGTTGGCCATGGTCTTGATCAATTCACAAACGTGATCGGCGCCGATGGCGTGCGACAGATGAAACTCATGGGCCTGGAAGCCGTGGAAATTGTCCGTCAGCGCGTCGAGCGTTTTCAGATTGCCTGCGATCTGACCTGGGGCTATTGCGACCTCGCCAACAAGCCGTCGGACCTCGAAGGCTTTGCAGAAGATGCCGAGGAGCTGCGCAGCCTCGGTTATCGCCACGAAACCCGGCTGCTGCAAGCCGATGAAATGCACACCGTGGTCGGCTCCAAACGCTACATCGGTGGTTTGATCGACATGGGTTCCGGCCATCTGCATCCGCTGAATCTGGCGTTGGGCGAAGCCGCAGCAGCGCAGCAACTGGGCGTCAGACTGTTCGAACAGTCGGCCGTCACACGCATCGATTACGGCCCGCAAGTCCGCGTGCATACCGCCCAGGGTTCAGTTCGCGCCAAGACCCTGGTGCTGGGCTGCAACGCCTATCTGAACAACCTCAATGCGCAGCTGAGCGGCAAAGTGTTGCCCGCCGGCAGCTACATCATCGCCACCGAGCCGTTGAGCGAACAACTGGCTCACCAGTTGCTGCCGCAAAATATGGCGGTATGCGACCAACGTGTGGCGCTGGATTACTACCGGCTCTCGGCGGATCGTCGCTTGCTGTTCGGCGGTGCCTGCCATTACTCGGGACGCGACCCGAAGGACATCGGCGCGTACATGCAGCCGAAGATGCTTGAAGTGTTTCCGCAGTTGGCCGGGGTGAAAATCGATTATCAGTGGGGCGGGATGATCGGCATCGGCGCCAACCGTTTGCCGCAGATCGGTCGGCTCGCGGATCAGCCGAATGTGTATTACGCCCAGGCGTACTCGGGGCATGGCGTGAATGCCACGCACCTCGCGGGCAAGTTGCTGGCCGAAGCGATCAGCGGGCAGCACAGCGGCGGGTTTGATCTGTTCGCCAAGGTGCCGCATATCACCTTCCCCGGCGGCAAGCATTTGCGCTCGCCGTTGTTGGCGCTGGGGATGCTGTGGCATCGCCTCAAAGAGCTGATCTGAGGGCATTGCTGCGACCTTGAAGCCGTCATCGCTGGCAAGCCAGCTCCCACAATGACCATGGGTGCTCACGATATTTGTGTTCACCCAAGAACCTGTGGGAGCTGGCTTGCCAGCGATGGGGCCCGAAAGGGCACCACACCATTCAGATCCGCCAGAATGGCTTCAACCCCTCCTCCAGCGCCTGCTCGCGCGACAACCCGACATCCTTGAGCTGATCGCTTGTCAGGTTCAGCAATGCCTTGCGCGTGTGCAGACGATGCCAGAACAGGCCCCAGCGACTTAGGCCGGACGGTGCGTTGCGCATGGCGCTGTTCCACGCACTGTCCTCCTGCCCTGCCTCCAGTTCCTGACTGTGTAACGTCAGCCGCACATCGCTCAAGCCGTTCATTTTTGTCGCTCCTGTTTACTTGGGTAGCCAGAGATTCCATGATGCGCGGGTCGGCAAAAGCATTACAGATTCAGCACATCTGTATTACGTCCATACAGATTTGCTATACCTGCTACTGAATTGTCGATTTATGCCGCATCTGTACTGGTTTTTCGAATCACCTGCATCGAGGCAGTGCCATGACGCTTTATGTGAATCTCGCCGAGCTGCTCGGCACACGCATCGAACAAGGCTTCTATCGACCAGGTGATCGACTACCGTCGGTGCGCGCACTGAGCGTAGAACATGGCGTCAGCCTCAGCACGGTGCAGCAGGCTTATCGCATGCTTGAAGACGGTGGCCTGGCCACGCCGAAACCCAAATCCGGTTACTTCGTGCCGGTCGGACGCGAGCTGCCGGATCTGCCCGCCGTTGGCCGGCCGGCACAGCGACCTGTGGATATCTCGCAGTGGGATCAGGTGCTGGAACTGATTCGCGCGGTGCCGCGCAAGGATGTGGTGCAACTCGGTCGCGGCATGCCCGACATCAGCTCACCGACCATGAAGCCGTTGCTGCGCGGACTGGCGCGGATCAGTCGCCGCCAGGACATGCCCGGCCTGTATTACGACAACATCCACGGCACCCTCGAATTGCGTGAGCAGATTGCCCGGCTGATGCTCGATTCCGGCTGCCAGTTGAGCGCCAGCGATCTCGTCGTCACCACCGGTTGCCACGAAGCGCTGTCCACCAGCATCCGGGCGATCTGCGAACCCGGCGACATCGTCGCGGTGGATTCGCCAAGCTTCCACGGTGCCATGCAGACACTCAAGGGGCTGGGCATGAAGGCCCTGGAAATCCCCACCGACCCACTCACCGGCATCAGTCTCGAAGCGTTGGAACTAGCGCTGGAACAATGGCCGATCAAGGTCATCCAGCTCACGCCCAACTGCAACAACCCGCTTGGCTACATCATGCCGGAGTCGCGCAAACGCGCCCTGCTCAACCTCGCACAACGCTTCGACGTAGCGATCATCGAGGACGATGTGTATGGCGAACTGGCCTACACCTACCCGCGTCCACGCACGATCAAATCCTTCGATGAAGACGGCCGCGTGTTGTTGTGCAGTTCGTTTTCCAAGACGTTGGCGCCGGGGCTGCGCATCGGCTGGGTTGCGCCGGGTCGATATCTGGAACGGGTGCTGCACATGAAATACATCAGCACCGGATCGACCGCGCCACAGCCGCAAATCGCCATTGCCGAATTTCTCAAGTCCGGTCATTTCGAGCCGCATTTGCGGCGGATGCGTACGCAATACCAGCGCAATCGCGACATGATGATCGACTGGGTGACCCGCTACTTCCCCGCCGGCACGCGCGCCAGCCGCCCGCAAGGCAGCTTTATGTTGTGGGTCGAACTGCCGGAAGGCTTCGACGCCCTGAAACTGAATCGTGCGCTGCTTGAAGAAGGCGTACAGATTGCTGTTGGCAGCATCTTTTCCGCCTCCGGCAAGTACCGCAATTGCCTGCGGATGAACTACGCCGCCAAACCAACGCCGCAAATTGAAGAGGCGGTGCGTAAAGTTGGCGCAGCGGCGATCCGGCTACTGGCCCTCGACTGATAGGCAGACCGCGTCGACCGTTGCATAGAGCTTATCGGTGTCGCTGCTTGCCGGCGCATCGACCTCGACCTGACAGGCTTGACCGATGCCGGCGTCGATCCGCAACCGCACCAGGACTGGTGCATCGGCCAGGTACACCAGCCCGGCATCCACCACACTGGTGAGATAGTTACCTTGCCCATCCTGCACCGATGCGCCTTTGGGGACGGGCAAACCGTCAGGCGTACGCACCTGCAGCATCAGACGGCGCACGGTGTCTACGGGAAAGTCCAGGCGCGGCACGGCGCCACGTCCGGCTTCGACTTCCTGATAACCATTGAGTACATCCACATTGCGCGGCAGGCTGCGGGTGTCGATTTCGACTCGACTGGTGCGCCACGCCGACAAACTGGAAGCCACTGCCCGCCCCGCGCCATCGGTCCACACCGGACCTTGCGGCGTGCTCAGCTGGATACCGGCATCATCACCTGCCTTGACCAGCGCAAAGGTCTCGCGCACCGGATAAGGCGAAAGCGTCACGCCAGCTTCGTGTAGCACCAGACCACCGCGCAGCCCAGCGTCATAACGGGTCGAGCCGACGCTGTTACGCGAGTAACCAAGGTCGACACTGGTGTAACGCGGCAATGCACTGAGCCGGGCATTGAAGTCGGTTTGCCCGTTCTGCACCCGCGTCATTTCCACGCTGTAATTCAGCGTGTCGCTCAATTGTTCGGCATAACGGGTACCCGTGCGCAATCCCCGCTGCTCGTCGTGCCGGGCGAATGTGTTCACTCTGCCTTTGCTTCCCAGCGGGAAACCAACGGTCAGATAGGCACCGCCACCTCGCCCTCCCATAGCGGAACCACTGCTTTCGCGCTGAACACTGAGCGATAGATTGGCCTTGGAAAAAGTCTGCGACCATGTCGCCCCCATCCGCGAATGTTGCGTGCTGCCCTGCCCCGCATACGTTGACCAAAAGCCCGAAAAGGCGCCCCAGTCACGACTCGAGTAGTTGACCCCGGCGCCCCATTGTCGCTCGCCCTGCTGGTCCAACTCCTCTCCAGCACCCTGCCCCGTCTGCGCCAGGGTACGAAAACCCGCACTGCGCCGGCTCATGTTGATACTGGCTGACAGGCCGTAGCCCAAAGGCATCCCGAGCGCCGCTTGCGTCCTCCGGCCCTGGCCCGAATTCACGGTCATGGAGTTCAGCTGCTGCACGCTGACCACCGCCCCCACGCCCAAAGCCTGCTTTAACTCCCAGCCTACGGAACGATAGTCGCCAGCACCCATGATCCCGGCGCTGAAGCCAGTCGTCGAGCCCAACAACCAGTCTTTGCTGGCCGCCACGAAGGCCGGCGCTTCGCGGTCATCATTGCGCATTCGCCGGACCTTTCCTGCCGCGAGCCCATATCCGGGTTTCGCCGGCAGGGACGGGGCTCTCAAAGAGGCGGCCGAAACGAGAAATACGTGGCGCTCACCACTTTCGGCCACAACGGTGACTTCCAGATCCAGATGACGGCTCAACAGCGGCAAATTACGCAGCGCAAACGGCCCGCCGGGTACGACAGTGGAATAGACCACCACGCCGCTCTGCCGAACTTCGACGCGCGCGGGCGAAGGTGCATGACCCTCCACGACCGAGCCGCTACCGGGATCGTCTGCCACGGCCCCGGCCAAGGCCGAGTCGGGCAAGATTTGCACGCCCGTGAACGGCTCCCCCGCGAACAACGATGAACGCATGTTGAGCTGCCCGACCTGCACCTCCGCCGCATACGCTTCCCATGTGCGCGAAGCATGGGTATAGAGAAGATCGAAACGCTCGACACCCGCAGATGAGTTGTAGTTCTGCCGACTGCGCACCACCCAGTCGGCGGCATTGAATCCCAACTCGGTAGCAAGGTTTAGATATTGGGTCGACTGGCCAAGGCTGGAGTCGCTCACCACTAGCGCGTCGTAGTTGAATAACCCGGCACTGCCGCCCGATTGCCAGGCGCGCGCGCCAGACTTTGGTTCAAGCAGCAAACCTGTCGGTACCAACAGCATCACTCTTTGCGAACCGGGATCAAGCCGTACCTGCACGCCAGGCAGATGCTGGTCCACGTGAACACAGCTGCCATTGTTGGCGTTGTCGGGCAAGCCGGAAGGTACGGCAATGGACGCCTGATCCAGCAACCGGTTATCGAGACATAGCTGCCCGTCGCCATCAAATCTCACCACAACCGACCCCATAGCCCTGCCGTTGACCTCAAGCACCACTCGACTGCGTCCGGCCGTGAAACGGGGTTCCACGCCGAAAAACCGCGCGGTGGCAGGGTCGATACCGCGAGCTTCCAGTACCGCCGGGTCGAATTCGGTATATGTCTGAGCGGCGACTACTGAAGGCATCAGGAGGACCGGTGCCAGCCAGCCGGGGACAGCGCAAAATACCCGCAGGAGCAGCGCGCTGCGTTTCATTTTTGAACGATCAACGGCGCGTCGTAGCTGTCGACGGCAAAACCGTAAGTTGACGCCGGAAACAACCGTACGTGACTGCCCAATGTCGACGATGCGTCGAGCATCAGCACTTCGCCCGGCAGAATGTAAGTGCGTTGCAGATCGAGCGTGACGCCACCGGGAATCAGGTTCACCGCTTTGGACAGCCTGACCACATACGGACTCGGGTTACTCACGCGAACTTGCTGGCCGGCAACGCTCCAGACCAGGCGCTTCCAGGGCATACGGTCGATAGCCAGATTGGCCGGCCGGACAATCACCGGGATGTTCTGGCGCACGGTCAGATGCACCTGCGCGCCGCTCCCCCCTTGCCGCGGGCTGATCCCTTCGAATACCACGCGTTGCAGGCGCTCGGTTTTCAGCGGTCCGACCTCCCGCAAAATGAACCGCACCTGCTGACTTTTGCCCGGCTCGACACGAGCCACCGGCGGATTGAGCAATAGCAGCGGCTCGGTATCCTCAGGGATGTGCTCGATGGTGCTGTAGAGCAGTGCTGGCTGGTCGTCGGAGTTGCGGACATTCAGGGTCGCCTCCCCCGACGCTTGATCGACCACCACAACCGGCGTTTCCGGAACCATGCCAGCGGCATGGCTACTGGTGCTCATGAATGACAGGCACACGGCCACGAAGGCGGCAGGCACCTGGAAAGAAAAAAGGGGATACATGAAATTCTCCAGCGGGCATCGGCCGAATGCGCCAGGCGATTTCGGCCGATACCTTGATGCGAAAAAATACGCGCTAACGCTATTCAGGTCCTGCGAGGCGCATCACGCGATCCGCACGGGCTCGTCAGTTTTTCGACTCAGAGGTAGAACACGTTGAACGTCACCGAACCATCGAGCTGGAACTCATCGGTGGTCGGCGGCAGATCGGCGGTCGGGCGAATCGCTGCCGCGACCTGCATCGGGAACGTGGGCAGCCGAGCAGCGGCAGGACCCGCCGCAGCACTTGCCCCCCACGAATAAGTGATAGGTGCGTTGGATACCAGGCCGGCGGCCGGTACACGCCAAACGCGGTTTTGTGGGCTGCGTACCAGGAAGGTTTGTGGCGTGCCATCGGCCAGTGGCTGGCCGGTCAACAGACCGAAACCGCCAATGCCGACACCCTTTGTGTTGCCTAGACCGTAATAAAGCGTGTCAGAAGTCCGGCCATTGAACGTCAGGCCTGACACTTTGGTGGCGGCACGGTTGTCAGTCGCCGAGATTTCAACCGCCGCCGGTGCATCGCACGCGACTTTTAGGGTGATGTCCCTTGGAGGCAGATCGTTCTGCTGCGTTGCGCTCAGACTGGCGGAAAAAATACGCCCCAGATTAACGTTGCTGCCACCGGCGAATGCCGGAACGCAGGACGTCGGAATCACTGTGCCGGAGACCGTAAGGTCGACGCTGGCGGCCTGAGCTGCAAAGGGTGACAGTGCCAATAGCAAGGCACTGGCTGCATAGAGTTTTTTCATTGTTATTTACCGGTTGATGGTTGGGTACATACACAGGTCGTTTCAGGACGTTGCGCAGTCCTGAGCGGCCGTTATGCCCGCACATCATTCCCGGTTCAGAGAGGCTTTTCTGTAGGTTCCAGTCACCTGGCAGGCATAGCGTTTTCGACGTACTGCGTAGTCCTTTTCAGCGGGCATCGACAGAGCCGACTCAAAGTCCAGAGTGAATTTAATCTGAACAAAGAATGTCCTACGCCCGTGCCATACTTCGACCTTCGACCCGCCATGAGATGATCCTCCTTGAGATCCAGAACGGTCCTACTTTTCCCTGTACTTCTCATGCTCCTGCTCAGCAGTTGCGCGAGCCTGAACGTCCCACGCGAACCGAGCCAGGCATTGCCAGCGTCCGACTCGGCTTTCGGCCGGTCGATTCAAGCTCAGGCGGCACCGTACGGAGGGCAATCCGGCTTTCGTTTGCTTTCCAACAGCACCGAGGCGTTCACCGCCCGTGCCGAACTGATTCGCCACGCGCAAAGCAGCCTCGATTTGCAGTACTACATCGTGCATGACGGCGTCAGCACACGGATGCTGGTGGAAGAATTGTTGAAAGCCGCCGACCGTGGCGTACGCGTGCGGATTCTGCTCGACGACACCACCAGCGACGGTCTCGACCAGATCATCGCGACACTGGCGGCGCACCCGCAGATCCATATCCGTCTGTTCAATCCGCTGCATCTGGGGCGCAGCACCGGCGTGACCCGGGCAGCCGGACGACTGTTCAACCTGTCGCTGCAACACCGGCGGATGCACAACAAGTTATGGCTGGCGGATAACAGCGTGGCCATCGTCGGCGGACGCAATCTGGGCGACGAGTACTTCGATGCCGAGCCGAATCTGAATTTCACTGACATCGACATGCTCAGCGTGGGGCCGGTGGCCGAGCAGCTCGGGCACAGTTTCGATCAGTACTGGAACAGCGCGTTGAGCAAACCCATCGACGAGTTCCTCAGCAGCAAACCGACGGCCAGGGATTTGCAAAACACCCGCATGCGCCTCGAAGAGTCGCTGGAGGAAACCCGAAAGCAGAACCACGCGCTGTATCAGCAGTTGATGACGTTCAAGACCGACCCGCGCATGGACATCTGGCGCAAAGAGCTGATCTGGGCGTGGAACCAGGCGCTGTGGGATGCGCCAAGCAAGGTGCTGTCCAAAGGCGAGCCGGACCCGCAATTGCTCCTGACCACGCAACTGGCGCCAGAGCTCACGGGGGTCAGCAAAGAACTGATCATGATCTCGGCCTATTTCGTACCTGGCCAGCCGGGGCTCGTGTACCTGACCGGGCGTGCTGATGCCGGGGTTTCGGTAAGCCTGCTGACCAACTCGCTGGAGGCCACGGATGTACCGGCGGTGCATGGCGGGTATGCGCCTTATCGCAAGGCGCTGCTGGAACATGGCGTAAAACTGTTCGAACTGCGCCGCCAACCGGGGGACGGTGGCGGCAGTGGCCCACATGTGTTTTACAGCAAGTCCTTTCGCGGCTCGGACTCCAGCCTGCACAGTAAGGCGATAATCTTCGACCGGCGTAAATCGTTTATTGGCTCGTTCAATTTCGACCCTCGCTCGGTGCTGTGGAACACCGAAGTCGGCGTGTTGGTGGACAGTCCGCAGCTTGCCGAGCATGTGCGCGAACTGGCGATGCAAGGCATGGCGCCGGCACTCAGCTACGAAGCGAAATTGCAGGATGGGAATATCGTCTGGGTGACCGAGGATAACGGTCAGATGCACACGCTGAGCAAGGAACCGGGGAGTTGGTGGCGCCGGTTCAATGCGTGGTTCAGTACCAGCGTTGGCCTGGAGCGGATGCTTTAAAGATCAGAAGATCGTCCGGTCTTTTGATCTAAGCAGTCTGTGCCGAGCCGAAAGCGCCTTGGCGCGACAGCAGAATCACCAACCCGAACGCCCCCGCTGCCATCAACCAGGGCAACGCATGCCCGCTGATCCACTGACTGCCCGCCCCGGCCGCCAACGGCCCGATCAGACAGCCAACGCCCCACAGTTGCGCGATATGCGCATTGGCTCGCACCAGCGCGTCATCACGGTAACGTTCACCGATGAGGATCAGCGACAGCGTGAACAAACCACCGGCACTGGCGCCAAACAACACCCACAGCGGCCAGATCAGCAACGTGTCGATCAGCATCGGAATCGCCAGGCTCGACAGCATCAACACCACCGCGCACCCGGTAAACAGGGGGCGCCGCGACAGGTAATCGGCTAACGCGCCAATCGGCAATTGCAGCAGCGCATCGCCCACCACCACGGTACTGACCATCGCCAAGGCGATTTCGGCGGTAAAACCCTGTTGCAGGCAATACACCGGCAGCAACGTCAGGATCATCGCCTCGAACGCGGCAAACAACGACACCGCCCAGGCAATCGCCGGCAGCTCGCGGGCAAAGCCCCACAGGTCGCGGAAGGTCACGCTGCTCGCTTCACTGCTCGGCGCACCGCTACGGCGCAACAACAGCAACGGGGAAACCATCAGCAGCGCGACACCGACCCAAAATCCGTAATCATTTTCGGTGCCGAGCGCGCCCAGCAGCAAAGGGCCAGACAGCTGGCTCAGCGCATAACTGCTGCCATACAGCGCCACCAGTCGACCGCGCCAATGCTCGACCACCAGCTGATTGATCCAGCTCTCGCCGAGGATGAACACTATGGTCAGGATCACGCCGATCATCAGGCGCAGCACCAGCCAGACCGGATAGCTTGGCAATAACGCCAACAAGCCAATGGACAGCGCTCCGGCCCACAGGCACAGGCGCATCAGGTTCGCCGTGCCGAAACGCGCCGCCAGGTGACTGGATATTTTCGCGCCAAGCAACACGCCAATGGCCGGCATCGCTGCCATTACGCCAATGGCGAAGGCGCCGTAGCCCCAGCCCTCCAGACGCAACGACACCAACGGCATGCTGACACCCAGGGCCAGACCGACACTCAAGACAGACGCCAATACGGCGAAATATGTCGCCCACCGCATGTTCCACGCTCCTGTGGATATTCTTTTTTTATTCACCCAAAGCACTGTGGGAGCGAGCCTGCTCGCGAAAGCCGTTTCACATTCAGCACTTGGGCTGACTGATAAACCGCTTCGCGAGCAGGCTCGCTCCCACAGGGGATCTCTGCATGGCTGGGGAGCCCGACGGAATCAGGCTCCCTTCAACGGTTTACAGTTTGATCCACGTCGCCTTCAGTTCGGTGTACTTGTCGAACGCGTGCAGCGACTTGTCACGACCGTTGCCCGACTGCTTGAAGCCACCGAACGGTGCAGTCATGTCGCCGCCGTCGTACTGGTTGACCCACACGCTACCGGCGCGTAGCGCCTTGGCGGTCAGGTGTGCCTTGGAGATGTCCTGAGTCCACACCGCAGCGGCCAGGCCGTAAGGCGTGTCGTTGGCAATCTGGATGGCTTCTTCAGCCGTGTCGAAAGCGATGACTGACAGCACCGGGCCGAAGATCTCTTCCTGTGCGATCTTCATCGCGTTGCTAACGCCGTCGAAAATTGTCGGCTCGACGTAGGTGCCACCGGTTTCCTGAAGAATGCGCTTGCCGCCAGCCACCAGTTTGGCGCCGTCGGTATGACCGGACTCGATGTAGGACAGCACGGTGTTCATCTGTTGGGTATCAACCAGCGCGCCGACGTTGGTCGCCGGATCCAGCGGGTTGCCCGGCTTCCAGGCTTTCAGCGCCTCGATCACCATCGGCAGGAATTTGTCCTTGATCGAACGCTCGACCAGCAGACGCGAACCGGCGGTGCAGACTTCGCCCTGGTTGAAGGCGATGGCGCTGGCGGCCGATTCGGCAGCGGCTTGCAGATCGGGAGCATCGGCAAAGACGATGTTCGGGCTCTTGCCACCGGCTTCCAGCCACACGCGTTTCATGTTCGATTCGCCGGAATAAATCATCAATTGCTTGGCGATCTTGGTCGAACCGGTGAACACCAACGTGTCCACATCGTTGTGCAGGGCCAGCGCCTTGCCCACGGTGTGACCGTAACCCGGCAGCACGTTAAGCACGCCTTTCGGAATGCCGGCCTCGACAGCCAGCGCCGCGATACGGATGGCGGTCAGCGGCGACTTTTCCGACGGTTTGAGGATCACCGAGTTACCGGTCGACAGCGCCGGGCCGAGTTTCCAGCACGCCATCATCAGCGGGAAGTTCCACGGCACGATGGCGCCAACCACGCCGACTGGCTCGCGGGTCACCAGACCCAGTTGATCGTGCGGCGTAGCTGCGACTTCGTCGTAAATCTTGTCGATCGCCTCACCGCTCCAGCTCAGCGCTTGCGCCGCGCCCGGCACGTCGATGTTCAGCGAATCGCTGATCGGCTTGCCCATGTCGAGGGTTTCGAGCAGGGCCAGTTCTTCGGCGTGCTGCTTCAGCAGGCCGGCAAAACGGATCATGGTGGCTTTGCGTTTGGTCGGCGCCAGGCGCGACCACACGCCGGAATTGAAGGTAGCGCGAGCATTTTCCACGGCGCGCTGGGCGTCGGCGGCGTCACAGCTGGCAATTTTGCCCAGCAGACGGCCATCGACCGGGCTGATGCATTCGAAAGTCTCGCCGGAGACGGCGTCGGTGTATTCGCCATTGAGGTAGGCGCGGCCTTCGATCTTCAGGTCGCGGGCGCGTTGTTCCCAATCGGCACGAGTCAGGGTGGTCATTCAGGTGTCCTCCTCTTGTTGAATACGAGCGCCGCGCGATCTTCGCCGACGTCCTCAGCAATTCTGCCCGGCCAGCCTGCATTTCGGCCCGAGGCACCCGCCACCCTAAACCAGCGGCCGGGTTTGTTTCAATATATTTGACATAAGGCGGCTATACGACCTTGCAGTGTTGATTTTAATCAACATAGACTTTGGCCTTTTCCAGCCTTGCGCCGCATTTACGGGAGATAACAACAATGAACATCCAGAACGTCGTCGACATCAGCCTGACCTCCAGCGAAGCCGAACGCTATCGCCCGGACCCGGCCAAAGTACTCAAGGGCGATCCCGAGCAGGCAGTGTTCCATCAATATGAAAGTCCTTGCGGGCAGATGGGTGTCGGCGTGTGGGAAGGTGCGGTGGGTCAGTGGACGGTGAACTACACCGAGCATGAATACTGCGAAATTCTCCAGGGTGTTTCGGTGCTGCGTGACAGCGACGGCAATGCCAAGACGTTGCGCGTGGGTGATCGTTTTGTAATTCCGGCAGGGTTTCGCGGCACTTGGGAGGTGCTGGAGGCTTGCCGCAAGGTCTATGTGATTTTCGAACAGAAGGGCTGAGGATTTTCGCTGGCTGATCTGGCCCCATCGCTGGCAAGCCAGCTCCCACAGTTTTTTGGTGAACGCATAATTTGTGAACTCCCACAATTACTGTGGAAGCTGGCTTGCCAGCGATGAGGCCCGGACGGGCGCGACAAAACCTGAGAAACAAAAAAGGCCCGTATCGTGAGATACGGGCCTTTTTTGTAAGTCGGGAAAAATCAATTACTTGATTTTGCCTTCCTTGTACATCACGTGCTTGCGAACAACCGGATCATATTTCTTGATCTCGATTTTGTCCGGGGTAGTACGCTTGTTCTTGTCGGTAGTGTAGAAGTGACCAGTACCGGCGCTCGAGATCAAACGAATCAATTCACGCATGATTAGCTCCCTTAAATCTTGCCATCGCGGCGAAGTTCGGCGAGCACGACAGTGATGCCACGCTTGTCGATGATACGCATGCCTTTGGCAGATACGCGCAGACGCACAAAACGTTTCTCTTCTTCAACCCAGAAGCGGTGATGCTGCAGGTTCGGCAGGAAACGACGACGGGTTTTGTTGTTTGCGTGGGAAATGTTATTCCCAGTCACCGGACCCTTACCGGTAACTTGACATACTCTCGACATGCCTCAGCCCTCTAAAACCACATGCCCAACCCGGCATGGGTTGGCCGCTTAATCTCTCAGTCATTTGGCGCCAGGCGCCGCGTTTCTTTAGAGGTCTTACCGGCTACACCTACAGTGAAGGAACCGGGCCCCTAGAAAAGAGCGCTGCTTTATACCAGAAAGACTGGGGTGCAACAACTTTCCGTGTGCAATCAATCCACAAAAAGACGCAGATTCTGCTCGCGAACGCCTTGGACAAAGGCCGGGACGGGGTTTTACCACTCGTCGAAGAAAACCGCTCATGCGCCCGATTCTGGATCGTCGTTGCACCGAGCACACGCCGGAACTGCGTAAAAACGTCTGCGAAAATACAAAAGGGGATAGTCATTTGCAATCGCGACCTCTAGGGTAGGACTTTTCCAGACTGCACTTGCAGATGGGCCTTCGATCTGTAATAGGAAACCGACCATGCGCCTCGCTGCCCTACCCCTGCTGTTCGCCCCGCTCCTGCTGAGCCCTCTGGCCCAGGCCGCCGCACTGAGCGTCTGCACCGAGGCGAGCCCTGAAGGCTTCGATGTGGTGCAGTACAACTCGCTGACCACCACCAATGCGTCGGCCGATGTGCTGATGAACCGCCTGGTTGATTTCGATACTGCCAGCGGCAAGGTCATCCCGAGCCTGGCCGACAGCTGGGAAATCAGCACCGACGGCCTGACTTATATCTTCAAATTGCACCCGCAGGTCAAATTTCATACGACCGAGTACTTCAAGCCAACCCGCGAGCTGACTGCCGAAGACGTCAAATTCAGTTTCGACCGCATGCTCGATCCGGCCAATCCCTGGCACAAAGTTGCCCAAAGCGGCTTCCCTCACGCGCAATCGATGCAACTATCGGCACTCATCAAAAAGATCGACGCGCTGGACCCACTGACCGTGCGCTTCACACTTGATCACCCGGACTCGACGTTTCTGGCGACCCTGAGCATGGGTTTCGCCTCGGTCTATTCCGCCGAATACGCCGACAAACTGTTGAAGGCCAACGCCACCGACAAGCTCAACAGCCAGCCAATCGGCACCGGCCCGTTTGTCTTCACGCGATTCCAGAAAGACGCCGCGGTCCGCTACAAGGCCAACCCGGACTACTTCCGTGGCAAGCCCGCCGTGGATCCGCTGATCTTCGCGATTACGCCAGATGCCAACGTGCGCCTGCAAAAACTGCGACGCAATGAATGCCAGATTGCCCTGTCGCCAAAACCCTTGGACGTAGAGGCTGCGCAAAAAGAGCCGACGCTGAAAGTCGAAAAAACCGACGCGTTCATGACTGCCTTCGTCGGCATCAACAGCCAGCATCCGCCACTGGACAAACCGGAAGTGCGTCAGGCGATCAACCTTGCCTTCGACAAGGCCAACTACATCAAAGCCGTGTTCGAAGACACGGCTGAAGCAGCCAACGGCCCTTACCCGCCAAACACCTGGAGTTACGCGAAAAACCTGCCGGGCTACCCTCACGACGTAGCGAAAGCCAAGGCACTGATGACCAAGGCCGGTTTGAAGGATGGCTTCCAGACCACCATCTGGACGCGGCCGTCGGGCAGTCTGCTCAACCCGAACCCGAGCCTGGGCGCCCAGATGTTGCAATCGGATCTGGCGCAAATCGGCATTCAGGCGCAAATCCGCGTGATCGAATGGGGCGAGCTGATTCGCCGCGCCAAAGCAGGCGAGCATGACCTCTTGTTCATGGGCTGGGCCGGTGATAACGGCGACCCGGACAACTTCCTCACGCCGCAGTTTTCCTGCGCCGCAGTCAAGTCCGGCACCAACTTCGCACGCTACTGCAACGCCGATCTCGACAAGCTGATCAGCGCCGGCAAGACCACCAGCGAA
This sequence comes from Pseudomonas sp. MF6776, assembly GCF_016613125.1. NCBI lineage: Bacteria > Pseudomonadati > Pseudomonadota > Gammaproteobacteria > Pseudomonadales > Pseudomonadaceae > Pseudomonas > Pseudomonas sp. MF6776. The sequence goes on from NZ_JAENSQ010000005.1 coordinate 143,873, forward strand.
CAAGGCGTGCGCACCAAACTCTACGAGCAGGCGCAGGCGCAGATTCAGCAGCAGGCACTGTGGCTGCCCCTGGCACACCCAACGGCGTTCGCGCTGACACGTAAAGACGTTCAGGGTTACTCGGTAAGCCCGTTTGGCCGGCAGGACTACTCCAGGGTCAACCTCAAGTAACCGTCACGCTATAAACCTGTGGGAACTGGCTTGGCAGCGATGAAGGCGGCACATTCAGAACGAATGTTGCCTGCCGGCTATCGCTGGCAAGCCAGCTCCCACAAGGTTGCGCATGATCCTGAGACTTACATCCAGCCGCACTCCGCCATCGACAGCGGCTCCCCCTCCCCCACGATGAAGTGATCGAGCACCCGCACATCAATCAGGTCCAGCGCCTTTTGCAAACGCTTGGTCAACAACTGATCCGCCTGACTGGGGTCGCTGTTCCCGGACGGGTGGTTGTGACAAAGGATCACCGCCGCCGCGTTATTGGCCAGGGAACGCTTCACCACCTCACGGGGATGTACGCTGGTATTGTCGATGGAGCCGCGAAACAGCGCCTCGAACGTCAACACTTGATGCTTGGAGTCCAGAAACAGACAACCAAATACCTCGTGCGGCTCGTGGCGCAGCATCGATTTGAGGTAATCGCGAACCGCCTGTGGATTCTCCAGTGCGGGTTTCCTGCGCATGCGCTCAGCCAGATGCCGACGGCCCATTTCCAGCACCGCCTGCAACTGGGCGAACTTCGCCGGCCCTAATCCCAGCTCCTTGCTAAATTGTGCAAGATCGGCCTCCAGCAACACGCGCAGGCTGCCGAATTGAGTCAACAGGTGTCGCGCAAGATCCACCGCGCTTTTTCCAGTGACGCCAGTGCGTAAGAAGATCGCCAGCAATTCGGCGTCGGAAAGGCTCGCAGAGCCCTGTTCAAGTAGCTTCTCCCGCGGGCGCTCCGCCGCAGGCCAATCGCGAATACTCATACACTTTCCCTGTCTGTGGGCGCCGCTGTTCCGTAGCGGTCGCTGTGATATCTTAGCCCATCTTTTTTGCGGGCGGATTCACCCTGGGGAGGGGGTTTCGCCACGTATGTCACCCACGAAATCAAAGGCAGACCTATGCAGCGGCTGTATCGGAAACGCATCGTTCTGGGCGTCGGCGGCGGCATCGCTGCCTACAAGAGCGCCGATCTGGTTCGTCGCCTGATCGACCAGGGCGCCGAAGTGCGTGTGGTCATGACCCATGGCGGCGCCGAGTTCATCACCCCGCTGACCATGCAGGCCCTGTCCGGGCACCCGGTTCACCTGGATTTGCTCGACCCTGCCGCCGAAGCGGCGATGGGCCACATCGAACTGGCCAAGTGGGCCGATCTGGTGCTCATCGCCCCGGCCACCGCCGACCTGCTCGCCCGACTGGCCCAAGGCATCGCCAACGATTTGCTGACCACGCTGGTGCTGGCCACCGACGCCGTCGTGGCGGTCGCCCCGGCAATGAATCAGGCGATGTGGCGCGACCCCGCGACCCAAGCCAACCTGCAACTGCTTCAAAGCCGCGGCCTGAAGACGTTCGGCCCGGCCTCCGGCAGCCAGGCCTGCGGCGACGTGGGTATGGGCCGCATGATGGAAGCTACCGATCTGGCGCAGTGCGCGGCGGACTGCTTCCAGCGACAGGCGCTGACTGGCAAGCACGTCGTCATTACGGCCGGCCCGACCCAGGAAAACATCGATCCGGTGCGCTACATCACCAACCATAGCTCCGGAAAAATGGGCTTCGCCCTGGCCGAAGCGGCGGTGGAAGCCGGCGCCCGCGTGACCTTGATCAGCGGCCCGGTGCACCTGCCGACCCCGGATCGCGTCACGCGCATCGACGTGGTCAGTGCCCGCGACATGCTCGCGGCGTGCGAATCCGCGATCCCTTGTGACGTGTTCATTTCCTCGGCAGCGGTTGCGGATTACCGTCCGGAAGTCATCGCCCCGCAAAAACTCAAGAAAGATCCTACGAGCGGCGACGGCTTCGTCCTGCAAATGGTGCGCAACCCAGACATCCTGGCCACCATCGCGACCCGCCCCGATCGTCCGTTCAGTGTCGGTTTCGCCGCCGAGACCGAACATCTGCTCGACTACGCTGCACGCAAGCTGAAGGACAAGAATCTCGATCTGATCGTCGCCAACGACGTCGCCAACCCGAGCATCGGTTTCAACAGCGAAGAAAACGCCTGCAGCGTAATTGACCGTGAGCTTCACGCCACGGTTTTCGCCCAGACCAGCAAGAGCAAGATCGCTCGCCAACTGGTCACTTTTATCGCCGAACGTCTGAACCAGGTTTAATTTACATGCACGCTTTGCAAGCCAAGATCCTCGACCCACGCATCGGCACCGAATTCCCGCTGCCACAATACGCCACCCCAGGCTCCGCCGGCCTCGACCTGCGCGCCATGCTGGAGCAGGACATCGTGATCAAACCGGGTGAAACCGTGCTGATCCCGACTGGCCTGTCGGTCTACATCGGTGACCCGAACCTCGCCGCGCTGATCCTGCCTCGCTCGGGCATGGGCCACAAACACGGCATCGTGCTGGGCAACCTTGTTGGCCTGATCGACTCCGATTACCAGGGCCCGCTGATGGTTTCCTGCTGGAACCGCGGCCAGACCGATTTCACCATGGCCGTCGGCGAACGCCTGGCGCAACTGGTGCTTGTGCCGGTGGTACAGGCGCATTTCGAGATGGTTGAAGCGTTCGTCGAAACCGAGCGCGGTACCGGTGGTTTTGGCCATACCGGCACCAAATAATCCGCGTAGTGAGCTGCCACAGGCTGCGATCTTTTGATCCTGTTTTTAAACAATCAAAGTCAAAAGATCGCAACCTGCGGCAGCTCCTGCGGGGGGGGGGGGAATTTGCGTTATTTCAGCGACAGGTTTTAGCACCGCCAATCAAGGTTTTGCCGGACCAAAGCCACGCCAGCCGAGGCGTCATGGCCCTTTCACACCACGAACTCTCTGTGGAAAACGCCGTCATACCCTTCAGTTTGAGCCTGCCGTCGAGTGAATCGTCGGTGTGACCCACCACTTTCGAGATGGAGCATTTCCGCAGATGAGCACCCCAGCCAAGATTGCCCCGAAGCTGCCTGACAGCATCTTCCGCGCCTATGACATACGCGGCACCGTGCCGGAATTCCTCAATGCCGAAACCGCTTACTGGATCGGCCGCGCCGTCGGATCGCAGAGCCTTGCCCAAGGCGAGCCCAATGTGTCCGTCGGTCGCGATGGCCGCCTGTCCGGGCCGGAACTGGTCGCCGAACTGATCCGCGGTATCGCCGAGAGCGGCTGCCACGTCAGCGATGTCGGCCTGGTGCCCACTCCGGCGCTGTACTACGCCGCCAACGTCTTGGCCGGCAAGTCCGGCGTGATGCTCACCGGCAGCCACAACCCGTCGAACTACAACGGCTTCAAGATTGTCATCGCCGGCGACACTCTCGCCAACGAACAGATTCAGGCTCTGCACGAACGCCTCAAGACCAACAATCTGAGCAGCGGCAACGGCAGCGTCACCCAGGTCGAGATCCTCGACCGCTACAACACCGAGATCGTCCAGGACATCAAACTGGCGCGACGCCTGAAAGTCGTGGTCGATTGCGGCAACGGCGCGGCTGGCGTGATTGCACCGCAACTGATCGAAGCGCTGAACTGCGAAGTCATCCCGCTGTTCTGTGAAGTTGACGGCAATTTCCCCAATCACCACCCGGACCCAGGCAAGCCGGAAAACCTCGTCGACCTGATCGCCAAGGTCAAGGAAACCAACGCCGACATCGGCCTGGCGTTCGATGGTGACGGCGACCGTGTCGGCGTAGTAACCAATACCGGCAGCATCGTTTTTCCGGATCGCCTGCTGATGCTGTTCGCCCGTGACGTGTTGGCGCGCAACCCGGACGCGGAAATCATCTTCGACGTCAAATGCACCCGTCGCCTGGTACCGCTGATCAAGGAGTACGGTGGTCGGCCGCTAATGTGGAAGACTGGTCATTCGTTGATCAAAAAGAAAATGAAACAATCCGGCGCGCTGTTGGCCGGTGAAATGAGCGGGCACATTTTCTTCAAGGAACGCTGGTTCGGTTTCGACGACGGTATCTACAGCGCCGCACGTCTGCTGGAGATCCTCAGCAAGGAAAAATCCACCGCGGAGGAGCTGTTTGCGACCTTCCCGAACGATATTTCTACGCCGGAAATCAATATCCATGTGACCGAAGAGAGCAAATTCAGCATCATTGATGCATTGCACGACGCACAGTGGGGCGCAGGCGCCGACCTGACCACCATCGACGGCGTGCGAGTCGATTACGCCAAAGGCTGGGGCCTGGTGCGCGCGTCCAACACCACACCGGTGCTGGTGCTGCGCTTCGAGGCCGATGACGAGGCTGAATTGCAGCGCATCAAGGATGTGTTCCACGCCCAACTGAAACGCGTTGCACCTGATCTCCAACTACCGTTCTGATCCACCCGGAGCCCTGAATGACCCTCGAACGCGAAGCCGCCGCCCACACCGCCCAGGTCCTGTCCGAAGCGTTGCCTTACATCCGACGTTATGTCGGCAAGACCCTGGTGATCAAATACGGCGGCAACGCGATGGAAAGCGAGGAGCTGAAAACCGGCTTCGCCCGCGACATCGTGCTGATGAAAGCCGTGGGCATCAACCCGGTCGTGGTTCACGGCGGCGGCCCGCAAATCGGTGACCTGCTCAAGCGCCTGTCGATCGAAAGCCACTTCGTGGACGGCATGCGCGTCACTGACGCCGCGACCATGGACGTGGTTGAAATGGTTCTGGGCGGTCAAGTCAACAAAAGCATCGTCAACCTGATCAACCGCCACGGCGGTAGCGCCATTGGCCTGACCGGTAAAGACGCCGGACTGATTCGTGCGAAGAAGCTCACCGTTACCCGCCAGACTCCGGAGATGACCCAGCCAGAAATCATCGACATCGGCCAAGTGGGCGAAGTGGTCGGGATCAACACCGAGCTGTTGAACCTGTTGGTCAAAGGCAATTTCATCCCGGTGATCGCGCCAATCGGTGTGGGTGAGAACGGCGAGTCGTACAACATCAACGCCGATCTGGTGGCCGGTAAAGTTGCCGAAGCGCTGAAAGCCGAGAAGCTGATGCTGCTGACCAACATCGCCGGCCTGATGGACAAGTCAGGCACGGTTCTGACCGGCCTGAGCACCCAGCAGGTCGACGATCTGATCGCCGACGGCACCATCTACGGCGGCATGCTGCCGAAGATCCGTTGCGCGCTGGAAGCCGTTCAGGGTGGCGTGGGTAGCTCGTTGATCATCGACGGGCGCGTACCGAACGCGATCCTGCTGGAAATTTTCACCGATACCGGTGTGGGTACGCTGATCAGTAATCGCAAGCGTCCGTAAGTACTGGTGCAAACAAAAGACCCCGTTCAGCCTGGCTGAGCGGGGTCTTTTTTTGCCTGCAATCTCTGTAGGAGCTGCCGACGGCTGCTCCTACAGAGGGGAATGCAATTACACGCCGAACTGGGCGCGGTACGCTTCCACGGCTGGCAAATGCTGCTTGAGCTGCGGATCGTCAGCGAGGAACTCCAGCACCTGATTCAGCGAAACAATGCTGATGACCGGGATGCCGAAATCGCGCTCCACTTCCTGGATTGCCGACAACTCACCGTTGCCGCGCTCCTGACGGTTCAGGGCGATCAGCACGCCAGCTGCCTTGGCACCGTCCTGGGAAGCGATGATCTGCATCACTTCGCGGATCGCGGTACCGGCGGTGATCACGTCGTCGATGATCAGCACATCACCGGTCAGCGGGGCGCCAACCAGACTGCCGCCTTCGCCGTGGGCCTTGGCCTCTTTGCGGTTGAAGCACCATGGCAAGTCACGGTCGTGATGCTCGGCCAGCGCGACGGCGGTGGTCGCTGCCAACGGGATGCCTTTATACGCCGGGCCAAACAGCACGTCGAAAGAAATGCCACTTTCGGCAATGGCTGCGGCGTAGAACCGACCCAGCTGCGCCAAGGCCGAACCCGTGTTGAACAGGCCGGCATTGAAGAAGTAAGGACTGGTGCGCCCGGACTTCAGGGTGAACTCACCGAAGCGCAAAACGCCGCGATCGATGGCAAAACGAATGAAATCGCGCTGATACGCTTGCATGAAAAAAACCCCAAATACCACGGATTTAGCTAATTAGCTTGACGCCGTGTATCATACACGCACGCGATTTTTGGGGCCATTTATGCGGATCATCAGTGTGAACGTCAATGGTATTCAGGCTGCAGTCGAGCGTGGTTTGCTCAGTTGGCTGCAAGCACAGAATGCCGACGTCATCTGCCTGCAGGACACCCGTGCCTCCGCCTTTGAACTGGATGACCCAGCCTTCCAACTGGATGGCTACTTCCTTTATGCCTGCGATGCTGAAGTCCCCGCCCAAGGTGGCGTGGCTTTGTACTCGCGGTTGCAACCGAAGGCTGTCATCAGCGGTCTCGGTTTCGAGACGGCCGACCGCTACGGGCGCTACCTGCAAGCAGATTTCGACAAAGTCAGTATTGCCACCTTGCTGCTTCCTTCGGGGATGAACGGCGATGAGGACTTGAACCAGAAGTTCAAGCTCATGGACGATTTCGGCAAGTACCTGGACAAACAGCGGCGTAAACGTCGCGAGTACATTTATTGTGGCTCGCTGTATGTCGCGCAGCAGAAGCTCGACATCAAGAACTGGCGCGACAGCCAGCAATCCCCGGGCTTCCTGGCGCCAGAACGCGCCTGGATGGACGAGATTGTCGGCAACATGGGCTATGTAGATGCCCTGCGCGAAGTCAGCCGTGAAGGCGACCAGTACAGCTGGTGGCCGGACAACGAACAGGCCGAGATGCTCAATCTGGGCTGGCGCTTCGACTACCAGATCCTGACTCCAGGCTTGCGGCGCTTTGTGCGCAGCGCACGCCTGCCTCGTCAGCCTCGGTTCTCGCAGCACGCACCGCTGATCGTCGACTACGACTGGACGCTGACCATCTAAGCGTCGATTCAGACAAAAAAATGCCCGTATCGCGAGATACGGGCATTTTTTGTGCCTCAGACTAAAGTGGTCCGAAGCTCAGACGGCGACAAAAAACGGCAAGACCAGATACAGCTTGATCACGATGACATTGATAATGTCGATGAAGAATGCACCCACCATCGGCACCACGAGAAACGCAATCTGCGAAGGACCGTAGCGCTGCGTCACCGCCTGCATGTTGGCGATGGCCGTCGGTGTCGCACCCAGCCCAAAACCACAGTGCCCCGCTGCCAATACCGCCGCGTCGAAGTTACGGCCCATCATTCTGAACGTCACGAAAATCGCAAACAGCGCCATGACCAGTGTTTGCGCAGCGAGGATGATGAATATCGGCAGTGCCAGTGCCGCCAGATCCCACAGCTTGAGCGACATCAAGGCAATTGCCAGAAACAGCGACAGGCTGACATTCCCCAACACCGAGACTTCGCGCTCGAATACCTGATACAAGCCCAGCGCTGATAGCCCGTTACGCAGAACGACACCCACGAACAAGACGCAGACAAATGTCGGCAACTCAAATGCGGTGCCGTGCAGAAGACCATTCAGCAAATTGCCGGCCAACAGACTGACTGCAATCAGCGCCAGTGTCTCGATAAACGAGAACGGGGTGATCGAGCGCTCCTTGTTCGGCTGCTCGAAACCTTTTGGCAATCGCGGCGTTTCTTGCGGCTGGCATCCGGGCACTCGAACACGCTTGATGAGCAGGCGAGCCACGGGACCACCAATCAACCCACCCAACACCAGACCAAACGTCGCAGATGCCATGGCGAGCTCGGAGGCGGATGCCAGACCGTACTTCTCACTAAACACCGTGCCCCACGCAGCGCCTGTGCCATGACCGCCCGCCAGCGTTATCGAACCTGTCAGTAGACCCATCAAAGGGTCCAGCCCCAGCGCAGTGGCCAGACCGATGCCCAAGGCATTCTGAACCACCAGCAAGCCGGTGACCGCCAGCACGAATATGCCCACTACACGGCCACCTTTCTTCAGGCTGGCAAAATCGGCACTCAAGCCAATAGTGGCGAAAAAAGCCAGCATCAAAGGTGTTTGCAGTGAAGTGTCGAAGCGAACCTCGATGTCGAACGTTCGTAGCAACAGAAGAGCCAGCGCAACGACCAGGCCACCGGCGACGGGCTCAGGAATATTGTAATTACGCAGAAAAGCAATACGTGTAACAAGTCCGCGCCCTAGCAAAAGCACTAGGGAAGCGGCCACAAGCGTTCCATAAAAATCGAGCTGAATCATTGGGATTATTCTTGGCTAGATATTCAGAGGCGAACTTTATACCTGTCCACACCTCATGAATTGGCTGACTTTCTCAACACTGATTGAATTGGATTTCAAGGACCTTCGCTGGCCTGAATACATCGAAATATTCTGCAGGAATATGACGTGCGGGGACTTTAACAACCACTCCGCCTGATTGCCAAGGACATGGGCAGTACTATGTTGGCGCAGTTGTGACTAAAGATGTAAGAGGCTGATGTATATAGCAATCTCAACTACCGCTCATCGCAGCAAGATCATTCCTACACACTTTCGAAACGGCTTTAATTGCAAAAATGCAAATCTTTTGCAGGCGTTGATCGCTACTTGATCAGGCGCCAGGTAAACGGATAACGATAGGGAAAACCTTCGTTAGCTTTCACACCACCGATGATCGCCAAAACCAACGCAGCAATGGTGACCAGTCCATAAAGGAAGAAACCTACGATGACCAGCATCAGCAGAATGCAGATCGCGGTAACAATTGCGACGGTGATCTGAAAATTCAGCGCCTCTTTGCCCTGTGCATCGATAAACGGATCCGACTCACGTTTCATCTGCCACAGAATCAGCGGCCCGATCAGATTGCCGAAAGGAATCCAGATCCCCAGCAAGGCGGACAAGTGACAAAACATCGCCCACTGACGAACCTCCTGGCTCGGTTTGGGCAGCAGCTCTTGGTCACTCATCGCGTCCTCCTTGCGGGTTATCAACCTGATCAGTCAGCCAGTGCTGACTTCTGCAGTTCGAAGATTTCGTTCATGCCTTTCTTGGCCAGTTCCAGCATGGCGTTCAGGTCTTCTGGCTGGAACGGCGCGCCTTCAGCAGTGCCTTGCACTTCGATGAAGCCACCGGAGCTGGTCATCACCACGTTGAGGTCGGTTTCAGCGGCGGAGTCTTCAAGATAGTCCAGATCCAGCACTGGCTCGCCTTGATACATACCCACCGATACAGCGCCGATCATTTGCTTGAGCGGGTCGCCGCCCTTCAGGCCGCCGCGCTTCTTGATGACCTTCAACGCATCGACCAGGGCCACCATGGCGCCGGTGATGGAGGCGGTGCGGGTGCCGCCATCAGCCTGAATCACGTCGCAGTCGACATAAAGGGTAACGTCGCCCAGCTTGGACATGTCCAGCGCCGCGCGCAGGGACCGGCCGATCAGACGCTGGATTTCCAGGGTGCGGCCGCCCTGCTTGCCGCGACTCGCTTCACGCTGGTTACGCTCGCCGGTGGCGCGCGGCAGCATGCCGTACTCGGCAGTCAACCAGCCCTGACCCTGGCCTTTGAGGAAACGCGGCACGCCGTTTTCGACGCTGACGGTGCAGATGACTTTGGTATCACCGAATTCGACCAGTACGGATCCCTCGGCGTGTTTGGTGTAGTTGCGGGTAATGCGGATCGAGCGGAGCTGATCGGCAGCGCGACCACTTGGACGTTTCATAGGAAATACCTGTACTGGGGACGGAAAACTGCCGAGCATTATAGAGCGGTGCACCGCCACTGGGCACGGGTTAAAAATCCGCGAGGACGACCGAAGGGCCTCAAACACTTATTACCGACGGGCTGCAGCCCTTTGTCACACCGTGTGTTTGGGCGCATTCGCCGCACTGCGCTACAATCCTGCGCCTTTGCTGCCAGTCGGCTTAAATTCATTGATATCGCGCCTGCGGAATTCGGTTTCCGCGCCGATTTGCATTGCGAGGTCACCGCCATGGTGCACAGCATGACCGCCTTCGCCCGCGTCGAAAAAGCCGGCGCACAGGGCACCCTGAGCTGGGAATTGCGCTCGGTCAACAGTCGCTATCTGGAACCGCACCTGCGTCTGCCGGAGTCGTTTCGCGAGCTTGAAGGCGCCGTGCGCGAAGCCCTGCGTCAAGGCCTGTCGCGGGGCAAACTGGAATGCACCCTGCGGTTCACTGAAGAAAGCACCGGCAAACCGCTGCAAGTTGATCGCGAGCGCGCCGCGCAATTGGTCGCCGCAGCCGAAACGATTGCCGGTCTGATCAAGAATCCTGCTGCACTCAATCCGCTGGAAGTGCTGGCCTGGCCCGGCGTTCTGGTCGCCGATGCCAGTGACCCGCAAGCACTGAATGCCGAAGCCCTGGCCCTCTTCAATCAGGGGCTGAAGGAACTCAAGGCCGGTCGCGAGCGTGAAGGCTCGGAGCTGGCACGGCTGATCAACGATCGCCTGACTTCCATTGAAGAAGACGTCGTGACCCTGCGTGAACTGGTTCCGCAGATGCTCGCCACCCAACGCCAGAAAGTCCTCGACCGCTTTGCCGACATGAAGGCCGAGCTGGATCCGCAGCGCCTGGAACAGGAAATGGTCATCCTCGCGCAAAAGAGCGATGTGGCCGAAGAACTTGATCGTCTGAGCACTCACATCATAGAAGTACGCCGGGTGCTTAAATCCGGCGGTGCAGCCGGACGGCGCCTCGACTTCCTGATGCAGGAGCTCAACCGCGAAGCCAATACACTGGGCTCCAAAGCCTTCGACCCGCGCAGCACCCAGGCGGCCGTCAACCTCAAAGTGTTGATCGAGCAGATGCGCGAACAAGTACAGAATATTGAGTAAGGCTACCCCGACATGACCCACAGCACCGGCACCCTGTACATCATTTCCGCGCCATCGGGCGCGGGCAAGAGCAGCCTGGTCAAGGCTTTGACCGATGCCAACCCGGAGATCCGCGTGTCGATCTCCCACACCACCCGCGCCATGCGCCCGGGTGAAGTGAACGGCGTGAACTATCACTTCGTAACCCGCGAAGCCTTCGTAAAGATGGGCGAGCACGGTGACTTCCTCGAACGCGCCGAAGTCTTCGGCAACTTCTACGGCACCTCGCAAAGCCATCTGCAACAGACCCTCGATGAAGGCCACGACCTGATTCTGGAAATCGACTGGCAGGGCGCCGAGCAAGTGCGCAAGCTGATGCCGCAGGCACGCTCGATCTTCATTTTACCGCCATCGTTGCAGGCCTTGCACCAGCGTCTGACCAATCGCGGCCAGGACAGCGACGAGATTATCGACGGGCGGATGCGCGAAGCGGTCAACGAGATGAGCCATTACGTCGAATACGACTACCTGATCATCAACGACGACTTCGCTCATGCGCTGGACGATCTGAAGGCGATTTTCCGCGCCAATCAGTTGCAACAGAAACGCCAACAGGTGCGTTTCGGCAAATTACTGGCCGAATTGCTCGGTTAATCAGCGCTTCCCAAAAGCGCTGCAAGGGCTTTACATTGGCACTTGCAGCGCGTTGAAGAGGTTGATCAAAAAATCAGCGCTTCCCTAATCGCTGGTGTTTTTTTAAACTGCTCAGTCCGCTCGCCCAACCGGGCAGCGCGCATATTGCATTCGCTCCGAGGAATACCATGGCCCGCGTAACCGTTGAAGACTGCCTGAACCACGTGGAAAACCGTTTTGAGCTGGTCATGCTCTCTACCAAACGTGCCCGTCAACTGGCCACCGGCGGCAAAGAGCCACTGGTTCAGTGGGAAAACGACAAGCCTACCGTTGTAGCGCTGCGTGAAATCGCTGAAGGCCTGATGAGCTACGAGTTCATCGCCGAGCAGGAAATCGTCCAGGATGAACCGCTGTTCGCAGCGTTCGAGGACGAGTCCAACGAGGCCGTCTAAGCCTATGCCTGGTCGACGTAGCACGGCGCGGGGTCACAACGTACGGCAGGAGTCATCATGCCGAGCATAGACGCCCTCGCCGATCGCTTATCGACCTACCTCGGCAATGACCAGGTCAACCTGGTCCGCCGAGCGTATTTCTACGCCGAACAAGCCCACGACGGCCAACGCCGACGCAGTGGCGAGGCGTACGTCACGCATCCTCTTGCCGTGGCAAATATCCTTGCCGACATGCACATGGACCATCAGAGCCTGATGGCTGCGATGCTGCATGACGTGATCGAAGACACCGGTATCGCCAAAGAGGCGCTGCAAGCGCAGTTCGGTGAAACCGTGGCCGAACTGGTCGACGGGGTCAGTAAACTGACCCAGATGAACTTCGAGACCAAGGCCGAAGCCCAGGCTGAAAACTTCCAGAAGATGGCCATGGCCATGGCACGCGACATCCGCGTGATCCTGGTCAAGCTCGCCGACCGCCTGCACAACATGCGCACGCTGGAAGTGCTGTCCGGAGAAAAACGCCGCCGGATCGCCAAGGAAACCCTCGAAATCTACGCGCCCATCGCCAACCGGCTGGGCATGCATGCCATTCGCATCGAATTCGAAGACCTCGGCTTCAAGGCCATGCACCCGATGCGTTCCGCGCGGATCTACCAGGCGGTCAAGCGCGCTCGGGGCAACCGCAAGGAAATCGTCAACAAGATCGAAGAATCCCTCGGCCATTGCCTCGCTATCGACGGCATCCAGGGCGAAGTCAGCGGTCGCCAGAAACACCTCTACGGCATCTACAAGAAAATGCGCGGCAAGCGTCGGGCCTTCAACGAGATCATGGACGTCTACGCGTTCCGGATCATCGTCGACAAGGTCGACACCTGCTACCGCGTACTGGGTGCTGTGCATAATTTGTACAAACCGTTGCCGGGGCGCTTCAAGGATTACATCGCGATCCCCAAGGCCAACGGCTATCAGTCGCTGCACACCACGCTGTTCGGCATGCACGGCGTACCGATCGAGATCCAGATCCGCACCCGCGAAATGGAAGAGATGGCCAACAACGGCATCGCCGCCCATTGGCTGTACAAATCCAGCGGTGACGAGCAGCCGAAGGGCACTCATGCACGCGCCCGCCAGTGGGTCAAAGGCGTGCTGGAAATGCAGCAACGGGCCGGCAACTCGCTGGAATTCATCGAGAGCGTGAAAATCGACCTGTTCCCGGACGAGGTCTACGTGTTCACGCCAAAAGGCCGGATCATGGAGCTGCCGAAAGGCTCCACGGCCGTCGACTTCGCCTACGCGGTGCACACCGATGTCGGTAACAGCTGCATCGCCTGCCGGATCAACCGCCGCCTCGCACCGCTGTCCGAACCGCTGCAAAGTGGCTCCACGGTCGAGATCGTCAGCGCTCCCGGCGCACGACCGAACCCGGCCTGGCTCAACTTCGTGGTCACCGGCAAGGCGCGCACGCACATTCGCCATGCGCTGAAACTGCAGCGCCGCTCCGAATCCATCAGCCTCGGCGAACGCCTGCTGAACAAGGTACTGAACGGTTTCGACAGTTCGCTGGAGAAGATTCCGGCCGAGCGCGTCAAGGCGATGCTCACCGAGTACCGCCTCGAACTGATCGAAGACTTGCTCGAAGACATCGGTCTAGGCAATCGCATGGCCTACGTGGTCGCCCGTCGCCTGCTTGGCGAAGGCGAGCAACTGCCTAGCCCGGAAGGCCCGCTGGCGATTCGCGGCACCGAAGGTCTGGTGCTGAGCTATGCCAAGTGCTGCACGCCGATCCCGGGCGACCCGATTGTCGGGCACCTGTCGGCGGGCAAAGGCATGGTCGTGCACCTGGACAACTGCCGCAATATCAGCGAAATCAGGCACAACCCGGAAAAATGCATCCAGCTCTCGTGGGCCAAGGATGTCACCGGCGAATTCAACGTCGAACTGCGTGTCGAGCTGGAACACCAGCGCGGCCTGATCGCCCTGCTGGCCAGCAGCGTCAACGCAGCCGATGGCAATATCGAGAAAATCAGCATGGACGAACGCGATGGTCGTATCAGCGTCGTCCAACTGGTGGTCAGCGTTCACGACCGTGTGCACCTGGCCCGTGTAATCAAGAAACTGCGCGCACTGACCGGGGTGATCCGCATCACCCGCATGCGTGCATAAGTCCACCATTACAAGGAGTCATGCATGACCAAGACAGTTATCACCAGCGACAAGGCCCCGGCCGCCATCGGCACTTACTCCCAGGCGATCAAGGCTGGCAACACCGTCTACATGTCGGGCCAGATCCCGCTGGACCCAAAAACCATGGAACTGGTTGAAGGCTTCGAAGCCCAGACCGTCCAGGTGTTCGAGAACCTCAAAGCCGTGGCCGAAGCCGCCGGCGGTTCATTCAAGGACATCGTCAAACTGAACATCTTCCTCACCGACCTGAGCCACTTCGCCAAGGTCAACGAGATCATGGGCAAATACTTCGACCAGCCGTACCCGGCACGCGCCGCCATTGGCGTTGCTGCCCTGCCAAAGGGTTCGCAGGTTGAAATGGATGCCATTCTGGTCATCGAGTGATGCGCACGGCGCGGCCTTCATACGCCGCGCCGACTGCTCTGCAAGAAAGGTTTTGAAAGGATTCCACCATGCGCAAAGCGCTTGCTCTCTCGCTGTTCGCCATTTTCCTCGGCGGCTGCGCCAGCGACCCTGCCGACCGTGACATCAGCGGCACCTGGATCAACCAGGTGGCGATCGATGCTGCCACCCAGGGCGGCTCCCTGCGCGAAGCACTTCAGGCTTACGGCCCGAACCTGGAATGGGACGTCAACACCAAGGCCGGCCAGGCACGCTACACCAACGGTTTTGAGAAAGTCGAAGGTCGGCTGCTGGGCGAACAGTCTGGTGCCTGGAAAGTCGACTTTTATGGCAGCTCCGCCAGCGAGCTGAAACGCGCCGGCAATCAACTGCAACAGGCCGCCAGCGACAACGAACCGGAACAGCTCTTCGACCGCGCACAGATCCCGGTGCCCGAAGGCGCGCCGATCGGTGCGAGCTTCGAACGCGCACTGTATTCAACCTACATGGGCGGCACCTGGAAAATCGCCAATGGTCAGGGCGAAGGCGGCACCGTGCAGTTTCAGGCCGACGGCCAGGTCTCCGGCCTGCCGGGCGCCGATCGTTACGCGTTGTGCCTGGCGGGCGATTGCGCATCGATGAGCAGTGGCAACGACAGCATGTGGTTGCAGCAGAACGGCCAAGGCAACAACTGGATCTTTGTGCGCAAGGGCAAGGAACTGGAAATCCTGCAAGCGGTGAACACTGCTCTGGCGGATGAACAACCGCAGTTCACCGCAGGTGAGCGCAAGTGGTTGCTCGAGAAGCAGTAACCCGCTGCTGAAATCATCGAAGGTCCAAATGTGGGAGCGAGCCTGCTCGCGAAAGCGGCGTCACAGTCAGCAGAGATGTTGAATGTGACGACCCTTCGCGAGCAGGCTCGCTCCCACAGTTGTGTTGTGGAGCCTGAGATTCAGCATTTACCTTCGAGAATCGCCGCATACCCTTCTCGATAACTCGGATACTTTGGCGCCCAACCCAGCGCTTTCGCCCGCGCGTTGCTGCAACGCTTGCTACCGGTACGCCGAACGCTTTCATCTTCCGACCATTCAGTGACCCCAATAAACTCGCGCAACCATCCCACCACCTCGGCCAGCGGCGCCGGCGCATCATCGACACCGATGTAGACCGGCTCAAGCGCCACGCCCCGACGGTCAGCCTCAAGCAGAAACGCCAACAACCCCGCCGCGTCATCAACATGAATGCGATTGCCATACAACGGCGGATCAACGGCCACTCGATAGCCACGCCGTACCTGAGTCAACAGCCATTCCCGGCCCGGGCCGTAAATACCGGTCAGGCGCAGGATGCTCGCCGGGATACCACTGTTGAGCGCTACCTGCTCGGCTTCGAGCATCAACCGACCTGAGTAACCGGAAGCGGCGGTCTCGCTCGTTTCATCAACCCACTCGCCGTCCAGCTGTCCAAAAACACTGCTGCTGGACACGAAAATCAGCCGATCCGGTACTTGACCATAGTCGTCCAGCCAACTCAGTACATTCTGCAAACCCTGCACATAAGCCGCGCGATAACCGGCCTCATCGTGATCGGTGGCGGCGGCGCAATACACCAGGTAATCCACGGCACCGACCGGCCAGGTCGCCGGGCAGTCTTCATTGAACAGGTCGCCGGCGACGCCGATGACCCCTTCAGGCAGACGCGAGACATTTCGGCGCAAGCCATGAACTTCCCAACCGGCAGCCAGCAATTGCGTGGCCAGACGGCTGCCGACATCACCACAACCGGCGATCAAAACAGAAGGCGCGGACATCAAAAAACTCCCATCGGAAAGGCACAGACTAGCCTCGGCAGGGGACGAGCGGCTAGCAATGAAGGAAAAAAAGTTACTCTATTACTTTTGTTAACAAGAATTACTTGCAATAATGTCTGCCACTTTTGTTCTCGGCCTCACGAGGCCTGGAAGAGCATTACCGTTTTTCTATCTCAGGTCCGGCCAGCATGAATCGTAATCAAATCCCCGCTTCGCCAACCAAACGACCTCGCGCCTGGAGCGCGGTGGCGGCTCTGTTGCTCAGCCTGATGCTGTCGCCAACCGCCGCTTTCGCCGACGCTCAGGCACCTGCTGCTCCAGCCGCCTCCGAACAGAGCGCTCCAGCGGCGGCTGCACCGGATGCAACAGCTCCGGTTCAAACCCTCGACGCCACACCTGCCGACGCACCAGAAGCCCTTGAATCCGACAACACCCTGGGCATGGCCCACGACCTGTCGCCTTGGGGCATGTACCAGAACGCCGACATCATCGTGAAAATCGTGATGATCGGCCTGGCCATCGCGTCGATCATCACCTGGACCATCTGGATCGCCAAGGGCTTTGAGCTGATGGGCGCCAAGCGTCGTCTGCGTGGTGAAATCGCCGCCCTGAAGAAAGCCACCACGCTTAAAGAAGCCAGCACCACTGCCGCAAAAGAAGGCACGCTTGCCAACCTGCTGGTCCACGACGCCCTTGAAGAGATGCGCCTGTCGACCAACAGCCGCGAGAAAGAAGGCATCAAGGAACGCGTCAGCTTCCGTCTCGAGCGTCTGGTCGCAGCCTGCGGTCGCAACATGAGCAGCGGCACCGGCGTACTCGCAACCATCGGTTCCACCGCACCGTTTGTCGGCCTGTTCGGCACCGTGTGGGGCATCATGAACTCCTTCATCGGCATCGCCAAAACCCAAACCACCAACCTTGCCGTCGTGGCACCTGGTATCGCTGAAGCGCTGCTGGCTACCGCACTGGGTCTGGTGGCTGCGATTCCTGCGGTAGTGATCTACAACGTGTTCGCGCGCTCCATCGCCGGTTACAAGGCGCAGGTCTCCGATGCCTCGGCAGAAGTCCTGCTGCTGGTCAGCCGTGACCTCGATCACCAGCCTGAGCGCAGCTCGCAACCGCACATGGTGAAAGTGGGGTAATCGGCCATGGGCCTGCATTTGAAAGAAGGCGCAGACGACGATCTGGCCGAGAACCACGAAATCAACGTTACGCCGTTCATCGACGTGATGCTGGTGCTGTTGATCATCTTCATGGTGGCCGCGCCGTTGGCCACTGTAGATATCAAAGTCGACCTGCCCGCCTCGACCGCCAAGCCGGCGCCGCGGCCAGAGAAACCGGTGTTCCTCAGCGTCAAGGCTGATCAGCGCCTGTTCCTCGGCGAAGACGAAGTGAAGCCTGAAACACTGGGCGCCACCCTCGACGCCAGAACCAAAGGCAAGAAAGACACCACCATCTTCTTCCAGGCCGACAAAGGCGTGGATTACGGCGACCTGATGAGCGTGATGGATAACCTGCGTGCCGCGGGTTACCTGAAGGTCGGTCTGGTCGGGCTCGAGAGCGCAGTCAAAAAATGATCACGACGCGCCATAAGCTGACGCGTTACAGCGGTAGCCTGGCCGTGGTGCTGGGCGTTCACGCGCTGGCCATCGCGCTGGCGCTGAACTGGACCACCCGCCCTCCCATCGAACTGCCTCCCCAGGCAATGATGGTCGAGCTGGCTCCGGTTCCAGCCCCGCCACCGCCAGCTCCGCCAAAAGTCGTCACCCCGCCGCAACCACCGGCTCCGGTTGAAGAACTGCCGATTCCGAAACTGGCCGAAGCACCGAAAGCCGAAATCGCGGTGCAGAAACCAAAACCGAAGCCGAAGCCTAAACCGCCGAAGCCTGTCGAGAAAAAGCTGCCCGATCCGCCGAAGGAAAAACCTTCCGAGGAAAAACCGGCCGACACACAACCGACTCAGGCGCCAACGGAGAAATCCGCTCAACCTGCGCCAGGCCCGTCGCCAGCCCAGATGGCTGCCAAGGCCAGCTGGCAAGGCACCCTGCTTGCGCATTTGGCCAAGTACAAAAAGTACCCGCAAAGCGCACAGGCTCGGGGCAAGGAAGGCTTGAATCGTCTGCGTTTCGTGGTTGATGGCGAGGGCAACGTGCTGTCGTTCGAACTGGTGGGCCGCTCCGGCAACGCAGATCTGGACCGGGCCACCCTGGAAATGATCCGCCGCGCACAACCGCTGCCCAAACCGCCGGCCGACATGTTGACCAATGGCTCGATTGAAATTGTTGCGCCGTTTGTTTACTCGCTGGAACGCCGTCGCTAAGACACACCGCAATACCTGTGGGAGCGAGCCTGCTCGCGAAGAGGCCGTGTCAGCCCGCATATTTTTTCTGGCACACCGCTTTCGCGAGCAGGCTCGCTCCCGCAGTGGCTATCCGCAAGCCGATAGATCCAGCCAAAAAGGCACTGAAAGGTGCCTTTTGCATATCTATGCACGGCAAACCGGCATTGCCCTGTGTCGCACTCCTCCCTCAGTCTGATAACGTGCGTCTATCGATTGCAGCCGGTATGCTTGGCCCGCATCTTCATGGACGCTTGCTATGACCCTCACAGAATTACGCTACATCGTCACCCTCGCCCAAGAGCAGCATTTCGGCCACGCCGCCGAAAAATGCCACGTCAGCCAACCGACCCTGTCGGTGGGCGTGAAGAAACTTGAAGACGAACTCGGTGTGCTGATTTTCGAGCGCAGCAAGAGTGCCGTGCGTGTGACGCCGGTCGGCGAAGGCATCGTCGCCCAGGCGCAAAAAGTACTGGAACAGGCCCAAGGCATTCGTGAGCTGGCCCAAGCCGGCAAGAACCAGCTGACCGCTCCGCTGAAAGTCGGCGCGATCTACACCGTTGGCCCGTACCTGTTTCCACACCTGATTCCACAACTGCACCGGGTCGCCCCGCAGATGCCGTTGTATATCGAAGAAAACTTTACCCACGTGCTGCGCGACAAACTGCGCAACGGCGAACTCGACGCGATCATCATCGCCTTGCCGTTCAACGAAGCCGACGTGCTGACCCTGCAACTCTATGACGAGCCGTTTTACGTCTTGATGCCAGCGCAGCACCCGTGGACCCAGAAAGAAACCATTGACGCCGGCCTGCTCAACGACAAGAGCCTGTTGCTGCTCGGCGAAGGCCACTGCTTCCGCGATCAAGTACTGGAAGCCTGCCCGACCCTGACCAAGGGCAGTGACGGCGCCAAGCACACCACGGTCGAATCCAGCTCGCTGGAAACCATTCGCCACATGGTCGCCTCCGGTCTGGGCATCTCGATCCTGCCGTTGTCGGCGGTCGACAGCCACCACTACGCCCCGGGCGTGATCGAAGTGCGGCCCTTGTCGCCGCCGGTGCCATTCCGCACCGTGGCGATTGCCTGGCGCGCGAGTTTCCCACGGCCCAAAGCCATCGAAATTCTCGCCGACTCCATTCGCCTGTGCTCGGTGGCCAAGCCAGCGGCACCGGTTACAGCCGGTTAAGCGAGCGTCATGACAGAGCTGTCGCAAGTGTCGGTGACGGCACTCAAGGGTGTCGGCGAAGCCATGGCCGAGAAATTGGCCAAGGTCGGTCTGGAGAATCTCCAGGACGTGCTGTTCCACCTGCCACTGCGCTATCAGGATCGCACCCGCGTGGTGCCGATCGGCCACTTGCGGCCGGGACAGGATGCCGTGGTCGAAGGCACTGTCAGCGGCGCCGACGTGGTCATGGGCCGTCGCCGCAGCCTCGTCGTGCGCTTGCAGGACGGCACGGGCGGCCTGAGCTTGCGCTTCTACCATTTCAGCAACGCGCAGAAAGAAGGCCTCAAGCGCGGCACGCGCATTCGCTGCTACGGCGAAGCCCGGCCCGGTGCGTCGGGACTGGAGATCTACCACCCGGAATACCGCGCCATCACGGGCGACGAGCCGCCGCCGGTGGATGAAACCCTCACTCCGGTCTATCCGCTGACCGAAGGCCTGACCCAAGCGCGCCTGCGTCAACTGTGCATGCAGACCTTGACCCTGCTCGGCCCGACCAGCCTGCCCGACTGGCTGCCGACCGAACTGGCCCGCGACTATCAACTCGCGCCACTGGCCGATGCGATCCGCTACCTGCACAACCCGCCCGCCGATGCCGACGTCGACGAACTCGCCCTCGGTCATCACTGGGCCCAGCATCGCCTCGCCTTCGAAGAACTGCTGACGCATCAACTGTCGCAGCAACGTCTGCGCGAAAGCATGCGTTCCCTGCGCGCGCCAGCCATGCCGAAAGCGGAAAAACTGCCGCCCAAATACCTGGCCAACCTCGGCTTCGCCCCGACCGGCGCCCAGCAGCGGGTCGGGAACGAAATCGCCTACGACCTCAGTCAGCACGAACCGATGCTGCGGCTGATTCAGGGTGACGTTGGCGCGGGTAAAACCGTGGTCGCCGCCCTCGCCGCGCTGCAAGCGCTGGAGGCCGGGTACCAAGTCGCGTTGATGGCCCCGACCGAAATCCTCGCGGAACAACACTTCATCACCTTCAAGCGCTGGCTCGAACCGCTGGGCATTGAAGTCGCGTGGCTGGCCGGCAAGCTCAAAGGCAAAAATCGCGTCGCCGCGCTGGAGCAAATTGCCAGCGGCACGCCGATGGTGGTGGGCACGCATGCACTGTTTCAGGAAGAGGTGAAGTTCAAGAACCTCGCGCTGGTGATCATCGACGAGCAACACCGCTTCGGCGTGCAGCAACGTCTGGCGTTGCGGCAGAAAGGTGTCGGCGGGCGCATGTGCCCGCATCAACTGATCATGACCGCCACGCCGATTCCGCGCACGTTGGCGATGAGCGCCTACGCCGACCTCGACACCTCGATCCTCGACGAATTACCGCCCGGGCGAACCCCGGTCAACACTGTGCTGGTCACTGACACTCGCCGCGTCGAAGTCATCGAACGGGTCCGTGGCGCCTGCGCCGAAGGGCGTCAGGCCTACTGGGTATGCACGCTGATTGAAGAATCCGAAGAGCTGACCTGTCAGGCCGCCGAAACCACCTTCGAAGACCTCACTGCCGCCCTTGGCGAACTGAAAGTCGG
This sequence comes from Pseudomonas sp. MF6776, assembly GCF_016613125.1. NCBI lineage: Bacteria > Pseudomonadati > Pseudomonadota > Gammaproteobacteria > Pseudomonadales > Pseudomonadaceae > Pseudomonas > Pseudomonas sp. MF6776. Next base: position 165,300 of record NZ_JAENSQ010000005.1, read on the forward strand.
GCTGATCCACGGCCGCATGAAACCCGTCGAGAAAGCCGCGGTGATGGCCGAATTCAAGGCCGGCAACCTGCAATTGCTGGTCGCAACCACGGTGATCGAAGTCGGCGTCGACGTCCCGAACGCCAGCCTGATGATCATCGAAAACCCGGAGCGCCTGGGCCTGGCGCAACTGCACCAATTGCGCGGTCGCGTTGGCCGAGGCAGTGCGGCCAGCCATTGCGTGCTGCTCTACCATCCGCCGCTGTCGCAGATCGGCCGCCAGCGTCTGGGCATCATGCGCGAGACCAACGACGGTTTCGTTATCGCCGAAAAAGACCTCGAACTGCGCGGCCCCGGCGAAATGCTCGGCACCCGTCAGACCGGTCTGCTGCAATTCAAAGTCGCCGACCTGATGCGCGATGCCGACTTGCTGCCCGCCGTGCGCGACGCCGCCCAAGCCTTGCTGGAACGCTGGCCGACCCACGTCAGCCCCTTGCTCGACCGGTGGCTGCGCCACGGGCAGCAATATGGCCAAGTGTGAGCACCGTCGCAGTTTCTGACAGCCTGCTCTTACAGAGCTGGTTATACTCCAGCACTTGTTTCAAAAACGGATCCAGACCATGACCGAAGCTGCTCTCGCCACCGAATCCCCGCACGCTCCGTCTGTTATTCGGCTGCTGCTGGACAAGCTCGGGATCGCCTACGAAGAAGTGCTCGACCACCACGGCCTGAATGCATCGCGCAAGGTCCAGGCCGTGTTGCTGGACGACGCTGTCGGCGCGCTGATGGTGCTATTTCCACAGAGCCAACTGCTCGATCTCAATCGCCTCGCCGAACTGACGGGCCGTCGTCTGACCGCCGTGTCGACTGAGCGCCTGCAAAAAATGCTCGGCAAACACAGCCTGAGCCTGTTGCCAGGGCTGCCGGCGCTGACCAGTTCGCCATGCCTTTACGAAGAAAGCCTGCTGCGCGAGCCGAAGTTGCTGATCAACTCCGGCGAACCGGGCGTGCTGCTGGAAATCACCAGCGAACACTTCAAGACCATGCTCACCAAGGCCAGCGCCGCCAACTTCGGCGAGAACCTGACCAGCATTCGTCCGAACCTCGACCGCCCGGATGACGACCGCAAGGAAATCACTCAGGCTGTGCAGGCGTTCACCGCGCGACGCATCCAGCAGCGACTGGAAGCAACCATCGAAATTCCGCCGCTGGCCGAAACCGCACAGAAGATCATCAAGCTGCGCGTCGACCCGAATGCCACCATCGACGACATCACCGGCGTGGTCGAAACCGACCCTGCGCTGGCCGCGCAAGTGGTGAGCTGGGCGGCGTCGCCGTACTACGCCTCGCCGGGCAAAATTCGTTCGGTGGAAGACGCGATCGTCCGCGTGCTCGGTTTCGATCTGGTGATCAACCTCGCGCTGGGCCTGGCCCTCGGCAAGACATTGAGCCTGCCGAAAGACCACCCACAACAAACCACGCCGTACTGGCAGCAGTCGATCTACACCGCTGCCGTCATCGAAGGCCTGACCCGCGCCATGCCGCGCGCCCAGCGCCCGGAAGCCGGCCTGACTTACCTTGCCGGTCTGCTGCACAACTTCGGCTACCTGCTGCTGGCCCATGTGTTCCCGCCGCACTTCTCGCTGATCTGCCGTCACCTTGAGGTCAACCCGCACCTGTGCCACAGCTACATCGAGCAACACCTGCTGGGCATCAGCCGCGAACAGATCGGCTCGTGGCTGATGCGCTACTGGGACATGCCGGACGAACTGGCCACCGCCCTGCGCTTCCAGCACGACCCAAGCTACGACGGCGCCTACGCCGAATACCCGAACCTCGTGTGTTTGGCCGTACGCCTGCTGCGTAGCCGTGGCATCGGCTCCGGCCCGGATGAAGACATCCCCGACGCCCTGCTAGAACGCGTCGGCCTGACCCGCGAAAAAGCCAACGACGTCGTCAGCAAAGTCCTCGAAGCCGAAGTCCTCCTACGCGAACTGGCCTCGCAGTTCAGCCAGGCCTAAACGCATCGCGGGCAAGCCCGCTCCCACAAGATCTATGCGATCCCTGTGGGAGCGGGCTTGCCCGCGATGAATCCAACTCAATCTATCTGTCTCACCACAACAACCTTTCGACTCAAGCCCGTGTATCAAGCCTTAGGCTTGGCCTTCCTCGGCTTCAAATACTTCATCAACCCCTGAAACCACATCACCAGCGCCGGATTGCCCTTGATCTGGATCGACTTGTCCTGAATCCCCTGCATAAACGCCAACTGCTTGTTCTTCGCCTGCATCGTGGCAAAGCCATAACCCGCATCTTTAAACGCAATCGCAAACGCCGGCTCTGCCACTGCGCCAGACTTGCTGGTAATCCGCTGATTCTTCACCACGAAATGCCGCGCCACCTTCCCGTCCAGCGTCTGCATCTGAAACACCAGATCCTTGTCCCCCAACTGCTGCTGGAACGCGGGATTTGTCCGGCTGGCCTTACCCATCAACAAACCCAGCATCCACAGAAGAAAACGAAATTTCATGCGCACAGCCTCAAAAGAAAAATGAACGGCCGGGGCAGTGTAAGGGATTCGGGCGATAACGCCACTATTGGCAAACGTTGGAAGAGGATGCTGTTATTTTCCTGCACGATGACTACCAAGTCACACCTCTCCTACACGTACCTATAAGCATCTGCCGGCGCAGCGAACGCCGGCGCAGAGAGCAGCAACGACAGGCTGCCCGCGAGATAGAACTGATTCATCGGGAATTCCTTTTCGCCGTTATCCGGCCGGTTTTTCCGTCAGACAATTTGCGTAGCCATCGGCGAACCTGGCGTCGAAAGACAATTCCACCGGCTCGTCCAGTTCCGCCGAGGTATTGAGCAACACGCGCGTTGCCGGGGTGTATTTGATCCAGCCAATGGTGCCGGTGCCGTCGGTGTCAAAGAACAACTGCGCTCGAACGGTTTCACCGTCATCGTCGTCGATAAGCAGATTGACCTTGTCCTTGCCGACGTACTGAAACGGGAAGTCGCTGCTCCTGACCATTTCGGTGAGGTAGCCATAGCAACTACCCTCACTGGCAATCGCCGGCATGGCGTAAGGCAAAAGCAGAAGCACACTCAGCACGGGCCGAATGAAAAAACGGTTCATCCCATCATCCTTAATCAAGCGGCGGCGATTCCGCGTCGGTCATGCTCAGCAGCCGGAATTCGTTGCTCACAAACTCGTAGTAGCGATCCCGGTTGACGCTTTCTAGCGAATTCCCCTGGGCATCTTCTTCACCGTCGAGGGTGATGCCGGAAATAAGGATCAAGCGGCTGTCAGGTTGGTAGAGCATGGCGAACGTGCTGCCGTCGTAGGCATTCGGCAGGCCGCCAGCGACTTCTCCGGTTTGTGCATCGAGGACTTCGGCGCAGATGGCACCGCCGCCACAACCCAGCGGATTGAGAATGTAATGGCCGGCGAAGTTGACCTTGCCTTTCAAGGCCTTCGCTCGCGCACTGTCCATCACCGGATTGCTGTTTTCCTGCGGCACCAGCGCATGGTGGGGGCCACTGAAAATTGGCGCGACGGGATAATCCTTGAAGTCGGGGTCGGCGGCGAATGCCAGTGAAGCGGCGAACAACAAGATGCCGCTGAGTAAAACCGAAAATCCTTTCACGCTGTAACTCCATATATGCGACATACCGTCGGGATGTTCATTGGAAGGCAATGCCACGCACCGCTGTCTTGATCTGTTCGAACCCTTGGGCGCTGATCGACAACGGCGTGGCTGAGCCTGATTCCGCCGAGCCGATCAGCACGTCTTTGCCCCGCAGCAGGCAAAAGGCGACGCGGGTGATATGGCGTCGTGACTTGTCGTGGAAACCGAAGATGAAACCCGACGACTTCTCCCCGCCCCATTGCTCGAAGGTATAGGTGTTCGCGCGACCCGCCAGCGAATTGGGCACCCAGCCCTGATCGGTGAGCGTCGCCGGGCACTTCCGGTCGTTGTCATCACGCAGGACTTGCACCGCAAACGCGTCGTCCTCTGGAGGTTTCCAGTCGGTGAGAAGGGAAAAGTACTCAGTGTTTTCACACATCAGGCCAAACCACGGCTGACTGAGGTTGGCAGGTTTCTCGAAGTGCCACTCGGCGCCACTGGACGTTTGCGCTTGCCACAGCCGGGGGGCGCTGGAGGGTTTGGGTAGTTGTTTGGCCGCGACAAACACCGGATAGAAATCGTCGAACGTCAACCATTGGTCCTGCACCAGCTGCATGGAAAAGCGGCAAGAGTCCATGTCGACAACGGTCTCGGCAGGGCCACTGGCAATGGTCGACTGGCCGGGCGCGTTACCGAGCAGCACGGTATCTGCGGCAACGCCATAGCCCGCTTGTGCAAGCGCAAACAAGCCGAAGAGCAACCCGCGAAAGCCTTGAATGCTCACTTCATATCCTTCGAATTGATCAATTCCAATTCCCCATCCCGATACACCACCTCACACCCCACCCACGCCGGATCAACCTGTGGCATCACCGCCGACGGCTTGCGCAATTCACGCAACAACGTCGAGCCATGCGACAACCGCCCACCCATCCGCGCAATCACCGCCCGCGCAGCTTGATAGTGCGCATGTCGCCCGGGATCGAGCGTGTCCTCCAGCAAAATGTCCTTCCCGAGAACACCCCGCACCTGCCCCGGATAAATCATGAACCCGGTGGCCTGCTCCGATCCTTCACGACCGTCCTGCCAGAAGCTACCGTCGCGGCTGCGAATGTCGAGATGCGGCGCGAACCAGTGCTCGCGATCCGCCGGCGGCATCGCGTGATGCAGGCGGAAAAATATCCGCATCAGGTTATCGCGATACCACTCGCGCACTTGCAGGTAGTAGCCGCGCAGGCCCGGTAGTCCAGTGGAATGAGCGAGGCGGATCAACCCTGACCATTGCGGGAATGGCTGGAGCGGCAATTCGCTCGCCGCTGGCCGAGGGGTGGCCGGATCGGTCTCCCAAGGCAATCGATGCGGACTGTTTTCAAGGTTGTCGTACGCGGTCGGCGGGCGGCCCAGCCAGTCGCCGCCACTGCTGGCCAGTGCCGTGGCGATGCACAGATTGCCTTGCACCACAAACACGTAAAACCGGGTGAACCAGTCCGCCAATTGTTGGCCGTCGGCACCTTGGGCGACGAGTTCGGCAAGCTCTTGATCGAAGCGCTGCAAGCCACGCTCAAGGGTCAGCAGATGACCACGGGCAATACGCTGCATGCGCAGGAACAGCGGTAGCGAACGCAGCATTTTCAGCGGTTGCCACGGCAGATGCGGGGTCGCGCCGCCGACTTCACCGGCATAGTTGCTGGCGCTGATGCCCCAGTCGGCGAGTCGGGCGAGGAACAGGTCGTTGTTGATGTAGGACGCGCCGCCGAACACAGCGGTGAACGGCTCGTTGTCCTGCAACACTCGCGCATCCCACCGCGCCATGATCGCCGGAATACTCGCTGCCGCGCGGCGCTGAGCGTACTCGACAAAAACGCTCGGTTGCGGCGGCAGGATCTCCGCGATGTTGGCAGCGGTGAGGTGCCGGCGCCAGCCGTAATCGCTGATCGGCCGGTATTGCAGCAGCCACAGTTGTGAGCCGTCCCAGGCCCATTCGACGTCGCCGGGCACGTAGTGGAACACCCGCAACACGTCTTGCAGAAAGTGCCAGAGCAGGTCTTCGGTCAAGCCGTGGGATGGCGTGAATGTGCCGCTGCGCCACGCATCGCCGAGCCGCGAAAGCGTTACCCGCGAGGGACTGGCGTGACCGTCGGCGAGCGATTCGAGATGGCCTTCAACCCATTCGAGTTCTACCGAGAGATGTCGCACGAAAGCTATCCCGGACACTAGCGGCGTGATGAAGCGCTGCACCACCACTTCCTCGACGCCTTCGGCGGTCAATTCAGCGATGCGATTTGGCACGTTGGCGGTCGGCTCGCGCAGGTAAGTCGTGCTCAAACCGGCGTTGGCCGAGTCGGCCTGATCTTCGCCATAACTGGAGGAGCGCACCGCCCAGGTCACGTCGGATTGGGCGGCGAGAAACGCCGGCAGACGCGGATCAGCGCAATCGTTAAGCGTCAGCGCCGCCGGCACCGGTTGCCGGGCCAGTTCAGCCAAGCGCAAACGCCCGCCCTTGGTGTGCGCAACAAACCCGCGCTCGCCCGACTCCAGCCACTGCGCGAACTGCGCGGGCGCGTCGATCCACGGGTAATGCCCCCAACCGGGTTTGAGGCTGATGGTCAGATCAGCGCGGGCCAGAATCGCCGACCACGCCGCCGCTTGCTCGATGCCCAGCACGTTGTCCTGATCTCCCCAAACCAGCTCGACCGGATCGGTGATCCACTCCAGCAGCGGCAGCGCAGTATCGGCACGAATCAGATCCCAGTGCGGCACAAACGCACGACAGCGCGCATAGCCGGCGCCCATGCGTTGGTACTGCGCGGGCGTCCAGGTCTGGTTGGAGAACTTGCGCGCGAACAGCGTGGGTTTATTCGACAGCAACCAGTGAATGGTCTTGCGGATCGGCAGCGGCGACATCAATGCCGGCAAGCGACGCTGCCACAAAAACGCCCCGACCGGCGCCAGCAAAACACTGCGAGAAAAGTGCCCGGGCCGACGTTGCAACGCATGCAGCACCAGCAAGGCATTGACCCCGACCGCCATGATCGCACTGCCCTGCTCCGTCATCGCCAGCAAGGTCTGCGCGTAGTCCGCCAGTTCCTCGCAGGGTGGCTGCGGATTGGCGCCGAAGCCCGGCAACTCCAGCGGCACCACGTCGTAGCGCTGAAAGTGCGGCAACGCATCGTCCCACCAATCGGCGGCGCTGCCGTTGCCGGCCAGCAGGTACATCAAGGGCTTGCTCATGAGCGATCCTCAGGTCAGATCGCGCAGAGCGGCGTCGAGAGTTGGGTAACGGAATTTGTAGCCAGCCTCGGTCAAACGCTGCGGCACCACGCGCTGACCGTCGAAGAACAACTGCGCCATCTCCCCCGCCAATGCACGCACTGGCGCGGCGGGAATGTGGAACCACACCGGACGCTTGAGGACCTTGCCGGCCTGCTCGGCGAATGCTGCCTGACTGATCGTTTCGGGCGCGACCATGTTGTAAGTGCCGCGCAAACTTTCATCGTCGAAGGCCCGCGCGATTACCTGAAGCACATCGTCGCGATGCACCCAGCTCATGATCTGCCGACCGTCGCCCATGCGACCGCCGAAACCCAGGCGGAACGGCATCAGCAGCGGCAACAACGCACCGCCCGGGCCGAACACCACGCCGAGGCGCAACACCACCTGACGCACGCCAAATTCAGTGGCCGGTTGCGCGGCGGCTTCCCAACGCGCGCAGAGTTCGGCCATGAAACCGTCGCCCTTGCTGGCGTGTTCGTCGAGGCTTTCGCTGGCATCGCGCACGCCGTAGAAGCCGATGGCTGAGGCTTGAATCCATAGCGCTGGTTTGTGCTTGGTGTTCTTCAGCCAGGTCATCAACGCTTCGGTGGTGCCGACTCGACTGGCGAGCAGTTGCGCCTGACGCTTGGGACTCCAGCGTGGTCCGGCGACGGGGGCGCCGGCGAGATTGATCACTACGTCGAAGGATTCGTCGTGGCTGATTTCACTCAGAGACCGAACACAACGCACGCGACCGTCGAACAGATTCGCCGCTTTCAACGGATCACGCGCCAGCACACTCACGGTGTGGCCGGCGTCGAGTAATTGATTGACCACCGCCTCGCCAATAAACCCGGTTCCGCCGGTGATCAGCACTCGTTTGTAGGCGCTGCCGGTAAACGGATTGGACTCGTTCGGTGCTTTTTCTGGACGGGATTTTTTGCGGTCATGGTGATACAGCCAGACCAGCGGCGGCAACAGCAGCAACAGTGCAAAACCGTCGAGCCACAGATGCGACCAGACCTGTTGTTGCGCTGACAGCCACATGTCCTGCGGCGCCCATAACAGGATGCCGGCCATCAACCAGCCCCACACCATCGGCGCTTTCGAACGATTGCCGATGTGCACCAGCGCAAGCATGTACAGCGAATAACTTTGCAGCGTCGCGCCGAAGAGTGCGAGCCACCAGACCTGTTGTTCGTGGCCGGCGGCGGGCACCGGGTCGGCGCCCCAGAATGCGAGTTCGAGAACTTGCAGATAGCCGTCGAGTAAACCGGAATGCCCGGCCCAGGTCAGGGTGAGACCGGCGAGTATGTGCACGATCGCAGCGGCGTATAGCCAGAGCACTAGCGCGGGGCGAAGCGAGGTCGAGGGGGCTGGCATTCCGTGTCCTGAGCGCATTCCTTGGGGGTGGGGAGTTTAAAGGAAAAGCGTGGGGTTTCGGGGGTTGTCAGTAGCAGTAGCTGGGTTTGATTGGTGTGGTGGAGTTTTTCTTTAACTCATCCAAACGATGGATCGATCCTTTGTTTCCCTTTGCCGCGCCCATTTCATAACAGGCCACAGCGCGGGACAAATCCTTGGTCACCAGTTCCCCCCGCTCGAAAGCGGAGCCTAAAGCACCCAACGCGTGGACGCTGCCCATGGTCGCAGCCCGGATCATTGATTCTTCAGCCAACGCTGGATGTTGGCATGAACCTGTTCCAGCCAATGTGTTGCCGTCGCAGTAATAGAGCGAAAGCATCAGTGCGCCTTCGGGCGAAGTAGCCGCTGCAGCTTTGATCAACGCCTCCAATTTATACGTTGGCAACTGCGGCGCCATGCCCGAAAGGCTCAAACTTGCCGCACTCAAACTGGATTCTGGATCTCCGGAACGCGCTGCGCAAAGGTCATTTTCCAGTGACGCCTCGAAAAGCTCTGCGGTGAGACGGTACTGTTCCAGTCCTCCCAAATTACCAAAGGCGTTGGCACGTTGGCGGCAGAAGTTCTCCTCAACACTCAACTTGGGCTTGCTCGCCACTACCAAGTCTTTCTCACTAATCGACCAATCCTCAACCCCCTCAAGCACCCAACATGCCTGACGAGAGAAGTTGAAGATCTTGATATTGCTGTTACCCGCCCGTTTATCCACCACATTGACGTGACTATCATCGACCTCTTCGATCTCGACCCCTGGTGTCTTGCCGGGTGTGATTGCAGCCATCAGCGGATAGTTGAAAGTAGCTCCACTAACACCCGAGGTCGAAGGCTCAAAGGTACTTCGATCCTTTCCCGCTACCGGTTTCAACACCAGCGACTTGACCGTCATCGCAGTCAGACGGCGCTGTGATTCGCTGTTGGCGGAAAACGCTGTCAGGAAAGGCGCGAACTCCTCCGAGGGGCAAGCGTCGCTGGTGGGTGCCGTCGAAGTGCTCTTGTCGGATGCAAGAGCAGGGACGATCTTGTCCAGATACGCCGAGCGCTCGCGGCTCATTCTGGCGATGCACAAGTTGCTGACCGCCACGTAAGCAGGCTTACCCACCTCGATCTCGAATGCCTCCAATGGACAGTTCGCATCGCGCAATTTCAACCACGCACGCTGCGACTCTTTAACCTTCGCCGCGTACTCCGCACCCAACGCCGGATCTGCTCGATAGTCAGACTCAAGCCGCGTCATCAACTGCTTGTAACTGACATTCAACTGCGCATCGGCAGCCTTCTTCGCCGCCTCTGAACACGGCACCATTTCCAGGCTTGAAGTGACCTGGCTGCAGTCATCCTGCGCATAGGCCGCTGAAACCGGCAGCAGCACGGCCAGCAGGGTAAAAACAAAACGGTTCACAGTGTTCTTCCTTGAGTCATTCAGGTTTTGCGTTTGGTGAATCGGATGATGCATTGATCTGGTCCGTTCATGCCCCAGTAAGTGCTGAGCAACGTCTTACGTTTTTTGTCGACGCGCAGGTTAACGAAACCATCGCCGCAGTCCGGCTGCAACTCTTCGAAAGTGCCGGTTTTCGCTTGATAAACGAACACTCGGTAGTAGTCGTAAGTACCCATGCCGTCATCCAGCTGCCAGATGGCGAAATCCTGGGCGCCGTCGAAATTGAAATCGTCTAACAGCACGTGGAGTTCGTTTTCGGCTTCAAAATCGATTGTTCGCGACTCGCTGTGCGTTTCGCTTTTAACCGCGATGTTCAGCTTGGAGCCTTCGAGAACCAGCGTTGCGTCGATGCCTTTGGCTGGGCTGATGGTGGTGGTTTCGGCTAACGCCGGGATCGTCCACATCAGGCCGAGCAGTGATACCGCTAGAGTTTTGAATTGCATGTACTCGCCCTATTCCCACTTGCATCCGGACTCTAGGGAGGAGTCGATGCTGGTGCTGATTCCGAAGCTATAAGCCTTACCGTTGGACTGCTTTGTGTAAGACATCGAGACGATCTGTGAGCCTTGAGTCATCAACTCATAGCTACCCGTGACCTTGCCGTTGACGACTTCAGACCAGGTTCTGGTGTGCTGCCAAGGCGCGTCCGGATCGAGGATTTCGTTCTGGGAATCTGTCAACACGATGGAAATGGGTTCGCTGGATTTGGCGTACTTCACGAAACCACCGGACCATTTGCTGGCTTCGTCGTAGTAGGTACGGAGTTCGAACTTTACCGGGCTCGATTGGGATAATTCGAAGCAAAGTGATTCGGTGGTGACTGCGCTTTGAGCGCCTAAAGGAAATAGCGCAAAAAAGAGAAAGAAAAATTTGTTCATGCTCATCCAAGTCGACGCTTTCGCGCGAATGCTCTGGCTTGTCCGTTTCAACGTCTGCTCTTGTCCGGTGCCAAAGCCAATTGGCGAGCACGCTCTATCGTCGCGCGAATCAGGCAGGCATCGGACCACTCACCGAAAACTGATTTTTGCGATTTCGGGTCGGCCTGGCACTCCGCATCTCGAAACTTCATCCAGGCTCTTTGAGTTTCTCTCAGTGCTTTCTGACCGCTTTCGTCCAGCCGACCCATACGATCCCGATATACAGAATTCAGCAATGCATCCGCGTCAGGAACCATCAGATCAAGAACACCATTTCCCGAGGGAAACCACTCAACGTCCGCCAATGCCTGTTCGCTCTCATTGTTCCAATTGTAGAGGCCGTTTTCTTCGATCTTCAGTGTGGCGGATCGCTGATGGTGATTCGTCGGATCGCTCTCGCTGACCTCCGAGCGATAAACAATTTCCAAATAGATAGGGTCGGTTGTGCGCTGAGGATCATTCAATAGCGTTTGCCGAACAATGGCCCGTTGCTTATTGCTCTCAGTGATCTCTATCGAAAAGCACGGATCCGGCCCAGGACGTTCTGCGGACGCCTTCCTCTCCAGGCATTGATTACGAACCGCCATGGAAGGGGTATCCGAACCGCCACCCACATCAACGACTCTGACAAGCAACCGGACTTCCGGATCCTTGGAAAAGTCGGCCTGAAGGATGGTGGCAATCATCGTGCCCTCAGCCATGACCACAGGCGACAGTATTGAAAGTAAAAAATGAGGCTGAATCTGAAAATCTGCATTCCTTGGCGTCCGTAAAAAAACTCAGTAATCCGTTCAATTCTGAACGGGCTAGGACAGAACGTGGAGTCCGGACCGAAAAACGGGCCAGATCTATTTGAGCTCCCAATCAAGATCAAAGCGGTCGAGCTCAAAAAATAGTTCGGGCCCCTTTGATTCAATTATCGATTTCCTTGCCTACTTTCGCAACTTCACTAATTCAATCTTTCCTTAACTCTGCTAGGAATTTTACTTTCCATATTTTTCTTCTTCATCGCACCAAGGTATTCAGCATAGTACTTTTTTGCCTCGTCAATCTTACCAAGCGCCCACAAGGAATCGGCAGCGTTGAGCTTTAACGGCACCCTATCCGGCGCTACAACTAATAAACGATTATAGACTTGCATTGCCAAAAAATGCTCACCTCCCTGAGCAAAATAAAACCCCATGTCGTTATATTCAGATATATTTTTTTCCGGAGGATAACATGCCATATAAGAGGGGACGCCCATGAAAATATGATCCCTCAGAGAACTAGCGCGCGATTGACTTTCAGTATTCCGCGAGGCATCAGAGATCAAAAGCCTTGGGGAATTACTTCCTTTAGAAAAATCAAAAAACTCCCCCCTCGAAGTCTTCCACTTATCATCCTGCCATGTCCCTTCACACTGTTGCGCTGATCCTATGTTCTTAATACAGCCCGTCTCCATCGAAATTACATCACAATATGCCTGTGAAGAAATAATGGTAGTTCCCTCGTCATCCACTACCTCCCCAGCATTAGTCCGTTGAATGATCAAATATCTATTATCAGGAGAAATAGAATCTGCATCAGGGTTCGCTACGACCCCATCCTCCGAAGGCTCCATCCCAATTGGAACGGCATAAATTTTGAACGATACTGCGGCGGATCTATATTCTACGTCACGCCATCCACCGTATTTTTTATCGAAGCTTTGAGCACTCAAGGAAGTGCCTTTTACTCCTTTAACTTCCATGGCCTTTGGATCTGCTTGAGCCATCTGCAATGACGCAAAACTGGAAAGAACAAATAAAAAAAATACATTAAACATTGAGCGCAGCCTTTAATTTAGTAAATCTTGGTCCCGGATCCGTCATTTCAGGGCGACCCGGCCCGTAGATATCCACAATCTTCCGTTCATATACTGAGTGATTACTTCCCCAAGTAGCTATGTCTTTGCTGACGTTCGGATTCTGCAAAAAGAATTCATCCAAAGCTTTTTTAACATTAGCTGCAACCTTACCTGGTCTATTCACATTTTCATCCAAAGCCGTTGCCTGTCCCAACGCAGAACGAAAAACCTTACCAATTGAAAAACTATACGTATTTGGCACTTTCAGCAAAACATCTCTCAATCGGTCTATAAAGTCTGTAATCTGAAGCTCGACATATAAAGGGCTGCCGACTGCACAGGACATCACTGATACAGGCTTACACTCGATAACCTTCCCGTATGTTGCTAGCGAGCAACCTAACCTCAATTTCTTTTTAAGATCATCACCCGCAATTTTTTCCCCATCCAAAAAATCCGGATGCTGGTAATACATGCTCGGCTTCTCACCACTTAGATCGAGAAACCAACCTTGACTCTCAAACAACTCAAAAAACTCATCAGGATACAATTCTTTGAATTTTTTAACTTGAACTGGAAGTTCTCCCTCGCCCAATGGATTGACTGTTTTCTGCATTGCCCCTGCAGTTATAAGCTCGCTATCATATGCCTGCACCGCATTTATTTTCCCTTCATTCTCGCACATCGCTGTAATTACTTTTTTCTCGAATGCGGTAACCTTCCCAGCCGCTTCGATAGCTGCCCACTGCGGAGCGTCCCCCAGCTTTCCTTCACCCCATACTACGGGACCGAAATTAGAATGCCACTTCGTGACCTTTACGACAGCATTACATGTGCATTTTTTCTTTTGATAGAAGTTCCCTATTAATCCAACTGTATGCATGTGCCAGACTTTACCATCTGGGCTCAGCCCCTCCTGCGAGGCAACTTCCTTCCACCAAGATAGTTCTTTAATTCGTTTCTTCTGTTGAACCCAATTCACGTTAGGAGTATCAGCTCTATGCCCCATTAACTCATCCAGTGCATCCCATTTTTCCGAATCATAAAACCATTCACTTTCACACTTTGTAATAAGCTGCGATATTGACTGCGCGAACCAAGGATTAGCGAGTGCAGCTTGAATTTCTTTCGAAGTCAGTTTATCGTTCTTATCAGTATCAATTATATCGTATAGCCCTTCCTTTACCGGCCCTTTAGTCGACTTACTGGCGAGAGGAACGAAAACAGTCTTCTCTTCATCAGTGAGCATATCGCGATCATGAAGATATGAAGATAGATGCTCAGCATTACTCTCGGTCTCTTCAATAAACTTGAACCCAATCCATTCCCATGGGTTATGGCGGGTGGTAATCAAATCTTTTTCGCCTACCCACCCGCTTATAGGTTTACCTTGCGCATCTCCAAGCAATCCTTCGAGATGCCACCATCGAGTAGTGTTAGAAGCGGAAGGAATAGTACCTGAACCGGGAGTAGTGACAGTTTGTTTAATTTTTTTTGAATCCGGCAACGACTCTAAAACACTGTAGGGAACAACCAGATCATATCCAATCACCACACCGGCGTCGTTGGCTTGTGGTGGATTGGTCGCACTTATATCTGAGCGATGAGTAATTAGCTTCGTATCTTTGTGAATCTTTAACAGATTTTTTTGATCGTCTGGTAAGGCAGCAGCTGCACCTTGGCTAAGAGAAACAAATTTCTCAATGTCATCGCACGTGAATACTTCCACGTGAACTAGGTTGCGAGGTGCTCCTTCATCGTGCTCTTGATAATGACCTGCAAAACCAACCAGCGCACCGGCCTTAATGGTCACTGGTTCATTGAGCAAAACGACCTTCCCCATATCCTGGGGTTCAGTCTTAGTTTCAAGGGAGGGAAACCATACATAACCTCCAACATTGCCAGCTTCATCAGTAGCAAGTGCAGGAATTGGATTTCCACTCACAACTTTTACTAGTTTTCGGTAGTTACCAACTGCGCCCTCTTGGCTAATCTCAATCTGAGTGCCAGCAGGCAGTATCGACATAACCTCTCCGGTGGTCGAACCGGTCCTACGCACTCTTAACCCCTTGGCTTGATTAGCAGGAATGTTTTTCGCCAGCTCGCCAATCAGGTACTGATTTCCGCCTTTACTGTTCATTTGGGCTTTGAATACCCATCCACCTATAGCCGCGGACTGATCAGCTTCAGGCGTCACACTGACAACTTTTAGCCATTTCCCATCTGTGCTCGCCTCTCCAGTGGTCACCGTGGTTCCACGGGGCAAAGTCGTCAGAATATTGGTGTAATCCGCGGATCCTGGAAGCCCTGCTCGCGCATTCAGGCCCTCGACGGGATCCTTCACATCCGCTTTTACTTGGTAGCCTCCATTAACCCAATATGACGGCCGCTCCAACATAGGCGTTTTCGTCCTGTAGCCATCCATGTCCAACAGATGCATATACAGGCTATAAAACGTCAATATCGGTCCCGCAGCTGGAGCAGGTGACGGAGGTCCACCTGCTCCGGCAGGTGGTGCTGGAGGGGACGGCACCTCCAAGACATGCTTAATCAGCACAAAGCCTGTCGAAGCAAAGGCGTTACGGTCGGTATATACCGTGGCTGGATAAGTGTCATCGATCCGATAGGCAACTACTTGCCCATCAGCGATGCAACGAACCTCGCTCTGTGCCGAGACTAATCCGGAAGCCTCATCAAAATGCACGCCGCCATGCCACAAGCCATTGCTGCCAAGTGGGTAATAACCATCCTGCGCCTTCGCTAATGCCGCGTAATACTGCTGTGGATCTGTGCCACCCGCACCACCAATCTTTATTGGGTAAGACCACTTTTTAACTTTCACTGGCTCTGTCATTTGTACTTTTACCTAATCCTTTTTGATCCGTTGACGGTCAACCAGAGAACCTGATCATTCGCATTGGTCGAAGGTCAGCTTTCTGAGGCACCGCATTCCCCAACGCCTGATCCATCAAACTCCCCGCCTTATCCTTATCCGCCGCCCCCGGGAGCACTGGCGGTTTAATCCCGATCCCCGTGCCGGAACCAGCCGAGCCACCCGCATTGATCTTGATCACCGGCCCAACCACCGTCACACCACCGCCATCGAGCTTGATAAAGCTCCCGCCACCCAAGATGGTCAGCTCCGTCCCCGACTCAATAACGATCTTGTCCCCAGCCTTGAGGTGAATCTCTTTCCCCACGCTGGTGAGCTGCGCAGTCCCAAGCTTCACATGCTGGTTCTGCCCAATCGTCAGGTGATCATCCAGCTTCGCTTCAATCTTGCGGTCGGAAATCGTGGTGCGATGTTCCTCGGCTTTCAGCTCGGTGTAGGTGTTCTTCACCACCGTGTCATGGCGTTCATTCCCGACCCGAATCTTCTGATCATGCTCAACATTTTCATCCCAATCCCGCTGGGCATGAATGTAGATCTGCTCCGCGCCTTTCTTGTCTTCGATGCGCAGTTCGTTATACCCACCACCACCCGGCGAGCTGAGTGTCTTGAACACGCTGCGCGTCTTGTTCGCCGGCAGTGCATACGGCACCGGGTTTTCCTTGTGGTACAGGCAGCCGGTGACGAGGGGTTGGTCGGGGTCGCCTTCGAGGAAGGTGACGAGGACTTCCATGCCGATGCGCGGGATGCTGATGGCGCCGTAGCGGTCGCCGGCCCAGGAGCTGGAGACGCGTAGCCAGCAGCTGGTTTTGTCGTCGGCGAGGCCTTCGCGGTCCCAGTGGAACTGGACTTTGATGCGGCCGTATTGGTCGCAGTGGATTTCTTCGCCTTTGGGGCCGGTGACCATGGCGGTCTGGCTGCTGAGCACGCGTGGTTTCGGGTGTTCGAGGGCCGGGCGGTAGAACACGTCCCACGGAGTGGCGAGGAAGGTGTTGCGGTAGCCTTGGTGGAAGTCGTCCTTGTTGTCGGTGGTGTCGCTGGTCACGCCTTCTTCGAGGACTTGCGGCTGTTTGCCTTCGTGGACGATTTCGGTGAGCAGCCACAGATCGTTCCACTCGCTGCGCGGGTGGTCGGACAGTTCCATGAAGTGGCCGCTGACCAGTTTGGTCTGGTCGCCGCGACCTTCGGCCTGACGGTAGTCGGCGCGGTGGCGTTCGAGGGCGCGCTGGCTGAGGAACTTGCCGCGCGCACGCTCGATGAAGCGGCCGGGGTAGTCGTAGTCTTCCAGGTCCGGCTCAGTGCTTTCACCCTCCGGTTTGTAGGCGGCTTCCATTTGCAGGCGCGGCTTTTCGAAATCGTAATCGCGGCGGGTGACGCGGCTGGTGCGGGTTTCCAGACGCAGTTTGAAGCCTTTGATCACTGGCTCATCGGCGACCATGCCGCTGCCTTGCACGTACGCGGTTGGCTGGCCGAGTTTCTGGAACACGGTCTGGTCGTCGCCGAACACCAGCAGGTGACCCTTGTCGCTGTGCTGGAAGTGGTAGTGAATGCCTTCCTCTTCGCACAGGCGCTGGACGAAGTGCAGGTCGGTTTCGTCGTATTGCACGCAATAGTCGCGATCCGGGCACGGCTGGCTGAGCTGGAAGCTGTAGGCGTTACCCTTGATGCCGTGTTCTTCGAGGATCAGCGCGATGATTTTCGGCGCCGACATCTGCTGATAAATACGTTGGTTGGTGCGGTGATGCAGGTATTGCAGTTGCGGCACCATCGACACTTTGTAGCGGGTCAGGCGCTTGCCGGCATCGCCTTGGGCGACCCGGTAGATCTGGCCGTGGATGCCACTGCCCTGCGGATCGAACGCCAGGAATGCCTGCTTGTGCAGGAGCTTTTCCAGGTCGAGATCCGGGTTTTCGCTGACCAGTTCGAGGTCGAAGCGATACGGCTGGCTGATGCCTTCGGTGCCGGTGAACGACAGCACTTGCAGGTCGCCGACATAGTCTTCAACCGTCAGGCTGAAGTGGGTCTCGTTAGCTGAGTTGAACATAAAGTGCTCCCTGTTCGAATGTCATCCGTTATGCCCGAAACCGCAGACGTTGCAGCCAGGATGAAGTGGCGCCCAAGGCGTCACGCAATTGTTGGGCAGTGATGGTGCGCTCTGCCGGGTCGAAGCTCAGCGCGGTTCGCAGCGCTGGCCAGCCGTGTTTCGGTAAGTTCGCCGGGGCTTGCAGCTCGCGCTTCAGGTGCTCGTCGCGGGCCTGGGTCGAGGGCAAGCGGCGGAACGGGTGTTTGCCGCTCGCCAGTTCATAGATCACGCAGGCCAAGCCGTACACGTCCGCGCTGGCCGACAACGGTTGGCCCTCAAGCAGTTCGGGGGCGGCGTAGCCCGGGGTCCAGGCGTTGAAGCGCTCGCGGCTCAGGTGCGGCAGACCGGGCAAGGTGCCCTCTTCCGCCTGGCCCAAACCGAAGTCGAAGAGGCGCAGGCCGTCTTCGCTGAGCATGACGTTGCTCGGTTTCATGTCACCGTGCAGCACGCCGCGACGGTGGGCATAAGCCAGCGTGTCGAGCAGCGGCAGGACGATGTCGCGCAATTCTTTCCACGGCAGGCCCAGGGGCCGCTCGCAGAGCAGTTTGTCCAGGGTCAGGCCACGCATGTATTCCATGGTGATGAAGGCCCGCTGGCAGTCGGTGTCGACTTCAAAGGTGTGCGCACGCACGACGTTGTCGTGGCGCAGGCGTCGGGTCAGGGCGAACTCGCTGTAGAGCAAGGCACTGGCGTCCGGCGATTCGGCAAATTCTTCGCTGAGGATTTTCAGCGCAATGTAAGGATCGGGATCGCCGAACTGTTCGTGCAGCAGATCCCTTGCCCGGTAGACGGCGCCCATACCGCCCGCCCCGAGCAAACGCTCGAGGCGATAACGGCCCGCCAATACGTCCGGCAGTGCACCAATGCTGGCCTTGGTAGGCGCCAGCAAAGGCTCTGCATTATTGGGCTTGGCGAAGGCGAAGTAGGTAAGGTTGTTGGCCTGCTCTTCACTCATCAGCAAGTCATCGATTGGCGATTCGATTTTGGTCATTGGCGGATCACCACGGCAGTCAGGTTGTCGCGAGCGGAGCCCCGCAGGGCACCGTCGAACAAACGTTCCAGCGCCACATGCGGCGCGCTGAGGCTGAGGGCGGTGCCGAGGGCATCGCTGCTCAGGCCCTGATACAAACCATCGCTGCACAGCAAAAACGCATCGCCCGGATACACCTCGAGTTCCAGCACATCCAGGGTCAGAGTGTCGGCCGCGCCGACGGCTCGGGTCAGTGCCTGAGCCGCCGGGTGCGCCGCCGCTTGTTCGACGCTCATTTGCTGTTCGTCGATCAGTTGCTGTTGCAGCGAATGGTCTTTGGACAGCTGATACAGACGCTGCCCGCGCCACATGTAACAACGGCTGTCGCCGGCCCAGATGCAGGCCGCGCGATTGCCTTCCACCAGCAGCGCCACGACGGTGCTGCCCATGATGCTGTCGTGACGGCCGGCAGTGACGGTCAACTCCTGCCCCAAACGCCGGTTCAACCAGTGCAGGCACTGGCGGATGGCTTTGAGGCGTTCGTCGAAGTCGTCGTGTTGCGGCAGTTCAGCCAGGCTGGCGACGATCAACTGGCTGGCGATGTCGCCACCCTGATGACCGCCCATGCCGTCCGCGACCACCCACAGCCCCTGCTGCGGAAGGTCGAGGAAGGCATCTTCGTTGCGCGCCCGCACCTTGCCCGGGTCGGTACGCGCCGCGCTGCGCCAGGGACTGGCCACCAGCATCAGAGCTGCACCGGCATACGGAAGGTGCGCAGCACGCCGAGGTCGAACGGATTCGGCGAGCGTTGGCTGGTCAGCAGGTAGTTGGCGCGCAAGCCACCAACGTCAGCTTTCAGTACCAGTACGTCGCGGCCGGTCAGGTACTCGGTCTGCATCAGGTCGAACAGACGGAACAGCGACCATGGGCCGGAGTTCTTCTCGATGCCGATCGGACGTCCGGCCATTTTGTCCATGACCAGACTGGTACGCCCGTCTTCAGCATCGGTCGGCCATTTGAACGACATTGGCAGGATCGGGCCGTGACGGTATTCCATGGTCTTGTCGCCGAACTTGAACTCGGAACGGCTGACTGCCGGATCGAGGGTGTAAGGCTCCAGTTTGAACTGCACGGTCGGTTCGGCCGGGTTGATCGAGAAGAAGCTCTGACGAATCGTCAGCGCTGCGGCCATCTGATCGAGGTAGACCTTGGACACCGGCAGGCTGTGGCCGTCGACGCTGCGCATCCGGTAGTTGCCCGGATCACCGCTGACGAACGGACGCATGTAGCTGTCGAAGAAACGGTCGACGGTGCCTTGCGCGCGGAAGAACTCGCGGAAGTCGCTGATCGCCACGTCGCTGGTGCTGCTGGCGCTGAACGGATAACGCTTGCTGATGGTTTTGCCATACACGCTGTACAGCTCGTTCTGATAACGGCCGTTCAGGTATTGGTAAGCATCGTTGAGCACCAGGCGCCACGAGTCTTCGGCCAGCACGTTGAACCACACGCTCAGCGGACGCGGCAGACGACCCGAGGCTGCACGCAGGTTGGTCAGCGCATCACGCTGGCCGCTCATGCGGGTTTTGGCCATTTCGAACGCGGCTTGTTCCGGCGTACTGGAACGGGCCAGACCGGACAATTGCAGTTGCAGATCGTTGAGTGCGCTGAGGGCCGGAGTCAGGTCAGCGGCCGGGCCGTTGTTGTCATCGAGCAAACGATGCAGCGGCTCAAAGCGACGTTGCAGGGATTTCTTGGCGGTGTCCGGCAGGTTTTTCGCGACGCTCAAGGCCGAAGCCTTGTCCGCTGCGGCGGCTGCCAGTTTGCCGACTTTACCCAGTTTGCCCTTCTGCCCGGCCAGCGCATCGGCGGCTTCGCCCGCTTCGTCGACCGGGTCTGCGGCGGCCTCGAAGCGCGTGTTTTCGCGCACTTCCGTCAGCAACGCGAGCACCGGCGAGTTGGCCGAAGTCAGGCCCGCCAGTTGCTCGGCGCCTTCACCGGCGTCGCTGATCGGTGGCAAGGCCACCTGGCCAACGGCCTCGCTCCAGTAGTTGGCATAGTCGCGGAAGTACAGTTGCTCCAGCTCGACCATCAGGCGACGCAAGTCCATGTCGCTGATGCCCGCGCCTTCACCCAGTACCCAGTTGTCACGCAGGATGTCGGTGACCAGCGCCGAACCCTGTACCGAGAAATACTGCTGATAACCGGTTTGCGTGTAGAAACCCGGAATCACGTACTCGGTGCCGATAAACAGCGAACCCTGCGGGCCGAGGTGTTGGCTGAAACGGTATTCCGGCAGGTTGCGCGCCTGCTCACGAAGCATGCGATAGACCACGGTAGCCAGCGATTCGCTGCGCAGTACCTGACGCGCCTGCGTCACCAACTGATCGTTCAGCGGGTAGATGAAAGGCTGCTTCAGCAGGCGTTCGAGGTGAACGTTCAGGCCGTTCTGTACCGCCGTATTGCCGGTATAGCGTTGCGACCAGTCACTCGCGATCCAGTCCTTGAGCCATGCGGCATCGCGGCGATCCTTCATGTTCAGCATCAGGTACGCGCGCAGGCTGTTGAGCAGCTTTTCGCGGTCCTTCATGTTGGTGCGGATCTGCCCTTCGAGCATCGTGGCAACCCGTGGCAGCAGTTGCGCTTCGAGCTCACGCTCGTACGCCGCTTTGACCGACGGATTGATGTCTTCGCCCTGATACAGACCGCCGCGCTCGTGGTACGACACGTCGCCCTTCTTCGGGAACACCTGAGTGGCGGCGTAGCTGGTGTCGAGAGTTTTCAGCACGCCCATCGCGTCATCACGCGGGGTCAGCGCCGAGCGCTGCTGAGTCCAGTTTTGCGCCAGTGTGCGCAGGTTTTCCAGACGCTCGTAGTTGGCCGAGAATCCGCCCGCCCAGAGCATGCCGAACAGTGCCAGCGCCGCCAGTGCGCCAACATACAGCGCACGTTGGCCCCAGTGGATGCGGCTGCGTTCACGTTTGTCCAGGCCAGCCAGATCGGCCTCCGGGAAAATCACCTGGCTAAGCAGGTGGTGGATGAAGCGCGAACGACCGCTGCGCAGCGTCGGCAGCACACCGGCATTCATGCCGAGGCTGGCGCCGATGCCGGCGGTGGTCGAATCCATTTCCTGGGTCAGGTGCGGTGCGCTGGTCAGGTAGAAACCACGCAGTTGCGTTGCACGCTGATAGCGGTTGCCGGTGAACGCCATGTCGACGAACAGGCACAGACGCTCGCCGATCTGCCCCAGTTGATGCGGGAAGTCGAGGATGCGACCACGGCGCTGGGTATCGCGCTCGGAGTGCATGCGCATGATCACCTGGCTGTTGAGACGACGCAGCAGTTCTTCGAACTCGTTGCGCAGCACAGCCACGTCGGTGCCGACCTGTTCCTTGCGGAAACTGGTGCCCAGCACCTGATCGCTTTCTTCGCGGGTCAGTTGATCGAAGAACTCGTCGAAGCCGAGCAGCTTGTCGGCCTTGCTCAGGACCAGATACACCGGCACATCGACGTGCAGCTTCTGATGAATGTCCTGCAGACGACCGCGCACCTGGCGCGCCAGGGTGTCGATGTCCTGCTCGCTGCCACCGGTGAGGGTTTCCACCGGAATGGTCACCAGCACGCCGTTCAACGGACGGCCGCGACGACGCTTGCGCAGCAACTCGAGCAAGGTGCGCCAGGCACTGCCGTCGACTTCTGCATCCGGTTGGGTGGTGTAGCGCCCGGCGGTGTCGATCAGCACACCGTGATCGGCGAAGTACCAGTCGCAATGACGGGTGCCGAGGGTGTCGCGGGTCAGCTTGCGGTCGATCTTGTTGATCGGGAATTCCAGACCGGAAAAGTCCAGCAGGCTGGTTTTGCCAGAGGCTTGCGGACCGATCAGCAAGTACCACGGCAAGTCACTGCGCCAGCGCTCGCTGCGACCACGATACAAGCTCGACGTCTTCAGGGTTTTCAGCGCGTCTTTGAAGCGCGCCTTCAACTCTTTCTGCTCGTCGTCGATCTGCTCTTCACGGCGGATACGATCCTGGCCATCTTCGCTTTCTTCGACGGCTTTCTTGCGGATACCGGCGCGCCAGCTGACGAAGACCATGGTCAGGCCCCAGATCAGGAACAAGACGCTGATGGTCAGCAGACGCGAGGTCGCGCTTTCCCAGAACTTGTAATCATCAACCGCCAACAACGGGCCGACGAACCACACCAGCAGTGCCACGAACAGCACCAGCAGCAGGGTCCAGACCCAGGTCTGGCGCAGGAAGGCGCCGACTTTCTTGAAAAACTTTTTCATCACACGTCCCTGTTTACGGCTGCGACTGCGGTTGAACCGCGGCTGGATCAAGCGGCTGGTATGGTTGCAGAACGGTTTCGCGCTGCTCGCCCAAGACCCAGGCGAAGCCCGAATACATCACCACCAGACAGACGAAAGTGAACAACACCACCATCCACGCCGGCACGATGCGCACCAGACTGCGGCGCTGATCGTTGAGGCCTTCCCAGTGCGGCGACAACTCACGCGGCACGTCGCCACGCAACTGACGGATCTGGCGGTACAACGCATCGCGGATGCCTTCAAGCTCGAGCATCCCACGCGCCTGCACGCGGTACTTGCCCTCGAAACCGAGGGACAGGCACAGGTACATCAGCTCGAGCATCGGCAGGTGCTTGACCGGGTTCTTTGACAGCCGATCGAGCAGCTGGAAGAACTTCTCGCCACCGAAGGTTTCGTTGTGGAAGCTGCTGAGCAGGCTCATCTGCGACCATTCGCTTTCGTTGCCCCACGGCGTGGTCACGACGGCTTCGTCGACCACGGTGCAGAGCACGTAACGCGCGGCCATCACCTGGCTGCTTTCGGCGCCGTTGTGCAAGGCGCGCACTTCAAACAGCTTGAGCCCGGCGGTCAGGCGCTCATTGAGCGCGTAGAGGTCTTCGCGGGTTTCGCTGTGCTTGAGACGTACCACTTCCGAGAGCAGTTCGGATGACGCGGCCACCAGCGAATTGAGGCTGATATTGAACGCCTCCGCCGGGCGCAGGCGCGCGGCGTAGATCATGCGTTCTTCCAGTTGCTCGAAACGCGGCGGCGCAGCGAAGTCGGTCAGCGGACTCGATGCCGGTCCGTGGCCCTGACGATCGAGCAGGACGGTTTTGTCGTCCTGGTTGTAATCCGTTTCCTTGATCATGTCGGTCAGTTCCTGATGGCCCAGAATTTCAGTTCAAGCTCGGCAAATTCGCCGGACACGTGGAACGCGAAGCCGCCGGAGCGCTCGAGTTGTGCCAGGTCTTCGGAACTGAGTTCGAGGATGAAATAGGTTTTGTTGGAGTGGAACGCGATCTGCCGCGGGGCGACCGGTAACGGTTTGACCTTGATCCCCGGCAAGTGCAGGTTGACCAGTTGGCGGATGCGCTCCACCGGGCCGACCTTGAGGTGCGCCGGCAAGCGGTGGCGCAGTTCTTCGGAGTCGCAATTGGCACTGGCTGCCAGCACGAACGAGGCCGAGCCCAGCAGTTTGTGGTCGTGTAACGGCGACACGATGATCCCGTACTGACGCGCCTGCAGGATCAGTTCGATGGCGTGCTGTTCGAGCACCATCGACAGCACCTGACGGATCGCTTCCATCAGTTTGCGAAAGCTCCCGCCCTGGTCGGCGTGGGAGTAGCGACTGTCCAGACGCGGACGTTTGCTCTCGCCGGAGAAGGTCGCCAGATCGCCGAGCATGGTCAGCAGCGTGCGATACAACTCTTCCGGGTGCACCTGCTCCAGGCCCAGATAGTGGCGCAGCAGCAGTTCGGTGCGGTTGATCAGTTGCAGCATCATGAAGTCACCGACCTCGGCGCCGCCGACCTTGCCGTTGGAGCGAATGCGCTCGGCAATGGTGTCGCCCCGGTGGTTGAGCATGCTGATGACTTCTTTCAGACACGACAGCAGATAGCTGGACGCGTGAGCCTGAATATAAGTCGGCACAAAGTCCGGATCGAGGCTGATCACGCCGTCGGGCGTGGTGTCGAGCACGTCGCAGATCTTCAGCTTCACGTAGGCCTGATCGCTCTGCTGCTCGCCGAGCAACAGTTTGAAATCCGGGCGACCACAGCTGACCTGGCTGGCGGAATCGTCGCCGGCGTTGGAGTCGGCCACTTCGGCGTCATACGCGGTGTAACGCGCCAGCACATCAGATTGCTCCGGACGGCGCGACTCGATGTGGTTACCCGTGACCAGCGGCAGCGCCAGATAGATCGGCGTGTTGCCGGTGTTCGGCGGCACATCCAGCGCCAGCGGTTCGGTGTTGCCACCGAGTTCGAACAGGCTGCCGTCCGGCAGAATCCCCGAGGCTTCACTGATCACCAGTTTGCCCATGTTGAGGAACTGCAAGTCGATCTCCAGATTAAGGAAACCCCAGGTGTAGCCACCGAGCAATTGGGTGCGGGTTTTCATCTGGTGATCGTAATAGCGATCGTTGTGCTGGAAGTGCTGCGGACGCAGCAACATGCCTTCCTGCCAAATGACTTTATGGGTATTCATGTTCAGTCATCCGCCTTGGCGAGCACTTGATTTGTGTTGCGGATGCCGGTCTGGTCCAGAGTCAGATCGACTTCGGTGACTTCCAGCGGAGTGATCTGCACCGTGTAGCGCCACTGGCTTTCCGGCAAGTCGCGGTAAGCGGCGAGAACGCCAACATAAAGGCTGCCCTCTTCCACCTTGAGCTTCATTTCCACGGTTTCACCCGGGCGCAGTTCGAGTTCTTCGCTGGCCACCAGATCCGGGTTGAGGGATTCCTTGGCGCGCTCGTAAAGGCTAAAGAAATCGGCATTCTCGAATGTCACCGGGTGCTTGAGTTCGAACAGGCGCACCACAATCGGCGACGGGCGACCGTTGAGGTCCGGGTTGAGCTGATCGCTACCGGTCAGCTTCAGATTGATCTTGGTCACTTTCGAGTACGGCGACAGCGACGAGCAACCGGCGAGCAGCACCAGCACGGTGAGCGCAGTCAGCGTCTTGAAAAAAGCGGTCGAACGGCGAGACATGCGCATCATCCTTGGTGGTCGGTGTGGAGGGTGGAGATCAGGCGGATCTGTTCTTCGTAAGCCTGGGCGAAGTCGCGGGCCAGCAGACGCTCGCTCCAGTCATCGTCCTGACGCAGCGCCTGGTGATAACGACCAAACGCTCTCCAGCGCCCGCCGGACGTCGCGATCAGCGGCTTGCTGTCGCGCTCGAAACGCAAGGTCAGTTGCTCGGGCGAGAAGTGCTCCAGCGTGCCGCGCACGGCAGCGCGGCTAGCGGTCAGCAGTGCCACTTGATGCGCCTGCAAATCGCGGAACGCGCGGGAGATGGCTTGCTCGGCCGGCAGATGCCCAGACTTGCTTGGCTGCAACAGAATTTCCAGCGCTTCGCTCGGATCAACGGCGAATTTCAGCGGGTTCTTGTTGGTGCCTTGCACGGTGGTCTGGGCCAGACGCAGTTCGTTTTTCAGCTCCGAGCGGGTACGCAGGCTCTGCTGCAAACCGCCGACGCTCTGACGCAGCAAACGCGCGGCGTTCAGCGCCAGGGCTTCGCGTTCATCGTGGCTGAGGCCTTTGACATCGACACCCAGCGCAGCACCGAAGTGCTCCCAGAAACCTTCGCTCTGACGCTCGACGGCTTTCGGTGCCGGAGCGGGTTCAGGTTCTGCGGGCGCGGCGATCAGCTCCGGCACCATCAGGCTTTCCATGTCGATGCGCGCGTAGTCGGCACGCTGACGGGAGTCTTCAGGCTTGGTGTTCGGCGCCAGCAGTTCGTCGATTTCCGAGTACACACGCTCTTGCTGTTCGAGGGCGTTGAGCGGGTCGAGATCGAGGAACGCGTCGTCCGGAATGATGCTGCCGGCCGCACGCGGACGGCCGACTTCGCCGTCGAAGGTCGCCGGGTCACGCACTAGGCGCGCGCGAATTTCGAAGTCGCCGAGCACGTAAGTGCTGCCGTGCTCGATGCGCATCGGTTCGCCCTTGTGCAGGCGTGCGCCGCTTGTGCCGTCCTGAACACCGTTGCTGCTGGTGTCGGTCAGGAAAAACGTGCCTTCGCGGTAGCTGACAATCGCGTGGTGATTGGACAGATGACGCTTGCGGTCAGGGATGATCCAGTCGCAGTCCTCGCCCCGTCCGATCACGCCGCCGGCCTGTTTGAAGGTCTTCTGGCACAACTCGGTGGGCACGAACTGCTTGGTGTTCAGCATTTCGAAAACCAGTTCCATGTTTGATGCTCCTTGCGGTCACTTGCCGCGATTGACCGCTTGCGGATCACCCAACGGGCGATAGTCGGTGTCGTTGAATTTGTAATTGCCGCTACAGCCGCCAAGGCCACATAGAACGACGAGGGTCAGCAGGACAGCGTGCCAGTGACGAACAGACATCAGAGGGTCTCCAGGGGTAGACAAAGCACAAAGCGCCGACCCTTGCGGGCGGCGCTGAAACAGGTTTTTCGAGGAGAAAACGATGATCGTTGCCTACCCATCGAAATCTCCCAGATTGATGTTCAACCGCCCGAGGCGGTACAGCAGGGTGCGGCGTGGCAGGCCCAATTCGCGGGCGGCGAGGGTCTGGTTGCCGTCGTTCTTGCGCAGGCAATCGAGCAGCAATGTGCGTTCGACCCGCTCCATGCGCTCGCGCAGATTCAAGCCGCTGTTGTCTTCGGGCATCGGCTCCATACGCAGGGAAAAATGCTCGGCCAGTAATTCACCGCCCTCGCACAGCAACACCGCGCGCTCGACCAATGCCTTGAGTTCGCGAACGTTGCCGGGGAAGGTGTAACCGGACAAATGTTCCAGCGCCGGGGCCGACCAGCGCACCGGATCACGCTGCAGGAATGTGCAGGTCTTTTCGGCGAAGTGCCGCGCCAGGTCGAGGATGTCGCCTTCGCGCTGCCGCAGGGCCGGCAGTTCGATGGGGAATTGCGCGAGTCGGTAATACAAGTCCTCGCGGAATTTGCCTTCGCTGACCAGCACTGACAAATCGCGGTGCGTCGCGGCGATGATGCGTACATCAATCTTGTGCGTGTCGTTGGAACCCAACGGGCGGATCTCGCCCTCCTGCAACACACGCAAAATCTTCGCCTGGAGCGACAGCGGCATGTCGCCGATTTCGTCGAGCAACAGCGTGCCACCGTTGGCCGCATCGAACAGCCCGGCGCGGTCGCGGTCGGCACCTGTGAACGCGCCTTTGCGATAGCCAAACAGCTCGCTTTCCAGCAGGTTCTCGGGGAACGCCGCGCAGTTCTGCACGATGAACGCCTGAGAACGACGCGGCCCGCAATCGTGAATCGCCCGCGCGACCACCTCCTTGCCGGTGCCGGTCTCGCCGCGCAACAGCACGGTGTACGGGCTGTGCAGGACTTTGCTGATCAGCGAATAGGTCTGGCGAATCGCCGCGCTTTTGCCGATAAGCCCGTAACCACTGATGCTCGGCACGCTGCGTACCGCTGACGCCTGAACATCCATTGGCTGGCGCAGGCGTTGCAGCAAGTGCAGTTGGCCAAGCACGAACGAGCCGAGCTGGCCGAGCGAATCGGCAAAGCCTTGCAGATCCACGCGACGACGGCTGGCACACAGCAGCAGACCTTCCACAGCCTTGTGCTGATTGACCAGTGGCACGCACAACAATGATTGCCACGGCGAAGACGCGGCCGGCAGGAAACTGGTTTCGTGCAGGCTGGCGCCAAGGTCGTCGAGGCACACCACGCGGTTCTGGCACAGGGCGAACTGCAGCAATTGCTCACCGTTGTAATCCGCCGGCAGGCTCGCCGCCTGGCGCGGTTGCAACGCGCCGTCGAGGCACTCGGCGTTCATCCCAAGGCAGGTGTGGGTGGCATCGAGCAGATACAGCTGCGTCAGTTCGCAACCGCTCAGCTCGGCAAGCCCACGCACAAATTCACCCAGCAGCGCAGCGCCGTCCGCCGCACGCGACAGGCTGGCAAACTGCGCCAGCAACGCTTCGGCGTAAGCCAGCGGCTGCGGCACTTGAGTGAACATCACGCCCACCTCAGGCGAACTCGCACGTCACGCTGGCGTTGCCGTCGAGTGTGGCATGCACGCGCTTGAGGCTTTCACCCGTGGCCATGGCATCGAGCAAGCGATCGGCTACCAGTGGCAGTACATGCTGATCGAGCAGATGGTCGATCAGACGCGCGCCGCTGTCGCTTTGCGTGCAGCGCTCGGACAGATGATCGACGAGGTTCTGGCACCAGCTGAAATCCAGCTGACGACGGTTCAGGCGCTCGCCCAGGCGACCGAGTTTGATCTCGATCAGCTCGCGCAACACCGGGCCACCGACCGGGTAGTAAGGCACCACTTTCATCCGCGCCAGCAGGGCGGGTTTGAAATGTTTGCTGAGTACCGGGCGAATGGTCTCTTCGAGCACTTCGGCGGTCGGCCGCGCGCCGCCTTCGCAGAGGTCGCTGATGCGATCGCTGCCAAGATTCGAGGTCATCAGGATCAACGTGTTGCGGAAGTCGATCTCGCGACCTTCGCCGTCGTTGGCCACGCCTTTGTCGAAGATTTGGTAGAACAGGTTGAGCACGTCCGGATCAGCCTTCTCGACTTCATCGAGCAGCACCACCGAATACGGTTTCTGGCGCACGGCTTCGGTGAGCATGCCGCCCTCGCCGTACCCGACGTAGCCCGGTGGTGCACCGATCAAGCGGGAAACGGTGTGCTTCTCCTGGAACTCGGACATGTTGATGGTGGTAATGAAACGGTCGCCGCCGTACAGCAGGTCAGCGAGGGCCAGCGCGGTTTCGGTTTTACCGACGCCGCTCGGGCCGACCAGCAGGAACACGCCGACCGGCGCGTCAGGTTTGTTCAGGCCAGCAGCAGTCGCGCGCATCGAGCGATCCAGTGCGTGCACGGCTTGCTCCTGACCACGGATGCGCGTGCGCAAGTCGGTGGCGAAACTGGCGACCTTGGCGTTGTGCTCACGGGCCAGTTGCGCCAGTGGCACGCCGGTCCAGGCGCTGATCACTTCGGCGACCAGACGCGGGCAGACTTCGAAGCTGACCAGACGTTCTTTGACCTGGGCGGCGGTGAGTGCGCTGTGGGTTTCGTTGAGTTGGGCTTCCAGCGCTGCGACGCTTTGGCCTTCTTCGACTTCGGCGGCCAGGGTTTCGATGACGGTGCCTTCGGCGTCTTCCTCAACCGATACGGTCGGCTCGACGGCAGCGGCTTCGCGCGCCTTGGCCAGTTGCTGACGCAGGTCCAGCAAGCGCTCGGCCAGTGCCTTTTGTTCAGTCCACAGAGTTTCAAGCGCGACCATTTCGTCTTCGGCTTCTTCCAGTCGCGCTTCCAGTGCATCCAGCGCTTCGTGGTCGATCAGCAAACCGGCCTCGGCATCGCGGCGCAGGGCCTGACGCTGACGACCACCTTCGGCCAGTTCGCCACGCAGACGCTCAAGGCTTTCCGGCGCAGCGGCGAGGCTGATGCGTACGCGGGCGCAAGCAGTGTCGAGGACATCGACGGCTTTGTCCGGCAGTTGCCGACCCGCCAGATAACGCGCGGACAGTTCAGCCGCCGACACCACCGCGTCGTCGCGCAGGTAAATGCCGTGGCTCTTCTCGTAGACCTGGGCCAGGCCACGGAGGATGGTCACCGCTTCGCTGACGGTCGGTTCGTGCAGTTGAACTGGCTGGAAACGACGGGCCAGCGCCGGGTCTTTCTCGAAGTATTTCTTGTATTCGGCCCAAGTGGTGGCGGCGATGGTGCGCAGTTCGCCACGGGCCAGTGCAGGTTTCAGCAGGTTGGCCGCATCGGAACCGCCAGCGTTGCCGCCCGCGCCGATCAGGGTGTGGGCTTCGTCGATGAACAGAATGATCGGTTTTGGCGAAGCTTTGACTTCGTCGATCACACCTTTGAGACGACGCTCGAATTCACCTTTGACGCTGGCGCCGGCCTGCAACAGGCCCATGTCCAGCGACAGCAGTTCAACGCCTTTGAGCACTTGCGGCACTTCACCGGCAGCGATGCGCGAAGCCAGACCTTCGACGATGGCGGTTTTACCGACACCAGCCTCACCGACCACAATCGGGTTGTTCTTGCGGCGACGAGCGAGGATGTCGACCATCTGACGGATCGCGCCATCGCGGCACAGCACCGGGTCGAGTTTGCCGTCGCGGGCCTGTTGAGTCAGGTTGTGAGTGAAGCGCTGCAACAGCGATTCGCCCTGCGCGGCCGGTTTACCGTTGGCCGCTGGTTGCTCCTTTTGCGACAGAGCAAATTCTTTCAGGCGATCGATGTTCAGCTTGGCGAGCAGCGGCTGATAACGACTGCCGGCGTAACGCATCGGGTTGCGCAGCAGGGCGAGGATCAACGCAGCGTCTTCGACCTGAGTCTGGCCCAGCTCGAGGTTGGCCACCAGCAGCGCGTCTTGCAGCCATTGCACCAGTTCCGGGGCAAATACCGGGTTGCGCGAAGCGCTGTGCTCGACCCGCGATTGCAGCGCGGCGCTGAGTTCACCGGCATCGACATCGGCGTCCTGCAACGCGCGTGCGAGCAAGCCATTCGGACGCTCCAGGAGGCCGAGCATCATGTCTTCGACGAGGATCTTGCTACCGCCACGGGCTACACAGCGCTCAGCCGAACGCTCCAGATCACGACGGGTTTCGGCGTCCAGCGCCTGAATGAGTTGTTGCAGGTCTACGTTGATCATGGCTCACGTCCTTAATGAATTTTGCTGCCCAGTGTCACCACGCCGTCC
This sequence comes from Pseudomonas sp. MF6776, assembly GCF_016613125.1. NCBI lineage: Bacteria > Pseudomonadati > Pseudomonadota > Gammaproteobacteria > Pseudomonadales > Pseudomonadaceae > Pseudomonas > Pseudomonas sp. MF6776. The sequence goes on from NZ_JAENSQ010000005.1 coordinate 196,416, forward strand.
GCCTTCTCGCGGCCCAGCCAACTGGTCCAGCCGAGGCGACAGGCGTTCTGCTCACCGATGCGCAGTTCGCGGATTTCTTCCTGGCGCAAGACCAGGCGAATGTCGTAATCGAGCGGGTCACGCAGGGTGAACCGCACCAGCGCGCAGAGCGGCTGGTAACCAAAACCGATTGGCAGGAATTCGTGGAATCGCTGCCAGTCGAGTTGGGTGATATGAATGCGGAATTTGCCGCTGCGGTCGCGCACGCGCTCACCGAGCACCAGGTCCTCGCCAAGCACGCTGTTGTCGCGGCCCAAACGATTGCGCTGCTCGTCGAGAATTTCCACGCGGCGCTCGATGCACTGCTCGATGACCAGGTCTTCGTGCTTGAAGTAGTAACGCAGCACGGCCTCGATCAACGCCGCCGAGTGCGCCCGCAAACTGAGCAGGCCGAGGTACGGCAGCAGGCGTTTCCAGTTGAGTTCCTTGGCCTTGCGAATCTCGTCGCCACCCAGGCCGATCAGTGCGAACAGCTGCGACGAAAACGGGTCAATCGCCCCGCTCTGGAAACTCGCGCGATAGCGGTACTTGCGCCAGATCGGCAGCATCAGCCGTTGCAGGCGATGGTGGAACAGGTCGAGGAAATTGCGCGTCGGGTTGCCGTCTTCGCTGTCGCCCAAGGCTTGTTCGCCGTAGAACGCCGGCAGCGGTGAACCGGAACCGACCAGGCCGATCAGGTTGAAACGCACGCGCGCGCGCATCTGCCCGTGCTCTTCGAAAAACTCCACGCGATCGACATCGCTACGCGGAAATCCGAGGCTGGGGTTGGCCTGAAACTCGACCTGATCGTACAAATCGTCTTCGCTCAGGTGCGGGTGTGCCTCGCGCAGCCGGTCGATCACCAGCAGCACGGCCTGAAACAGCGAGTACTCGCGTATTACCCGGGTCAGCCCGCTTAAAGCAGGGGCTGAAGGCCCATACGTGGTGTCCATTGGTACACCTCTCCCTGTGTGCTTTTTACCCGCAGCTCATGGAATGAATTGAGACTGGCGTAAAGCGCGAAAAACTCGTTAAGAACCGAAGCGAAAACGAACAGGTCGCCTTCGCCGATATACCCTTCCGGATCGATGGTCAGCTCGGTGCGCAAACCGCGCACCGGCAGGCCACGGTGCAGCCGATCGACGTGGTGGTGCTTGATATGTTTGAGGCCGCCGAGCAGGCGCTTGCTGACTTTCTCCGCGTGCTGGTCGTAGTAGCGCGGCAGGTCGTAGGTTTCCAGAATCACCTTCAACGCATTGACGTCGGCCAGCGACAGATAGTTAAGCGACATGTTGCTGATCAGCTTCCACAGGAAGTCACGGTTCAGCGGCGGCGCGAAGCTTGAAGTGGCCGGGGTAATGTTGCGGAAACTCAAGAACTCCGGCGTCTCTTCGCAGGCCATGCAGATGTCGCCGAGCTTGAGCTTCTTCGGCAGGTTCTGGTTGGTGCACATCAGCTCGATCGACAGGGTTTCATGGGCTTCTGTGTGGCGAATGCCGAAGCTCAGGTAAGTGTCGAGGCCGTCGTGCAGCAAGGACGAACGCTGGCGAATGCTGTAATGCGGACGGCTGTTGGGCACGTCGAAACTCGGGTCGTGCTCGAAGGATTCGAACGGCACGTACTCCTGATAGCCGAGGCCGCCGGGCTTCCATCCCGTCACGGTTTCCACCGAGAACACGCCGCAGTTTTCCAGATCGTATTCCGCCGGCAGCAGCAGGTATTCGTCCTGCTTGCCGTCGAGGCGAATCGGCAGCGCGTCGTGCTCGAACAGATTGACGATCGGCGTGCAGAACAGCTTCACGTTATCCAGCGTCGGACGCATGCGCATGATGCCGCTCTTGCGAATGTCGAAACGCAACTCCAGGCCGCGCATCTGCTTGAGGGTGTCTTCCGGCAATGCCTTGAGAATGTCCAGACCGTTGACGTCGACGAACAGAAATTTATCCTGGAAGGCGAAGTATTCCTGCAGGTAGCGGTAGCCACGGAAGGTGTTCAGCGGATACGGGATCAACGCTTCTTCTTCGGCAAAGCCAACCGGTTTGACCCGGTCACCGGGAATCTTGAACGCCATCGGTTTGCCGCTGACGCCATCAATCGGCTTGCCGGCGCCGTCGAGCGGGATCAGTTCGATGCCTTCGAGGTTGCGCAGCAGGCTCAGATAAAGCATCTGGCTGATATAACGCTCACCGGCAAAATGCAGGCGCAGCTTGCTCAGTTCCAGTTCGCCGAGGTGGCCGTCGGCGCTCATTTCCAGACGCAGGCTGAGCAGCGAACCGTCGCCCTTTACCGAATAATTCAGCGCGGCTAGATCCAGCGGCAGCACCTCAGTCGGGTAGCAAGTGCGGAAGCGGCAACGCACGTCTTCGACCGGTTTGCTTTCCACCGGTGTATCGCGCTCGACCACCAATGCCGGGCCGGAACGCTTGAGCGGATCGAACTGCAAAATGCTGAACGCCGGCAGCGGCCGCATGTAGTTCGGCCACAGCAATTGCATCAGCGAATGGCTGAGTTCCGGCAACTCGTCATCGAGCTTCTGGCGCAGGCGCCCGGTCAGAAACGCAAAGCCTTCCAGCAACCGCTCCACATCCGGATCCCGCCCGGCCTGCCCCAGATACGGCGCCAACGCCGGGCTACGCTCGGCGAAACGGCGACCGAGTTGGCGCAGTGCGGTGAGTTCGCTTTGGTAGTAGTGGTTAAAGGACACGGGTTACCTGCCTGGTAGTGGAACTCATCAAAAAAATATCCTGTAGAGCGCGACTGTCAGTCCGGACACTACGTAGCCGAAGATGAGCAAGGTCGGAACATATGCCAGCCACTCGATCATCATCGCGCCCTTCATGGGCTGACCGCTGAGTCCTCCCGCTAACCGAAAGAGCATCCAGTTGACGGCGTAAAAAAGCATGAACACCAGCGGCCCAAGCCAAATTCGATTAAGCACCCGCTGCTCAGGCTTATCCCGCATGAGCCGCATTTCCAGAATTGCAAAAGCGATGTATGCCGGAACTCCAAAAATCATTCCTAAGGTTTCAAAATTCAGAGCAACGGAAGGCGGTTCATTCAATTGATCAATCAGCACAATGAGCGAGAGAACAACCAGCGGAAACCATAGGGCAGCCACGAGTAATCGACGACCTCCTGAGCTCAAATATTGAACATTGAGGCTCTTCCATTCCCCGTACATATTTATTCCTCACCGCCGTCTAACGGTGCGCATGCTGTAATATTCCAGCCTTCATAGCCTGATGAAGTTGGGTAGATTGCATGACCATTGATCCACTGTGAGCGTTCATCTGTTGTGAACTCACTTTGCCAGAGTAGCCACTCAGATGACCTTAGCAATTCACCTTTTTTGTTATACACCCGAAAAAAAGCTTCACTTGTAAAAAGCTTTACCACTTTCCCAGCAACACCAAAACTCGAATACCTGGGGATATATGAATTTATATAGCAAGTTTTTGATTCATTCCATTTTGTCGAATAAACCTCTGCCGCTGCGGCAGCACCCAGCTTTATATACAGCCAAACAAAAATGGGTGCCCCCACCAAAAATAAAAACAAAAACAGTTTCGAAGGCGCCTTCATAATCACTTCGACCCTGAGCGAGAAAGATACTCATCAAAATCGATTGGCCCAAGGTGAATGATAAATGAGACATCATATAATTTAACGGCCGTATAGATCATGAAATCGCCACCCTTGCCGTGCAACTTGCGATACTCATTAAACTTTCCATTCGTCACTTTATGATATTCCACCCCACCTTTTTCGATCAGCTTTGGTTCGGTGACGTAATCAATTGGTCCAGGCCTGATGACGCCCTCCTCCGACCAGTAGCCCAGCAGTTGATCATCCCCTGCATTGAGAAAATCGTATGTATCTCGGACATAAAGCCCGATCTGCTCAATCTCTATTGCCGGAAAGCCATTATCATTTGAAATAGTCCGTAACTTGGTAGCTGCAACCTTAACAACAAAAGTTCCTAGCGCACCGTATACATCGTCCAGAGCATCGGTAGCTTTCTCCCAGTCTGTGGCCCCGAACCGAATCAAGTTAAACTGAGATATCTCTTCGAGTTCCAACGCTGTTTTATCGCTATAGTCCAGATAAGTACTTTTCAATTTTTTTGCTTTAGCATCCAGCAACCCGAGTCGTTGAAGGCGAGTCATTAATACGACCAGACCTCTGGAGAGCTCGTCCAGAGAACCCTTTAATCTACCAACGCTATTGTTAAATTCGGACGATGATGAAAGCGCCGCGACGAACTCATCAATTTTTGGCTTTACTCGTTTCGATCCTGAAAACAGCCAATCAAACGGTATATCTGTAAGGAGCTTTTCCGCACTCAATGTGCTCGCTGCAAGATCGCCCTGCTTGACAGACTTTGACAATTCATAAGGTTCGCCAGCAAACCATTTCCGCATAACACGAGCAGATACCGTCCACCCCAACTTATCCATAACCCGTGGAATTGAAGAAATCTGAAAGTCCTTGACCTGAACACTTTGACCTTCTTTATTTTCAGCGGGCGTCAGTGCAGTTTTAATAGGAGCTGGCATAAAAATCAGTCTCAGGAAATGGCTATCGAGTCTTGAGAATCCAAAAACAAAGTGACCCCTTCAGCGATGGAAGAGCCGACCACTGAGGTTTTGCCTTCACTGTCCGTTACACCCGTAACCTCTTTTCCTGAGTCAGTACGGATGGTGTATCCACGATTAACTACCGGTGCGCCTGTCTCGGGATCAGTAACAACGAAGTGCTCCGTAAACGGCCACTTAATCTCCACTGGCAACGGCGGCACAAACGGCGCCGGCGAGTGCGAGTTACCGATAATTACCGTCGATGACCCTGCCGTAACCTTATTCCCATGCGTGCCTTCAGAATCGACGGTGACAGCAGACTTGCCGTTGATTTTCACCGTCGTGGCCAAACCACCAACCATCGCACCACCACACGCGGAGGCATCGCCTTCACGGGCGGCCGCGAGGCCGTCGAAGAACACGTCGCCGGAACCGGCGGCGATCGGGTTGGTACCGTGGCCGGGGAGCGGGCAAGCGGTGGGGTCGGATACACGTGCTGCGGGTTTGCCAGACATCGGGATTCTCCTTAGGTGACCTTCACTTGACCGCTGCCATCCAGGCGCGCGGAAAAACTGACCTGACGCTTGAACCCTTCAACTTCCAGCAGGCCTTCGATACTGAAGGACAGGCGAAGTTGATCGTGGTCACGCGGCAGGGAAATGACACGCACGTTGCTCAGGCGTGGCTCGTAGGCTTCGATGAAGGTTTCGATGGCCAGACGGGCCTGACTCAGGGAGTCGTGCAGGCTCAGACGCATGTCATTGAGATCGGGCAACCCGTAGTCGGACAGCGTTTGCACGCTGCCGGCCCGGGTGCTGAGCATTTTGGCCAGATGGGCAGCGACTGACGCCATGGCAGAAACCTCGAGGCTCCTGCCCTTGCGTTTTTCCGCGTCGCCATTGAGACGTTCGAAAAGGCTGCCGTATCCGTCCATGAGTCGCTCTTACTCTTTGTCCAGCTTGCCAACCAGCGACAGGGTGAAATCGGCACCCATGTACTTGAAGTGCGGACGCACGTTCAAGCTCACGCGGTACCAGCCTGGCTCGCCTTCAACGTCGCTGACGATGATTTGCGCAGCGCGCAGCGGACGACGGCCACGTACTTCGGCGCTTGGGTTTTCCTGGTCGGCCACGTACTGACGGATCCACTTGTTGAGTTCCAGCTCGAGGTCGGTACGTTCTTTCCACGAACCGAGTTGCTCGCGCTGCAGCACTTTCAAGTAGTGAGCCAGGCGGTTGACGATCATCATGTACGGCAGTTGGGTGCCGAGCTTGTAGTTCAGCTCTGCCGCCTTGCCTTCTGCGCTGATGCCGAAGAACTTCGGCTTCTGCACCGAGCTTGCGGAGAAGAACGCCGCGTTGTCGGAACCTTTACGCATGGTCAGGGAGATGAAGCCTTCCTCGGCCAGTTCGTATTCACGACGGTCGGAAACCAGAACCTCAGTAGGGATCTTGGTTTCGATTTCGCCCATGCTTTCGAAATGGTGCAACGGCAGGTCTTCAACAGCACCACCGCTTTGAGGGCCGATGATGTTCGGGCACCAGCGGAATTTGGCGAAGCTGTCGGTCAGCTTGGTGCCGAAAGCGTAAGCGGTGTTGCCCCACAGGTAGTGCTCGTGGCTGTTGGCAACGGTTTCCTTGTACACGAACGATTTGACCGGGTTTTCTTCCGGATCGTACGGGTTACGCAGCAGGAAACGCGGCACGGTCAGGCCAACGTAACGGGAGTCTTCCGAAGTACGGAAGCTCTGCCATTTGGCGAATTGCGGGCCTTCGAAGTGGTCTTTCAGGTCTTTCAGATCCGGCAGGCCGGTGAAGCTTTCCAGACCGAAGAATTTCGGGCCGGCAGCGGCGATGAACGGCGCGTGGGACATGCAGGCTACGCTGGAAACGTACTGCATCAGTTTCACGTCCGGCGAGCTTGGGGACATGTAGTAGTTGGCGATGATCGCGCCAACCGGCTGACCACCGAACTGGCCGTATTCAGCGGTGTAGATGTGTTTATACAGGCCCGACTGCATGACTTCCGGCGAATCTTCGAAATCGTCCAGCAGGTCTTCTTTCGAGACGTTGAGGATTTCGATCTTGATGTTTTCGCGGAAGTTGGTGCGGTCCACCAGCAACTGCAGGCCACGCCACGACGATTCCAGAGCCTGGAAGTCCGGGTGGTGCAGGATTTCGTCCATCTGACGGCTGAGCTTGGCATCGATCTCGGCGATCATGCGGTCAACCATGGCTTTCTTGACCGGCTCACCGTTGTTCTGCGGCTTGAGCAGCTCTTCGATGAACGCCGACACACCGCGTTTGGCGATGTCGTAGGCTTCGTCGTCCGGCGTCAGGCGGGTTTCGGCGATGATGCTGTCGAGAATGCTGTACTCGCCGCTCGCGGCGCCTTTCTCTTGTGCTGCGCTAGTGCTCATTATGTTGGCTTCCTTGGCTGCTGGGTTCAGGCGTCAGTGGCTGCGGCGTTCAGGCCCAGCTCACCGAGTACGCGACCGCGGGATTCGTCGTCGGCGAGCACGCCTTCGATGGCTTTACGGAAAGCAGGTGCGTTACCCAGCGGGCCTTTGAGGGCCACCAGCGCGTCACGCAGTTCCATCAGCTTTTTCAGCTCAGGCACTTGCTCGACCAGGCTGGCCGGGTTGAAGTCCTTCATCGAATTGACGCGCAGTTGCACGCCCAACTCTTCAGTGCTGCCTTCTTCCTGCAGACGGTTCGGCACGTTCATCGTCAAGCTAAGCTCTTGCTTGGCCAGCACTTCGTCGAAGGTCATCTTGTCGATGCTGATCGGCTTGCGATCTTCGATCTTGCGCTCGTCTTTGCGGTGGGTGTAGTCACCGATTGCCAGCAGTTTCAGCGGCAGTTCAATCTCTTCCTGAGCACCGCCGGTGGCGGGTTTGAAGGTGACGTTGATGCGTTCCTTGGGGGCTACCGAGCCTTCTTTGGCCATGGCTTTTCTCCTTGCGGTTGTGGCCCTGGGGCCTATTCGAGTACCACTTCGAGATCGAGGTGGCACAGCCTGCGATAAATCTCTTCCTTGCGTTCACGCACTGCATGGTTCTGCGGTAACAACTCGCAGCAACTGTGCAGCAGGTGCAGCACTTCCAATGCAAGATCGGGCTCCCAGGCGTGCAGGCCTGAGTCCTGTAATGTCTGATCGAGGGTTTCCAGCTGGTTTTTGGCCAGTTCGTATTTCTTGGCCATGAAGCACAGCCTTGCGAGCGCGAACTGCCAGAAGAAGCGCTCGCGCCCGCCGTGGGCCGATTGCAGCCCTTGCTTGAGAATCTGCACGGCAGGCTTGAGGCCTTCCTTGCGCAGAGTCGGCAAGACTTCTTCGAGGGCTTTTTCCCAGGCTGGCTGGGTTTCGACGTTGTCGCTTTCAACCTTGCGTGGCGCGCTGGCGCTTTGCAGGTGCGGCATGACGTTGGCGGCAATCCACGCCCGGGTAGACGGATCGGCAAACGGCGCGCCGTCGTGGTAACGCAATTCGACAATGCCGGGCAGGCGCTGAATCAAAAGCGCGAAGTGGATTTCCACTTCGCGCATGGCCAGCTCGGCGTTGAGGTTCTGGAGACACTCCCAGACCATCCTCTGGCCATCGAACCAGAACGGCGCCTTCGCCAGACTCGCCTCCAGTTCCACCAGCAGGTCTGCGTATTTGCCCTGATCGAATCGATCCTGATAAAGCTTCAGCTTGTCGAGCGGCAGACCGCGCAACACGGTGATCTGCTCGGCATTACGCTCGGGCACGGCGTCGATGGTCATCCACAGCAACGTGCGGTTCAGGCGCAGGGCGCGCAGGTCGGTGGCTTTCTGCTTGAGCCACCAGGCACACAACGGCCGGGCGCTTTCCTGCTGGGCGCGCAGCGCTTTGTGGGCGTCTCTTTCGTTGTCGATCGGCGCGCCGGGCGTCAGCAGCTGACTCGCCGCCTGCTTGACCTGCGCCACCGCCGCCCCCACAACACCGGGGGCCGGCTGGTTGTCGGCGGCGCGCTGGATCATGGTTTTCAGGCGGCGGGAGATCGGCAGCAACAGCGGCGAGTCGTCACCCAGATGTTCAGCGCAAGCGGCTTCGAGACCAGACAGGTGCTCGGAGAGCTGCCGGAACATCGGCAACTGCTCTTTGATCGCAATGTTTTCGGTGATGACCTGCTCAAGACGCGGCACCAGCCAGCCAATGGCAGCGGCACGTGTGCGGGGTTTGAGCGGGTGAACGTCGGCCCAGTTGTTTTCCGACAAGTGGTGCAGCAAGCCAAGGCCGGCCAGCAGGCCGGGGAAGGATTCACGCTGGTAAAGCGACCAGGTCAGCTAGGCGCCGACACGCAAATCCTTGGATTGGGTACGCAGGAGATTTTCGCTGTTTTCGCGAATTTTCAGCCAGTCGATCTGCCCGCTTTCATGCATCGACGAAGCTTTGGCCAGCTCGCTTTCCAGCGCCTCGAATTCGCTCGAAAAACGAACGTCTTCGCCCGCGAAATTCTCTTTGGAAACAGAGACTTTGGCGAGTTCGAGGTAATGGGCGGAAAGTTTGCTTGAGTAGGACATCCATGGCCTTTATTAAGGATTACAGTCAGGCGCCAATTTCAGGTGCGGCGGCGCCGGACAGTATCGAAGAGCAGTGATGAAACTCATCCAAATTGAGTGAGTGCTCTTTCAAGTGGGCGCATCGTAATCACTATGATGGCCACTAGCAAGCATCTGATCAAACAACAAGACGAAGTGTTCATGAGGGGCTGTAAGAGATCGCCCTATATATGACAAGGGATTCCCTGACATAGATTTATATTGCCGGCATTTCCCCGACACCCTCGAAACCATCGGCCCAGAGCGGTCCGAGCAAGCTCGACCGCATTCACCCGAACGACCGTCCCATTTCACGTCGGCAAGCATGACAACACTTTGAAAAAATAGAAGTAGGACTCTTCCGAAAATTTGCTGACTTCTATCCATAACTCATCGGCGACAACGCTCAAATACAAAAGTGCCATCAATTTGATAGCAAATCATGATATTGAAACTTTCCCCCCCGCAAATACTGCGCATCAGTGCTAACTCAATAATTATCGAACTGCTTTCGCACAGTCCTTTCCGTCAATACACCCAGCCACATCACGCCCGAAACACTCTGACAAATCTCAGGGACACTTCTTACATCAATTTATTTCCAACGTTGCTAGCTTGGCTTTGCAAATTATTTTGCGTGGCCATCACGGACGATCGGACACCGCGCATCGACTCACTTGCTTAAGGACAAGCGTATGTTCAATGCAGGCAATTGCGCGCTATTCACCCTGCAAATCCCCGCTATTCGACACGACTTCAAGGTGCTTGCCTTCAACGGCACCGAAGCCATCAGTAAGCTCTACTCCGTGAGAATCGAACTGGTCAGCGAGCATCCGGATTTCGATCTGGAGAGCCTGCTCAGCCAACCTGCATTTCTACGATCCGGTTTCAACGGCGAAGGCATTCATGGGCATATCGAAGATGTGACGGTGGCAGAGTCTGGTAAACGACTGACTCGCTATGAGCTGACGCTGATAAGTCCGGCGATAAACATCGACCTCTTACCGATGCATCCAAAGCCTACATCGAAAAGTTCGGGATTCCCTATGAGGGCTGGTAAGGCGTCAAAATCTCCAGGTATTCATTTACCCACCGTCGGTCACCGACCATTCACCACTGTCGTCCCTTTCATTTCGACTTCAAACGCTACTAAAGAGGGTCTCTCAAAACGCTACGATCAGGGAGTTCGTCAATGAAGAGGACCACTACCTGGCAAAAACGAAGGTCGTTATTCGTTGCTTATTGAGCTGGAATTTGAAACCTTCACCGGAAAATTCAACCCGCCACGAAAGCGGTTAAGGAGCATTACCTCATGGAACTGAAACCACTATTCTTCGCAGCACTGATGTGGCTGCCCATCACCCAAGCGTCAGCGGACGCCCCGCCGCTGGACGGCCATTACTATCTGTACGGTGCAATGGAAATGGGTGCCGAGTTGCTATTGCGTAAGGACGGCACCTTTGACGCAGGTGTTTCGTATGGCAGTGCCGACGGTTTTGCCAAGGGAACATGGCAGGTGGAGAACGAAACACTGACGCTGAAAAGCGCGACCAAAGCCGCCTCCAACAGCGATTTGTCCGGCCTGTTTCAGGATCTGGAATTGGCCATAGAACCAAACTGTCTGGCGGTAGACTTCGGCAACGGCAAGGCTTGCTTCCGACGCAAGTAAGCGCGTTAAACAGCCACAAAAAATGGGCACTCGACCGCAATCGATGTGCCCATTTTTCTATTACGGTTCTCCCCACTATTCAGGGAGTTCGCCGCAATTAAGGATTAACGCTGTCTTTCAACGACTTGCCTGGCTTGAATGCAACAGTGTTGCTGGCCTTGATTTTCACCGGCTCACCGGTCTGCGGGTTTTTGCCGGTACGGGCGCCGCGGTGGCGTTGCAGGAAGGTGCCGAAGCCCACCAGCGTGACGCTGTCCTTGCGGTGCAGAGCGCCGGTGATTTCTTCGAGAACGGCGTTGAGCACGCGGTTGGCCTGTTCTTTGGTCAGATCTGCTTTTTCAGCGATTGCAGCGGCGAGTTCTGGTTTACGCATTAGTGAAGCCCCTTTGACGGTTTTTTGTTGTTATGTCCGTGCTGTTCTCGTTGGAACAGCGCCCAAGGCGCCGCAGGCTCTACGCTGCGGCAGACGGGAGTGAGAATGGCACGCGGATACGGGCGGCGCCAGTCTCCCCGCGACCTTTGTAGGGGCAAAAGCTGGGTGATTCCGACAGAACGACCGGTATTTACGCCAGCAGGGCCGGAAGCTGTTTGTTCAGGGCGAGTTTTTCCATCACCGCCGCACCGGTCAGGGCATAACCCAGCAACTGACCATCGGCGCCGTGGCACAGGGCCTTGATGTCGGCGCCCTGCCCCTCGACGGTCCAAACCCCTTCGCTGCCCCGTGGCGGCGGCGATACCACCAATGGGCAGACCGGAGTTTTCACGGTGATCGGCATCGGGCCGTAGTTCACCGCCGTCGGGTTGCCTGCGAGGGTTTGTGCCAGCGCGCGCGCACAACTCATGAGGGGCATCACGTACAAAAGATTCAGCCCGTCGACCTCGGCGCAGTCACCCAAGGCATAGATATTGGCGTGGGACGTTTTCAGTTGTCGATCAACCACGACACCGCGATTGACCTGCACGCCGGCCGCCGCCGCCAGATCGATGCGAGGGCGCAGGCCGATGGCCGAAACCACCACGTCGCAGGGAATGACCTGACCGTCGGACAAATGCGCTTCCAGGCCATCGGCGACCTTGTGCAGACGGGTCAGCACCGGGCCGAGGTGGAATTTTGCGCCAAGGCTTTCCAGCCCGGACTGCACCGCGGCTGCGGCCGCTGGATGCAGCAGCATCGGCATGACTTGCTCGCACGGCGCAACCAGTTGCACCTCGTAGCCACCGAGGATCAGATCGTTAGCGAATTCACAGCCGATCAGCCCGGCACCGAGCACCAGCACCCGACGCTTGCCAGCCGCTGCCGCGCGGAAACGTGCGTAGTCTTCGAGATCATTGATCGGGAACACCCGATCAGCGCCGTCGCCTTCGATCGGCACGCGTACGGTTTCTGCACCCCAGGCGAGGATCAGGTCGCGATATGCCACGGCTTCTTCGCCGATCCACAGGCGCTTGTGGCCTGCGTCGATGCCGCTGATGCGCGTGTGCGTACGCACCTCGGCCTTCAACTGCTCAGCCATCGTGCCCGGCTCGGCCATGCTCAGGCCATCGGCGTCCTTGTTCTTGCCGAAACCGGTGGAGAGCATTGGCTTGGAGTAGGAGCGACCGTCATCGGCGGTAATCAGCAGCAGCGGTGTTTCGCTATCGAGCTTGCGAAACTCGCGGGCCAGGTTATAGCCCGCAAGCCCGGTGCCGATGATTACGACTGGTGCGCTCATGCCTTACTTCCTCAGTTTTTCTTAGTTGATTTCGATCATTTCGAAGTCCATCTTGCCAACGCCGCAGTCTGGGCACAGCCAGTCTTCCGGCACGTCCTGCCACAGGGTGCCCGGCGCGATGCCGTCATCCGGCCAGCCGTCGGCTTCGTTATAGATCAGGCCACAGACCACACATTGCCACTTCTTCATTCAGGTACTTCCTCAGGATTCAGGCTTTTGCCGGCGCGAATGGTCGATGGGTGTTGCGCTGCCATCCGGCTCAGGGCGTTTTGTACTGATGGTACCGGGCAGATGCAAGCCTGTTCGGCGCAACGGCGACCCGGATCAATCAATGTCGATGCTCGCCATGGTAAGCTCGCCGCCTCATTTGCGGCCAATAATGACTCATTGTGCAACAGACAAATTCCTCCCCGGCCCCGCTCTGGCTGCCCCAAAGCCGACTGACGCCCCTCCCCGACTCTTCGACCCTGGACTGGCTGTTCGACGAAGGTTCGCTGACCCGCCGCCTGACCCGTCTGTCCAACGATGGCTTCAGTGTCACGCCGCTGTTCGAAGGCTGGGACACCTTGCGCGACGATGAATGCGCCGCGCTGGATCTGGCAGAAGGCAGCGAAGGCTGGGTGCGCGAGGTGTATTTGCGCGGCCATGGCCAAGCGTGGGTGTTCGCCCGCAGCGTGGCATCGCGCAGTGCATTGCAGGGCGATGGTTTGCACATGGATGAGTTGGGCAGCCGCTCGCTGGGCGAACTGCTGTTTTGCGATCAGGCCTTCCAGCGCCGCGCCATCGAAGTCTGTCACTACCCGGAACAATGGCTGCCGCCAGCCGCCAGGGCGCCCGAGCTGTGGGGGCGTCGTTCGCGTTTTGACCGTGGCGCGTTGAGCGTGCTGGTTGCGGAAATCTTCTTGCCGAGCCTGTGGGACGCCGCACGCGCCCATCCGGAGAACTGCTGATGTACCAGAGCCTGCTCAAGTCCCTGAACCGTTTGAACCCGCGTGCCTGGGATTTCATTCAGTTGACGCGCATGGACAAGCCGATCGGCATTTATCTGCTGCTGTGGCCCACCTTGTGGGCGTTGTGGATCGCCGGCAAAGGTTCGCCGTCGCTGGCCAACGTGGTGATTTTCGTCCTCGGTGTGGTGCTGACCCGCGCCGGTGGCTGCGTGATCAACGACTGGGCCGATCGCAAGGTCGACGGCCACGTCAAACGCACCGCGCAACGGCCTCTGGCAGCCGGCAGGATCAGCTCAAAAGAGGCGCTGGTGTTCTTTGCGCTGCTGATGGGGGTGAGTTTCCTGCTGGTGTTGTGTACCAACGCCCCGACGATCTGGTTGTCGCTGGGCGGTCTGGCGCTGGCCTTCACCTATCCGTTCATGAAGCGCTACACCTATTACCCGCAAGTGGTACTGGGCGCGGCGTTTTCCTGGGGGATGCCGATGGCCTTCACCGCAGAGACCGGCGAGTTGCCAGCGGCGGCGTGGCTGCTGTGGATCGCCAATCTGTTATGGACGGTCGGTTACGACACCTATTACGCGATGACCGATCGCGATGACGACCTCAAGATCGGCGTGAAATCCACGGCGATTCTGTTTGGCGAGGCGGATCGGGTGATCATCCTGACCTTGCAGGCGCTGTCGCTGGGATGCCTGTTACTGGCCGGGTCGAAATTTGAGCTGGGGACCTGGTTTCAACTCGGTCTGCTGGTGGCCGCCGGCTGCTATGCGTGGGAGTTCTGGTACACCCGCAGCAAGGACCGGATGCGCTGCTTCCAGGCGTTTTTGCACAACCACTGGGCCGGGCTGGCGATTTTTGTCGGGATCGTCCTGGATTACGCGTTGCGTTGAGCCACAGACCCAGTGGGAGTGAGCCAGCTCGATAGCGGTGGATCAGTTCACAAATATTCTGACTGACACGACGCTTTCGCGAGCAGGCTCGCTCCCACAGGGAATCGCGGTTATTTCTGCGATTCGCGAACGACGTGCCAAACGCTTTTCATCTTGTCGCCTGTCATGTCTCCAGGCTTCTCGTCCTTCATGAAGGTGTACAGCGGTTTGCCATCGTAGGCGTACTGCATCATGCCGTCATCGCGCTTGATGACACTCCATTTGCCGTCAGCCTTGGCGTCCGCCGGCGCCATCAATGGTGGCCAGTTCTTGGCGCAGTCGTCGTTGCACATCGACTTGCCGCCAGCGTCCTTGTCGAACGTGTAAAGCGTCATGCCTTTGTGGTCGACCATCATGCCGTCTTTCATCATGGCCGGATCGGCAGCCATCGCCAGTCCAGGCAGAGTCAGGGCGGCAGCCATCAGCAAAGCCTTGAAGGAAACAGTCATTTGAGTCATGGAAACCTTCTCTTGTGGTTGTCAGGATTCGGACTCAAAGCTTAGTTGAGGATCTGCACATTCGCCCCCGAGCTAAAATACTGTCACACGACTGCAATAATTCCGTTATCTAATGCGGCGCAAGACAGTTAAATGACAAGAGGATTAAGGCATGGTTGGCAGGAGCATTCTGATCGTCGACGACGAAGCGCCCATTCGCGAAATGATCGCCGTGGCGTTGGAAATGGCCGGCTATGACTGCCTCGAGGCAGAGAACTCGCAGCAGGCCCACGCCATCATCGTCGACCGCAAGCCGGACCTGATCCTGCTCGACTGGATGCTGCCCGGCACCTCCGGCATCGAATTGGCCCGACGTTTGAAGCGTGACGAGCTGACCGGGGACATCCCGATCATCATGCTCACCGCCAAGGGCGAAGAGGACAACAAGATCCAGGGTCTTGAAGTCGGCGCCGATGACTACATCACCAAACCGTTTTCCCCACGCGAGCTGGTCGCCCGCCTCAAGGCCGTGTTGCGCCGCGCCGGCCCGACCGATGGCGAAGCGCCAATCGAAGTCGGTGGCCTATTGCTCGACCCGATCAGCCACCGCGTGACCATCGACGGTAAACCGGCCGAGATGGGCCCGACCGAATACCGTCTGCTGCAATTCTTCATGACCCACCAGGAACGCGCCTACACTCGCGGCCAGTTACTGGATCAGGTCTGGGGCGGCAACGTCTATGTTGAAGAGCGCACGGTCGACGTGCACATCCGACGCCTGCGCAAGGCCCTCGGCGACGCCTACGAAAATCTGGTACAAACCGTGCGTGGCACCGGCTACCGGTTTTCCACAAAAGCATAAAAACAGCTGCAAGCTTCTAGCTACAAGCGGCAAGAAACAGCGAGCCGCTCTGACTTGTAGCTTGCAGCTTGCAGCTTGAAACTTAAAGCTGCGGCTAAGGACGCCCCCGTGAATCAAAACTGGCATGGCACCCTGATTCGCCACATGCTGCTGCTGGTCACCGCCTGTCTGGTGATAGGCCTGATCACCGGCTATTACGGCTGGAGCCTCGCGGCGGGCCTGGGCATTTACCTGGCCTGGACACTCAAGCAATTGCTGCGCCTGCACGAGTGGTTGCGCCTGCACCAACCCGATGAAGCACCGCCCGATGGCTACGGTCTGTGGGGCGAAGTGTTCGACAGCATTTATCACCTGCAACGCCGCGACCAACGAGTGCGCGGGCGCCTGCAAGCGGTGATCGACCGGGTTCAGGAGTCCACCGCCGCGCTGAAAGACGCGGTCATCATGCTCGACAGCGACGGCAACCTCGAATGGTGGAACCGCGCCGCCGAAACCCTGCTCGGACTCAAAACCCCACAGGACAGTGGCCAACCGGTGACCAACCTGGTGCGCCATCCGCGCTTCAAGGAATACTTCGAGCAGGACGCTTACGCAGAGCCGCTGGAAATCCCCTCGCCGACCAACGATCGCGTGCGCATTCAGCTGTACCTCACACGCTACGGCAACAATGAACACTTGATGCTGGTGCGCGACGTCACGCGCATTCATCAGCTGGAACAGATGCGCAAAGACTTCATCGCTAACGTCTCCCACGAATTGCGCACGCCGCTGACGGTTATCTGCGGCTATCTGGAAACCCTGCTCGACAACGTCGAAGAAGTGAACCCGCGCTGGAGCCGCGCCCTGCAGCAGATGCAACAACAGGGCGGGCGCATGCAGACGCTGCTAAACGACTTGTTGCTGCTGGCGAAGCTGGAGGCCACCGATTACCCGTCCGACAACCAACCGATACAGATCGACACGCTGTTGCAATCGATCACAAGCGACGCGCAGCAATTGTCCGGCTCGAAAAACCAGCGCATCACTCTGGAGGCCGACAGCAGCCTGTCGCTCAAAGGCAGCGAGGCGGAGCTGCGCAGCGCGTTTTCCAATCTGGTGTTCAACGCGGTGAAGTACACCCCGGCCGAGGGCAATATCCGCATTCGCTGGTGGGGCGACGATCAAGGCGCACACCTGAGCGTGCAGGATTCGGGGATCGGCATCGACAGCAAACACCTGCCGCGACTGACCGAACGCTTCTACCGTGTCGACTCCAGCCGCAACTCCAACACCGGCGGCACCGGGCTCGGTCTGGCCATCGTCAAACACGTGTTGTTGCGCCACCGTGCGCGCATGGAGATCAGCAGCGTGCCCGGCCACGGCAGCACGTTCACCTGCCATTTCGCCCCGGCTCAGGTCGCTTACGCACGGGCGATCAGCGCCGCCGAGTGATACCGGCCGGCACGCGCCACTAGGCAATCGCCAAGTCAGCCGCTACATTGGCTGACTTGTACCTGCCTTTCAGGCGCGGCTTTTATCTCTTTTGAATCACACGGAACCCGCAAAACTCCATCATGGACCCTTCCCCTGGCTTGTCCCTCGCATCAATATTCGCCGATTTCGGCATGATCCTTTTTGCTCTGATCCTGGTTTTGCTCAACGGCTTTTTCGTTGCGGCAGAATTCGCCATGGTCAAACTGCGCTCGACCCGGGTCGAGGCCATCGCTGACAAGAACGGCTGGCGCGGGCACATCCTGCGCACCGTACACAGCCAGCTCGATGCGTACCTCTCGGCGTGTCAGCTCGGTATCACCCTCGCCTCGCTTGGTCTGGGCTGGGTCGGTGAGCCCGCGTTTGCGCATATTCTCGAACCGCTGCTGAGCGCGGTCGGCGTGCAATCGCCGGAGATCATCAAAGGCGTGTCGTTCTTCACCGCGTTTTTCATCATTTCCTATCTGCACATCGTGATCGGTGAGCTGGCGCCCAAATCCTGGGCGATCCGCAAACCCGAACTGCTGTCGCTGTGGACGGCGGTGCCGCTGTACCTGTTCTACTGGGCGATGTACCCGGCGATCTACCTGCTCAACGCCAGCGCCAACGCGATTCTGCGTATCGCCGGCCAAGGTGAACCCGGCCCGCACCATGAACACCATTACAGCCGCGAAGAACTGAAACTGATCCTGCACTCCAGCCGTGGCCAGGACCCGAGCGATCAGGGCATGCGTGTTTTGGCCTCGGCAGTGGAAATGGGCGAACTGGAAGTGGTCGACTGGGCCAACTCCCGCGAAGACCTGATCACTCTGGAATTCAACGCGCCACTTAAAGAAATTCTGGCGATGTTCCGTCGCCACAAGTTCAGCCGTTATCCGGTGTACGACAGCGAGCGCCAGGAGTTCGTCGGCCTGCTGCACATCAAGGATCTGCTGCTGGAACTGGCGGCGCTGGATCACATTCCCGAATCGTTCAACCTGGCTGAGCTGACCCGCCCGCTGGAGCGCGTGTCGCGGCACATGCCGCTGTCGCAGCTGCTGGAGCAATTCCGCAAGGGTGGCTCGCACTTCGCCGTGGTCGAGGAGGCTGATGGCAACATCATCGGCTACCTGACCATGGAAGACGTGCTGGAAGTGCTGGTCGGCGATATTCAGGACGAACACCGCAAGGCTGAACGCGGCATTCTTGCCTATCAGCCGGGCAAGCTGCTGGTGCGCGGCGACACGCCGTTGTTCAAGGTTGAACGCCTGCTGGGAATCGACCTGGACCACATCGAAGCCGAAACCCTCGCCGGCCTGGTTTATGAAACCCTCAAACGGGTGCCGGAAGAGGAAGAAGTGCTGGAAGTCGAAGGCTTGCGGATCATCATCAAGAAGATGAAAGGGCCGAAGATTGTGCTGGCGAAGGTGTTGATGCTGGGTTGATCGACGGATCCGGCACCGCGCCGATCGCTTCGCGAGCAGGCTCGCTCCCACTCTGGAATGCATTTCAAATGTGGGAGCGAGCCTACTCTCGAAGGCGCCAGGTCTGACACCGCGTTACTGCTTGCCCAACGCAAAGTTGGGCAACGCCCCCAGCGGCTGGTTGAACTGATACGGAATCGACACCAGCCCCGCACCGCTGTTGCGCTGCACCACAAAGTGCAGTTGCGGGCCACTGCTGTTGCCAGTGTTGCCCGACAGCGCCAACGGACTGCCCACCGTCACCCGCTGCCCTTCGCGCACGCTCACCGAACCTTGCTTGAGATGCAGGTACACGCCCATCGTGCCGTCGTCATGCAGCACCCGCACGAAATTGCCGGACGCATCATTGCCGCGCCCACTCTGCGAATTCTCGGTCTTTACCACCACGCCGGCCCGCGCCGCGATGATCGGCGTGCCGACCGGCATGGCGATGTCCATCGCATATTTGTTCTTCGGCCCGTAGTGGCTGTATTGGCCGTTGGCACCCTGACTCAAGCGGAACGGCCCGCCACGCCACGGCAGCGGATAACGGTAGCCCTGCGCCGTTCCGGCAGGATCGCCGAGGGAGTAGTGAAACTGCGGCGAATACACCAGTGGCTGGCCGCCGGACACCGCTCTGAGCAACGCCAACCGCGTATTGCTGCGCGCCGGCAGCACCCGGCGAATGGTTTGAGTCGGCGCGCCACGCACGTTGCTCAGCCCGGTAAACGCCAGCGCTATCTCAACCGGCGCATACAGGTCGTTGCGCACGAATACCACGTCGGCGCCTTTCTGTTTCTTGATGTCGAGGTAGACCTGGCGCTCGAGGCGCTCGACCATTCGGTCCTGAAACACGAACACCTTCGCACCTTTGCTCGGACGGTCGCTGTAAGAGACCACGCCGTTGGCATCGGTGGATTTGTAGATTGTCATCGCCACAGCCAGGTTGGAGGCCATGACCAAACCACAGAAAAACAGCAGTCGCGCGAGCATGGGCAAGAGTCTGTCGAAGTAAGGCCTGGGAAAGAGCCTAGCAGGTGAGACAGACCAGGGTAGTCGAGAGATGTTTCAAATTAGCCAGTCTGGAAAATGGACGCCGTAAGGGATGGCCCCTTCGCGAGCAGGCTCGCTCCCACATTTGGAATGCGTTCCAAGGTGGGAGCGAGCCTGCTCGCGAATACGGACCGTCAGGCGATAGAGATCACGCGCCAGGAACGAAGTGCTTCTGCGCCGTGCCGCGGGCGATCAGGCGGGAAATGTAGTCGAGTTTCTGCGCGTCCTGGTCGACGAAGCGGAACGTCAGTTGCAGCCATTCGCTGTCAGGTTTCTGCTCAAACGCAACGATGGCGTGCAGATAGCCATTGAGGCGAGCGATTTCGGCGTTGTCACCCTGCTCCAGATCGAGCACAGCGCTGTCGAGGATCTGCGGCAGGGTGTCGGTGCGTTTCACTACCAGCAGCGCTTCCTTGATGCTCAGGGCCTTGATCACACATTGCTGCGTGCCGCTCGGCAGGCGCAATTGGCCCTGACCGCGACCGCTGGCAGGCGAGGACGCAGCCGCAGGTGCCTTGACCGGCGGACTGTTGAGCAGGCCACGCGACGCGGCCGCCGCAGGTGCAGGCGCTGCGGCGACAGGCTTGGCAAACGGATTGACCGCCGCAGCAGCCGGGGCGCCGCCACCAATGACCGCTGCTTTGCCGCCGGTCAGGGCACTCAGGGAGTCGTTGCCGAATGCCGAGTTCATCTTGGTCGGTGCGCTGTTCATCAGGGTGTCGAGCTTGCCGACCTTGTTCAGTGCCTGCTTGACCTTGGTCAGCAGTTGTTCGTTGGTGAACGGCTTGCTGACATAGCCGGAAACGCCGGCCTGGATCGCCTGCACGACGTTTTCCTTGTCGCCACGGCTGGTGACCATGACAAACGGCATGGTCTTGAGATTGTCCTGCTCGCGGCACCAGGTCAGCAGTTCCAGACCCGACATTTCCGGCATTTCCCAGTCGCACAGGACCAGGTCGAAGGCTTCACGGGCGAGCATGGCCTGGGCCTTTTTGCCGTTGATGGCGTCCTCGGTGCGGATCCCCGGGAAATAATTACGCAGGCACTTTTTCACCAGGTCACGAATGAACGAAGCATCGTCCACAACCAAAACACTGATCTTGCTCATCCAACACCCCTATTAAAATCCCGGCAAGCATAACGCTGGCTGATGGCACATTGCCAAAACTCTTCAGTCACGCCGGGACTTTTCGTTCGCGGGTGCTGCTTTTTAATTCGATTGATTCAAAAGCACCGGAAACAAAAACGCCCGGCCAAAGGGCCGGGCGCTTTTCTCAGGCAATCTTACTTATCGTCAGCAACGCCCGGAACATTAGCGGTTTCGCCGCTTGTGCCTTGAACTTCTTCCTTCATGCGCTTGAGGCCCATGTGGCGCACGTCGGTACCGCGCACCAGATAGATCACCAACTCGGAGATATTGCGCGCGTGGTCGCCGATGCGCTCCAGCGAACGCAGCACCCAGATGATGCTCAAGACGCGCGAGATAGAGCGCGGGTCTTCCATCATGTAGGTCGCCAGTTCACGCAGGGCGGTCTTGTACTCGCGGTCGATGATTTTGTCGTATTGCGCCACCGACAAGGCCAGATCGGCGTCGAAACGGGCAAACGCGTCCAACGCATCGCGGACCATGTTGCGCACCTGGTCGCCGATGTGGCGAACCTCGACGTAACCGCGCGGGGCTTCGCCTTCTTCGCACAACTGGATAGCGCGGCGGGCGATCTTGGTAGCTTCGTCGCCGATGCGTTCCAGGTCGATCACGGACTTGGAGATGCTGATGATCAGACGCAGGTCGGATGCCGCCGGCTGACGACGGGCCAGAATGCGCAGGCATTCTTCGTCGATGTTGCGTTCCATCTGGTTGATCTGGTCGTCAATCTCGCGCACCTGCTGAGCCAGGCCGGAGTCGGCCTCGATCAATGCCGTGACCGCGTCGTTGACCTGCTTCTCGACCAGCCCGCCCATGGCCAGGAGGTGGCTGCGCACTTCCTCAAGCTCGGCGTTGAACTGCGCGGAAATGTGATGGGTAAGGCCTTCTTTAGAAATCATTGTTCGCTCCGCGAAAGTTGCAAGCTTCAAGCTGCAAGCTTCAAGCAGTTATGTATAAGTCCTGATATCGCACCGCATCTTTCTTGCCGCCTGAAGCTTGCGGCTTGCAGCTGTACGACTAGCCGTACCGCCCCGTGATGTAGTCTTCGGTCTGCTTCTTGGCCGGATTGGTGAACAGCGTATCGGTATCGCCAAATTCCACCAGTTTGCCCATGTACATGAACGCCGTGTAGTCGGACACCCGCGCGGCTTGCTGCATGTTGTGGGTCACGATGACGATGGTGAACTTGGACTTCAGTTCGTAGATCAGCTCTTCGACTTTAAGCGTCGAGATCGGGTCGAGTGCCGAGCACGGTTCGTCGAGCAGCAGGACTTCCGGTTCAACCGCGATGGTGCGAGCGATCACCAGACGTTGCTGCTGACCACCGGACAGGCCGAGTGCCGACTCGTGCAGACGATCTTTTACTTCGTCCCACAGCGCCGCGCCTTTGAGGGCCCACTCAACGGCTTCGTCGAGGATGCGCTTCTTGTTGATGCCCTGGATGCGCAGACCGTAAACCACGTTTTCGTAGATGGTTTTCGGGAACGGGTTCGGCTTCTGGAACACCATGCCGACGCGACGACGCAGTTCGGCCACATCTTCGCCCTTGCGATAGATGTTGTTGCCGTACAGGTTGATCGCGCCTTCGACACGGCAGCCGTCAACCAGGTCGTTCATGCGGTTGAAAGTCCGTAGCAGCGTGGATTTGCCGCAGCCGGACGGGCCGATGAACGCGGTCACGCGCTGTTTCGGAATATTCATACTGACGTCGAACAGCGCTTGCTTCTCGCCGTAGTACAGGCTCAGGCCCGGCACTTCGATGGCAACGGTTTCCTGCTCGAGGTTCAGGCTCTGCTTGTCGCGGCCCAGGGCAGACATGTTAATGCCGTGGGTATGCGTTTCGTGCTGCATGGGTCTCACTCCGTTCGTAGCTGCAAGCTTCTGGCTGCAAGCTGCAAGTTTGAGCAAAAGCGGCTTGTAGCTTGCCGCTTGTGGCTAATGGCTTTAGCTATCCAGTGCTTTGTATTTTTCACGCAGGTGGTTACGGATATACACCGCCGACAGGTTCAACGTCGCGATCACCAACACCAGCAACAGCGCCGTGGCATATACCAGCGGGCGTGCCGCTTCGACGTTCGGGCTCTGGAAGCCGACGTCATAGATATGGAAGCCCAGGTGCATGATCTTCTGGTCCAGGTGCAGGTACGGATAGTTGCCATCCACCGGCAGCGAAGGCGCCAGTTTCACCACACCCACCAGCATCAGCGGCGCCACTTCACCGGCGGCACGGGCCACCGCGAGGATCATGCCGGTCATCATCGCCGGACTGGCCATCGGGATGACTATCTTCCACAAGGTTTCAGCCTTGGTGGCACCGAGGGCCAACGAGCCTTCACGCACGGTGCGAGGAATCCGCGCCAGACCTTCTTCAGTAGCCACGATCACCACTGGCACCGCCAGCAGCGCCAGCGTCAGCGAAGCCCAGAGCAGACCCGGCGTACCGAAGGTCGGTGCCGGCAACGCTTCCGGGAAGAACAAGCGGTCAACCGAACCACCCAGCACGTAAACGAAGAAGCCCAGGCCAAACACGCCGTATACGATTGCCGGAACACCCGCGAGGTTGTTCACCGCGATCCGGATGATCCGCGTCAGGGTGTTCTGCTTGGCGTACTCACGCAGGTACACCGCCGCCAGCACGCCGAACGGAGTCACGATCATCGCCATGATCAGCGTCATCATCACGGTGCCGAAAATCGCCGGGAAGATCCCGCCCTCGGTGTTCGCTTCACGCGGGTCGTCCGACAGGAACTCCCAGATCTTGCTGAAGTAGAAACCGACCTTGGTCAGAGTGCTCATCGCGTTCGGCTGGTAGGCGTGAACCACTTTGCCCAGATCGATTTGAATCTCTTTGCCGTTGGCATCGCGAGCGGTCAAAGCGTCGCGGTTGAACTGCGCATGCAGGTCAGCCAGACGCGCTTCGATGTCTTGATAGCGGGCATTGAGTTCGGCACGCTCGGATTCCATGTCGGCTTGCGCGGCGGCGTCGAACTTGCCTTCAAGCTCCAGTTTGCGACTGTGCAGACGGATGCGCTCCAGCCCTGCGTTGATCGCGCCGATGTCGGATTTTTCCAGCGATTTCAGTTGCGCGGCCAGACCATTGACGCGGTCGATCCGCGCTTGCAGTTCAGGCCAGGCCGCTTCACCTTCGGCGATGACCTTGCCGTCCTGTTTGACGTTGACCAGGTAGCCGTAGAAATTACCCCACTCGCGACGTTCGATCGCCATCAGCTCCGGCGGCGTCTTCTGGTTGGTCAACCACTCGCCGACGATCCAGGTGAAGTCGTTGCCGTTCAGGTCACGGTTGCCGACTTTGATCAGCTCGCGCGTCATGAATTCCGGGCCAGCGTCCGGCACCGGCAAACCGGCGCTCTTCAGACGGGCGCGGGGCACTTCTTCTTTCTGCACCACTTCGCCGACCACAAGGTGCTGGGCCTGGCCCGGCACGTCGTAGCTGGCGTGGATCAGATCCGCCGGCCAGAAGTGACCCAGACCGCGCACGGCAATCACCGCCAGCAGGCCAATGGTCATGATGACCGCGATGGACACCGCGCCACCGCTGATCCAGACGCCTGGGGCGCCGCTCTTGAACCATCCTTTCAGGGAGTTCTGTTTCACAGACTTCTACCTTTGCTTAAAGCGACGAGTATTTCTTGCGCAGACGCTGACGAATCAGTTCTGCCAGGGTGTTCATGACGAAGGTGAACAACAGCAGCACCAGCGCCGAGAGGAACAGCACGCGGTAGTGGCTGCCGCCGACTTCCGACTCGGGCATTTCCACCGCGACGTTGGCAGCCAGGGTGCGCAGGCCTTCGAACAGGTTCATTTCCATGACCGGGGTGTTACCGGTGGCCATCAGCACGATCATCGTTTCACCGACCGCACGGCCCATGCCGATCATCAGTGCCGAGAAGATGCCCGGGCTGGCGGTGAGGATCACCACGCGGGTCATGGTCTGCCACGGCGTGGCACCGAGGGCCAGCGAGCCGAGGGTCAGACCACGGGGCACGCTGAACACGGCGTCTTCGGCGATCGAGTAGATGTTCGGGATCACCGCGAACCCCATGGCCAGGCCAACTACCAGAGCGTTGCGCTGGTCGTAGGTGATGCCCAGATCGTGGGAGATCCACATGCGCATGTCGCCGCCGAAGAACCAGTTCTCCATGAACGGGCTCATGTACAGCGACAGCCAGCCCACAAACAGGATCACCGGAATCAGCAACGCACTTTCCCAGCCATCCGGAACTCTCAGGCGGATCGACTCAGGCAGACGGCTGAAGGTGAAACCGGCGACCAGAATGCCGATCGGCAGCAACATCAGCAGGCTGAAGATGCCCGGCAAATGTCCTTCCACATAAGGCGCGAGGAACAGACCGGCGAAGAAACCGAGGATCACCGTCGGCATCGCTTCCATCAACTCGATGACCGGTTTGACCTTGCGGCGCATGCCCGGCGCCATGAAGTACGCGGTGTAGATCGCAGCGGCAACAGCCAGCGGCGCAGCCAGCAGCATCGCGTAGAACGCGGCTTTCAGGGTGCCGAAGGTCAGTGGCGACAGGCTCAGTTTCGGTTCGAAATCGGTGTTGGCCGCAGTCGATTGCCAGACGTATTTAGGCTCGTCGTAGTTCTCGTACCAGACCTTGCTCCACAGCGCGCTCCAGGACACTTCCGGGTGCGGGTTGTCGAGCAGCAGCGGTTGCAGCTTGCCGCCGGCTTCGACGATGACGCGGTTGGCGCGTGGCGACAGACCGAACAGGCCCTGGCCTTCAACAACCTGATCGACCAGCAAGGTACGGTGCGCGGTGCTGTGGAACACGCCGAGCTTGCCGTCGGCATCCAGCGCCAGGAAGCCTTTGCGGCGCTCTTCGGCGGTGATCTCAATGATTGGCGCCTTGCCCATCTGGAACGTACGAATCTGCTTCAGGCGCTGCTCGCCATCGGGGTCGCGGGCCATGAACCACTGGGCCAGACCACCTTTGGAGTCACCGACGATCAGCGAGATACCGCCGACCAGTTGCGTGGTCGCGGTGACTTCAGCGTCAGCGTTTTCGAGCAATTTGTAGCGACCGTTGAGGCTCTTGTCGCGCAGGCTGAACACGTCGGCCTGGGCACGACCGTTGACCACATACAGCCACTGCTGGCGCGGGTCGACGAAGATGTTTTTCACCGGCTCGGTCATCTGCGGCAGATCAATACGCTTCTGCTCGTTGGTGACTTCGCCAGTCATCATGTTTTCTTCGCTGGTCAGCGACAAAACATTGAGTTGCGAACCGGTCGAGCCCACCAGCATCAGGGTCGAATCAGTGGCATTGAGGCTGACGTGCTCCAGCGCACCGCCGCTTTCGTTCAACGTGATCGGCGTGTTGCCGTACGGATACTCGATAGCCGGGCTGATGGTTTTCTTGCTGTCGGGGTAGCTGACTTTATAGGTGTGTCGGAACACCAGTGCCTGACCGTTGGACAAGCCTACGGCCACGAGCGGATGACCTGGCTGGTCTTTACCAATGGAGGTCACGGTTGCGCCTGCCGGCAACGGCAGATCGACGCGACTCAGTTCAGCACCACTGTCGATATCGAAGAACAGCGCCTGGCCCTTGTCGGAAACGCGCATGGCCACCTGATTCTGTTCTTCGAGCGAAATCATCAGCGGCTTGCCGGCGTCCTGCATCCAGGCCGGGGTGATGGCATCATTCACGGTCAGATCGGCACCCTTGAACAGCGGCGCGACGACGTAGGCGAGGAAGAAAAAGATCAGGGTGATGGCTACCAGCACCGCCAGACCGCCAACGAGGACGTACCAGCGGGTGAAGCGATCCTTGAGCGCGCGAATGCGGCGCTTGCGTTGCAGCTCAGGCGTATTGAAGTCAATGCGCTTGGGAGGATTTGTAGTCATGTTGGAATTGGCCAGATCATTCATGCGCTCACCCTAGCGATCCTGTATGACAGAAAGATGACAATGCAGTGACGCAGCAAATCCACCGCCAACAGAGCTGGCAGAGGATCGAAAATTTGAGAGGTGTATAAAAGGCCGGTCTGCGGGCAGATCCGGCCTTTCACCTGAGTCCGAAGGGGTTCACCTCGGACTCAATTTGTTACTTCTTGGCGACAGCGCCGCCTTCTTGCAGACCCAGGTCAGCCAGTGCTTTTGCAGCAACCTTGGCCGGCAGTGGGATGTAGCCGTCTTTCACAACCACTTCCTGACCCTGTTTGGACAGAATCAGTTTCACGAACTCGGCTTCCAGCGGGGCCAGAGGCTTGTTCGGGGCCTTGTTGACGTAAACGTAGAGGAAGCGCGACAGCGGGTACTTGCCGTTCAGGGCGTTTTCTTCGGTGTCTTCGATGAAATCGGTGCTGCCTTTCTTGGCCAGAGCTACCGTTTTCACGCTTGCGGTTTTGTAGCCGATGCCCGAGTAACCAACGCCGTTCAGCGAGGAGCTGATCGACTGCACGACCGAAGCCGAACCTGGTTGTTCGTTGACGTTTGGCTTGAAGTCGCCTTTGCACAAGGCTTCTTCTTTGAAGTAGCCATAGGTGCCCGATACCGAGTTACGACCGAACAGCTGAACCGGCTTGTTCGCCAGGTCGCCGGTCACACCCAGGTCACCCCAGGTTTTCACGTCGGTTTTAGCACCGCACAGGCGAGTGGACGAGAAGATCGCGTCGACTTGCTCCATGGTCAGACCCTTGATCGGGTTGTCCTTGTGTACGAATACAGCCAGGGCGTCCACGGCAACCGGGATAGCGGTTGGCTTGTAGCCATATTTGGTTTCGAAGGCTTGCAGCTCGTTATCCTTCATCTTGCGGCTCATCGGGCCCAGGTTAGCGGTGCCTTCAGTCAGCGCAGGTGGCGCGGTCGAAGAACCGGCGGCCTGAATCTGGATGTTTACGTTCGGGTATTCTTTTTTGTAGTTCTCAGCCCACAGGGTCATGAGGTTGGCCAGGGTATCGGAGCCGACGCTGGACAGGTTGCCCGACACACCGGTGGTCTTGGTGTAGCTCGGGATAGCAGGGTCAACAGCGGCAACCGCGTTGGCAGTCGCAACGCCAGCAGCGACAAAAGTCATTGCCGCCATCAAACGCTTCAGTTTCATGCCTTACTCCTAGCAGATAGGGTGTGTTAAGTCGGGGCCAAGTATCAGCAGGCCGTGTGAACACTCTATGGCTGAAATATGACAATTGGATGAAAGGCCAGCATTCAGGTTTTAAAAGATGATTCGAGACGCCCATTCGCGAGCAGGCTCGCTCCCACACCGGGAACGCATTCCAAGTGTGGGAGCGAGCCTGCTCGCGAAAGGGTCGTGACTACTGAGGAGATTTCGGATCAGCGCCCCTTCTTCCAGAGCCACGCCCCCACCAGAATTCCCACCGCGCAGAGCACCGCCACATAGTAGGCAGGCCCCATCGGGCTTTCTTTCAGCAGCAGGCTGACGATCATCGGCGTCAGGCCACCGAAGATTGCGTACGCCACGTTGTAGGAAAACGACAAGCCACTGAAGCGCACCACCGGCGGGAACGCCTTGACCATCACATACGGTACCGCACCGATGGTGCCGACCAGCAAACCGGTCAGGGCATACAGCGGGAACAGCCAGTTCGGGTGATCGGCGAGGCTGTGATAGAAGGTCCAGGAGCTGATCAGCAGGCCCAGGCAACCGAACACGAATACGCGCCCGGCGCCAAAGCGATCCGCCAGCGCGCCGGCAATGATGCAGCCAAAACTCAGAAATACGATCGCCAGACTGTTGGATTGCAGCGCTGTGGTTGGCGAGAAGTGATAGACCGTTTGCAGCACGGTCGGGGTCATCAGGATCACCACAACGATGCCGGCAGACAGCAGCCAGGTCAGCAGCATCGAGATCGCGATCGCCCCGCGATGATCACGCAGCACCGCGCGCAGCGGCACTTCTTCGGCCAGCGCCTTGCGCAGTTGCAGCTCGGCAAATACCGGGGTCTCGTGCAGCCAGCGGCGCAGGTAAACCGAGAACAGGCCAAACACGCCGCCGAGCAGGAACGGAATCCGCCAGGCGTAATCGGAAACTTCGCTCGGCGTATAGATGCTGTTGATCGCCGTGGCGACCAGCGAGCCGAGCAGGATACCGGCGGTCAGGCCGCTGGTGAGGGTGCCACAGGCGTAACCCATGTACTTTTACGGCACGTGTTCGGAAACGAAGACCCACGCCCCCGGCACTTCACCGCCAATCGCTGCGCCTTGAATCACGCGCATCAATAGAAGAAGGATCGGCGCCCACATGCCGATCTGCGCATACGTCGGCAGCAAACCCATGATCAGGGTCGGCACGGCCATCATGAAGATGCTCAGGGTGAACATCTTTTTGCGCCCCAGCAGATCGCCGAAATGCGCCATGACGATGCCGCCCAGCGGACGCGCGAGATAACCGGCGGCGAAGATGCCGAAGGTCTGCATCATGCGCAGCCACTCGGGCATGTCGGCCGGGAAGAACAGTTTGCCGACTACGGTGGCGAAGAATACGAAGATGATGAAATCGTAGAATTCCAGCGCGCCCCCCAGGGCGGACAGCGACAGGGTCTTGTAGTCATTGCGGGTCAACGGTCGTGCGGGTTGCTCGGGCTGCGCGAGGCTCGAAGGCGCTGTGGTCATGGCAAGGGCTTCTCTTATAGTCGGATCTGCCGCCACAACAACGCTGGCGGTGGCTTGGGCAGGTTCGGCACCATAGCAAATTGTTCGAAAAAGCACATAGAGCCGCGTATTTGACAGTCGAAATCAGAACCGGACGGTCGTCGTGGAGTCTACCGACCGATATACTCGCAACCTTGCCCCGGTTTGTAGGGGGTTGCTGTGCGAAAACGTTGTTGGCCCGCCCTTTGATCGGCGCAGCCGGTTTCGCAGAGTTTCTCCTTAGGCGCCTTATGGAAAACGTGACGAACGTAGTATGTTCGGTGCTGAATCGTTTTTCCCGAAGACGGCTACCACCAGCAGCACTAACAAAGAGTCACGGGTCAGAGGCCCCTCGGCATGATAGAACTCGAACAAGAAGATCCGATCCCACAGGGCGACCTGGCCCTGCAAATCACCGCGCTTCCACGCGAAACCAATGGCTTTGGCGATATTTTCGGCGGCTGGCTGGTAGCGCAGATGGATTTGGCCGGCACCGCGATGGCCAGCCGTGTCGCCGGTGGCCGCGTGGCCACTGTCGCCATTGATCGCATGGCGTTTCTGGTGCCTGTGGCGGTCGGCGCGCAATTGTCCTTTTACACCCAGACCCTGGAAATCGGTCGCAGCTCGATCCAGATGATGGTCGAGGTGTGGAGCGACGATCCGTTGTCCAGCGAGTGGCGTAAGGTGACCGAAGCGGTATTCGTCTTCGTCGCCATCGACGGCAGTGGCCGCACTCGTTCGGTGCCACCACGCGCACGTTAAACCTCGCGGCCGTTTGACGGTCGATAGTCGTCCCAAGTGTCTGATCGAGAGCTGTCCCATGACCACGCCCAACGTTGAAGCCGTGAAACTGGATGAACTGAACTGCTGGCGCATTCGCCACGGTCAGGCTGAAGTGTTGGTCGCCCAGCAAGGCGCGCACATCCTCAGTTACCAGATCGACGGCCAGCCGCCGATCATCTGGCTCAACGACAAGGCCACGTTCAAGACCGGCAAGAGCATCCGTGCCGGCGTGCCGGTGTGCTGGCCGTGGTTCGGCAAGTTCGAACGCAATCCGCAGAGCGTGCAGGCGATGTACACCGGTGAGCAACCGGCTCCTGCGCACGGTCTGGTGCGTGCGATGGATTGGGAGCTGGGCGGCATCGAAGCCGAGAGCAACGGGATCAAGGTCGAGTTCAAGTTGCCCTATCCCGAAGGCGGCCTGCCGGGTTGGCCGCATCAGGTGGATCTGACCCTGACCCTGCGTCTGTCGGATGAGCTGCAATTCAGCCTGACCAGCCATAACCGTGGCAGTGACTCGGTCAGCCTGAGTCAGGCGCTGCATACCTATTTTGCTGTCAGCGATGTGCGCAATGTGCATGTCGACGGCGTGAAGGGCTTGGATTACATCGAGACGCTGGACGACTGGAAGATCCACAGCCAGCAAGGCGATCTGCATTTTGCCGGGGAAACCGACCGCATCTACCTCGATACGCCGCCGCAACTGAGCATCGTCGACTCGACGTGGGAACGGCGCATCGTGCTGACCTCTACCGGCTCGCGGACGGCCGTGATCTGGAACCCCTGGATCGACCGCGCTGCGGCGCTCAGCGATATGGATAACGATGGCTGGCAGCGCATGCTGTGCATCGAGACGGCGAATGTGATGAGTGATGTGGTGACTCTGGCACCGGGTGCGAGCCATACGATGGGCGTCAGCGTCGCCAGCAAAGCGCTCTAATCAGCAGCACAATACAAAATGCGGGAGCGAGCCTGCTCGCGAAGGCGTGGTATCAGTCAACATTCAAATGCCTGACACACCGCTTTCGCGAGCAGGCTCGCTCCCACAGTTGTTTCGTGGTGTCAGAGATCAGATTCCTGCACCACCCGCACCTTGTCCGCCTCCAGCGCATACGCCGCATCGGCCAGGTCATTGCTGACCTTCTCGACCTTCAGCGTGCCGCTCACCCACAGCGGCGTATAGATGTCGTCCAGCTTCAAACCCTTCGGATACCGCACAAGCACCAGTTGATTCGGCGGCGGTGGCGGCACGTGGATGCACGCGCCCGGGTACGGCACGAGGAAGAACAGCGTGCTGCGGCCCTTGGCGTCGGATTCCAGCGGCACCGGATAACCGCCGATGCGGATGTGCTTGTCGTTCATCGACGCTACGGTTTTGGTCGAGTACATGACCGCCGGCAGACCTTTGGCCTGCTTCATCCCGCCCTTCTCGGTGAAGGTGCCGGTGGCTTCCGGGGAGTTGTGGTCGATTTCAGGCATGGCCTCGAGGGCCTTTTGATCCGACTTGGGCATCAGTTCGAGCCAATCGGTTTCCGGCAGTTCGCTGGCGTGGGCCAGACCGCTGCCCAGCAAGAGGAGAGTCAACAGGAGACGGCGCATGAAGGAGCTCGGTAAAAAAAGGAAGTTGAAACGCCGAGCATTCTAGCCCTCCCCGCCGCGATGGCGGAGAGGACTTTGTCGCTTTGAATCAGTTCTTTTTGATCAGGCCGTAGATCACCAGCAACACGACTGCGCCAACCAGTGCGCCGAGGAAGCCTGCGCCCTCGCCCGCCTGATAAATGCCCAGAGCCTGGCCGCCATAGGTGGCTGCCAGCGAACCGCCGATACCGAGCAGGATGGTCATGATCCAGCCCATGCTGTCATCGCCCGGTTTCAGGAACCGAGCCAGCAGGCCGACGATCAAGCCGATAAAGATGGTTCCGATAATTCCCATGGCATTTCCCTCTGATTTGGTAGATATGCCAAAGCCTAGACAGACTTTGGCATCCTGCCATGAGAGAACGGCGGCCCCTGAATGGTTCCGCCGCTGCCACATGAAACTCTTTTACTCGGCGATCAGCGCTTCGACCTTGAGGATCTGCGCTTCAAGCGTGGCCTTGTCGGCGCAGCGCAGGTTGGCGTGACCGACCTTGCGCCCGGCCTTGAAGGCCTTGCCGTAGTGGTGCAGATGGCAGCCTTCGATGGCGATGACTTTCTCAACCGGCGGGACAACGCCGATAAAGTTGAGCATCGCGCTCTCGCCGACCTTGGCCGTCGAACCCAGCGGCAGACCGGCAACGGCACGCAGGTGGTTTTCGAACTGGCTGCACTCGGCGCCTTCGGTGGTCCAGTGCCCGGAGTTGTGCACGCGTGGGGCGATTTCGTTGGCCTTGAGGCCACCGTCGACTTCAAAGAACTCGAACGCCATCACACCGACGTAATCAAGCTGCTTGAGCACACGGCTGGAATAATCTTCGGCCAACGCCTGCAACGGGTGATCAGTGCTGGCGATCGACAACTTGAGGATGCCGCTGTCGTGGGTGTTGTGCACCAGCGGGTAGAACTTCGTTTCGCCATCGCGGGCACGCACGGCGATCAGCGAGACTTCACCGGTGAACGGCACGAAGCCCTCCAGCAAGCAGGCAACGCTGCCGAGTTCGGCAAAAGTGCCGACCACGTCTTCAGGTTTGCGCAGGACTTTCTGACCCTTGCCGTCGTAACCCAGCGTGCGGGTTTTCAGCACGGCCGGCAGACCGATTGCAGCCACGGCAGCATCCAGATCGGCTTGTGACTGAATGTCGGCAAAGGCAGGGGTCGGGATACCCAGATCCTTGAACATGCTCTTTTCGAACCAGCGATCACGCGCGATGCGCAGGGCTTCGGCGCTTGGATAGACCGGCACGAATTGCGAGAGGAACGCTACGGTTTCAGCCGGGACGCTTTCGAATTCGAAGGTCACCAGATCGACTTCATCGGCCAATTGGCGCAGATGGTCCTGATCGCCGTAATCGGCCCGCAGGTGTTCGCCCAGCGCAGCGGCGCAAGCGTCCGGCGCAGGATCGAGGAAAGCGAAGTTCATGCCCAGCGGAGTGCCCGCCAAGGCCAACATGCGACCCAACTGGCCGCCACCGATTACACCGATCTTCATCTCAACAACCTCAGGCAATACGTGGGTCTGGATTGTCCAGGACGCTGTCTGTCTGCTCGGCACGGAAGGTTTTCAGCACCGCGTGGAATTGCGGATGCTTGGCGCCAAGGATACTCGCCGAGAGCAGCGCTGCGTTGATCGCGCCAGCCTTGCCGATGGCCAGGGTGGCGACCGGAATGCCGGCCGGCATTTGCACGATCGACAGCAGTGAATCGACGCCCGAGAGCATTGCCGACTGCACGGGAACGCCCAGCACCGGCAGGTGGGTCTTGGCCGCACACATGCCCGGCAAGTGAGCTGCGCCACCAGCACCGGCGATAATCACCTCGATGCCTCGGCCTTCAGCCTCTTCGGCGTACTGGAACAGCAGATCCGGGGTACGGTGTGCAGAAACCACCTTGACCTCGTACGGGATGCCGAGCTTTTCCAGCATATCGGCGGTGTGGCTAAGGGTGGACCAATCGGACTTGGAGCCCATGATCACGCCAACCAGTGCACTCATCGTCGCGCCTCTTCTCTCTGGGCGCCCGCAGGCGCGTCAAAAACAACAAGCCACGCAGGTTGCGTGGCTTGATTGTACGAAAAATGGCCGGTCGTACCGGCCAAAGGCCGCGCAGTATACCGCAAAGAAAGCAATAAACAGCCCCCTGCACGACCATCTGTCATCTGCCGCAAAAGCCCGGTTTTATTGACTTGAAGGTCAGTCCAGAAACACCGCAAATCCCTTGTGGGAGCTGGCTTGCCAGCGATGACGTCGTGTCAGCAAACATTGAGGGAGACTGGCCAACCAGCAATCGCTGGCAAGCCAGCTCCCACAGGGTTATTCGATGGGTTCAGGTGTTTTGTGCGGCGCCACCTTCTAGCTTGCGCCACAGCAGACGGACGTTGGCCTTGCGCACTAGTGCGCAGCGGTACAGACGAATCTCCAGTGGCACATGCCATTGCGGGCCGCCGCACACAACGAGTTCACCGCGTGCCAGTTCCGCACGCACGCTCAGTTGTGGCACCCAGGCAATGCCGAGGCCTTCCAGCGCCATGCTTTTCAGGCTGTCGGCCATGGCGGTTTCATAAATGGTGGTAAACCGCAGCTGACGCTGGCGCAGCAAACCGTTCACTGAGCGTCCGAGAAAAGCCCCGGCGCTGTAGGCGAGCAGCGGCACGCTGGCTTCGCCTTCCAGATCGAACAGCGGTTTGCCATCGGCATCCGCCGCGCACACCGGCAACATTTCGGTCTGGCCCAAATGCAGCGACGGGAAAATCTCCGGGTCCATCTGCATCGCCGCGTCCGGGTCATAGAACGCCAGCATCAGATCGCAGCCACCTTCACGCAACGCATGCACGGCGTCACCAACGTTGGTCGCCACCAACCGAGTGGCAATATTCAGCCCTTCATTACGCAGTTGCGCGATCCAGCGCGGGAAGAAACCCAGCGCCAAGGAGTGAGCGGCGGCCACCTGCATCACCTCGCCCTGCCCGCCTTCCAGATGATGCAGGTGACGCAACACTTCGCCGAGCTGCTCGACCACGGTGCGCGCGGTCACCAGAAACAATTGCCCCGCCGCCGTCAGTTCGATCGGCGTGCGCGACCGATTGACCAAGGTCAGCCCCAGCGCCGCTTCGAGGCTGCGGATCCGCCGGCTGAATGCCGGCTGAGTCACGAAACGTCGTTCGGCAGCCTGCGAGAAGCTGCGGGTGGCGGCCAGAGCACTGAAGTCCTCGAGCCATTTGCTTTCCAGATTCATCACGTCCTCCCGGACACGCACCAAAACAGGTCACACGTCTGCCGCGCACGCGGCGTCACACGGGCATTATGCCGAATGTGCATAGGCCAGTGCTTAACAGCATTGGCCCAAATTTCCCCACAAGCCTAGCATTCGCAGCGTTCCGGCACAGACCGGGTCCATATCGAGATGATTTCTATCATGTCCTCCGCTGCATCTTTCCGCACAGAAAACGACCTGCTTGGCGCCCTCGAAGTACCGGCTCAAGCGTATTACGGCATCCAGACCCTGCGAGCGGTGAACAACTTCCGCCTCTCGGGCGTTCCGATTTCGCATTACCCGAAACTGGTTGTGGGTCTGGCGATGGTCAAACAGGCCGCCGCTGACGCCAACCGTGAATTGGGTCACCTGAGCGAAGCCAAGCACGCTGCCATCAGCGAAGCCTGTGCACGATTGATCCGCGGTGATTTCCACGAAGAATTCGTGGTCGACATGATTCAGGGTGGCGCCGGTACCTCCACCAACATGAACGCCAACGAAGTGATCGCCAACATTGCTCTGGAAGCAATGGGTCACCAGAAAGGCGAGTACCAGTACCTGCACCCGAACGACGACGTGAACATGGCGCAGTCGACCAACGACGCCTACCCGACGGCCATCCGCCTGGGTCTGCTGTTGGGTCACGACACCCTGCTCGCCAGCCTAGACAGCCTGATTCAGGCATTTGCGGCCAAAGGTAAAGAATTCGATCACGTCCTGAAAATGGGCCGTACCCAGCTGCAAGATGCCGTACCGATGACCCTCGGCCAGGAATTCCGTGCGTTCGCCACCACCATGGGCGAAGACCTGGCCCGTCTGAAGACGCTGGCCCCGGAACTGTTAACTGAAGTAAACCTGGGCGGCACCGCGATCGGCACTGGCATTAACGCCGACCCGCGTTATCAGGCGCTGGCTGTACAGCGTCTGGCGCTGATCAGCGGCCAACCGCTGGTACCAGCGGCCGACCTGATCGAAGCCACCTCCGACATGGGCGCCTTCGTGCTGTTCTCCGGCATGCTCAAACGCACCGCGGTCAAGCTGTCGAAGATCTGCAATGACCTGCGCCTGCTGTCCAGCGGTCCACGCACCGGCATCAACGAGATCAACCTGCCGGCGCGTCAGCCAGGCAGCTCGATCATGCCCGGCAAGGTCAACCCGGTGATCCCGGAAGCCGTTAACCAGGTAGCCTTCCAGGTCATCGGCAACGACTTGGCACTGACCATGGCAGCCGAAGGCGGCCAGCTGCAATTGAACGTGATGGAGCCGCTGATCGCGTTCAAGATCTTCGACTCGATCCGCCTGCTGCAACGCGCCATGGACATGCTGCGCGAGCACTGCATCGTCGGCATCACCGCCAACGAAGCGCGCTGCCGTGAACTGGTCGAGCACTCGATCGGTCTGGTCACCGCACTGAACCCGTACATCGGCTACAAAAACGCCACCCGCATCGCCGGTATCGCTCTTGAAAGCGGCCGCGGCGTGCTGGAACTGGTGCGCGAAGAAGGTCTGCTCGACGAAGCCATGCTCGCCGACATCCTGCGCCCGGAAAACATGATTGCTCCGCGTCTGGTTCCGCTCAAAGCCTGAGCCGACGCGTTACTTGTAGCACCGCTCACCAGGTCGAGGGACTAGACACCTCTCACCTTTTGAGGGCTTGGGGATCCGTCCCCAGGCCCTTTTTTTTAACTATCTGATCCTGAGACCCCTATGTCTGGGGACTGAACAATGTGGGAGCGAGCCTGCTCGCGAAGGCGGCACATCCAACGCCGATGCGCCTGATATACCGCTTTCGCGAGCAGGCTCGCTCCCACAAAAAAGCAGTTCCCGCACAAACCCGGCGCCGGTAACGCCGGGTGTTTCAAAGCTTCGTTTCGTCGCTTGCACCACTACCGTGCAGACGGGCGCGCCACTGATCGGTATAGTGCCGCCCCTCTTCGCGTGAGCGGTCGTCGGTAACGAGGCCATCACCCATGCGAAACCCGAACTAATAACAAACCCGCGAAATGGATCCGGGACGAAACCTTCGCCTCACCCGTCGTGCCGTGCGCAGACCGGTGTAACACGATGTTTCTTCTATCCAGCATTTGCTTACACAAAAAACAGCGAGGAAAAATCCATGCTCGAAGTCATTAACGACTTCCTCTCAGGGAAAGTACTGATCGTGCTCATTGTCGGGCTCGGTAGCTACTTCACGATTCGCTCGCGTTTCGTTCAATTGCGGCACTTCTTCCACATGTTCGCGGTGTTCCGCGACAGTCTCAAAAGCAGCGCCGGGCAGCTCAGCTCGTTCCAGGCCCTGATGCTCAGCCTCGCCGGCCGTGTCGGTGCAGGTAACATCGCCGGTGTCGGCATCGCCGTGACCCTCGGTGGGCCAGGTGCGGTGTTCTGGATGTGGGTAACCGCACTGGTCGGCATGTCCAGCAGCTTCTTCGAGTGCTCGCTCGGCCAGCTCTACAAACGCACCGACTCTGATGGCACCTTCCGTGGCGGTCCGTCCTACTACATCCAGCATGGTTTGCAGAAACGCTGGTTGGGTATGGTCATGGCGTTCCTGTTGCTGGTGACCTTCGGTTTCGCCTTCAACGGCCTGCAAGCGCACGCCGTGACTCACTCGCTGGAAAACGCTTTCGGCCTCGACACCACTTACACCGGCCTCGGCCTGGCAGTGCTGCTGGGCCTGGTGTTCGTCGGCGGGATCAAGCGTATCGCCAAGGTCGCTGACCTGTTGGTACCGGTGAAAACCCTGGTGTACATCGGCGTGACCCTCTACGTGATCGTGCTGCAATTCGACCACGTACCCGCCATGTTGATGACCATCGTCAAAAGCGCATTCGGTCTCGACCAGGCATTCGGCGGTCTGATCGGTAGCGCCATCGTCATGGGCGTGAAGCGTGGCGTGTTCGCCAACGAAGCCGGTTTGGGCAGTGCGCCGAACGTGGCGGCTGTGGCTTCGGTCGAGCACCCGGTCGCGCAAGGCGTGGTTCAGGCCTTCAGCGTGTTCCTCGACACCTTCGTGATCTGCACCTGCACCGCGCTGCTGATCCTGCTCTCGGGTTTCTACACCCCAGGCTTCGAAGGCGATGGCATTGCCCTGACCCAGAACTCACTGGCCGCTGTGGTGGGTGAATGGGGCCGGATGTTCATCTCGGTCGCCCTGGCGTTGTTCGTGTTCACCTCGATCCTCTACAACTACTACCTTGGCGAGAGCAACCTGCGCTTCATGATCGGTGAAAACCGCAAGGCGCTGATCGGCTACCGCGTGTTGGTATTGGTGTTGATCTTCTGGGGTGCGATCGAAAACCTCAGCACCGTGTTCGCCTTCGCCGACATCACTATGACCATGCTGGCGTTTGTGAACCTGATCGCGCTGTTCCTGCTGTTCAAGATCGGCATGCGCATCCTGCGTGACTACGATGACCAGCGTGCGGCCGGCATCAAGACGCCGGTGTTCGATTCGAGCAAATTCCCGGATCTGGACCTGGACCGCAAAGCCTGGCCGGCCAATCCGCCCGCCGCAGCCGGCAAGACTGAAGTCGAGCCGCAAGGCGTCCCTGCAGCGCAACGCTGATGGGTGGAATGACGGGCGCATCTCCTGCGCTCGTCAGTTACAGTTCGGAAAACTGTGAGAGCGAGCCTGCTCGCGAATGCAATCTGGCAGTTGATGCATGCATTGACTGACACACCGCTTTCGCGAGCAGGCTCGCTCCCACAGGACCTCATCCTTTCGGAGAATCCTCATGAATTCGTCGACCTATCCCGCCGCGCAAAACGTCATGGTGCTCTACACCGGTGGCACCATCGGCATGCAGGCCAGTGCCAATGGCCTGGCCCCGGCATCAGGTTTCGAAGCGCGGATGCGCGACTATCTGCACAGCCAGCCAGAACTGATCGTGCCGCAATGGCGCTTTCGTGAAATGTCGCCGCTGATCGACAGCGCCAACATGACCCCGGCCTATTGGCAGCAACTGCGTGAGGCTGTGGTCGATGCAGTTGATGTACAGAACTGCGACAGCGTGCTGATCCTGCACGGCACCGACACACTGGCGTACAGCGCCGCGGCCATGAGTTTCCAGTTGCTCGGCCTGCATGCCCGTGTGTGCTTCACCGGCTCCATGTTGCCGGCCGGTGTCACCGATAGCGATGCCTGGGAAAACCTCAGCGGCGCACTGGTCGCCCTCGGTCAGGGTTTGGCGCCGGGTGTGCATCTGTACTTCCACGGTGAACTGCTGGCGCCGACCCGCTGCGCGAAAGTGCGCAGCTTCGGTCGTCATCCGTTCAAGCGCCTGGAGCGTCAGGGCGGCGGCGTGAAAGCTACTTCTGTGCCGCCAGCGTTGAATTACAACCAGCCCAAGCTACTGGCGAACATTGCGGTACTGCCGTTGTTCCCCGGAATCGGCGCCGCGATCCTCGACGGGTTGCTCGACAGCGGCATTCAGGGGCTGGTGCTGGAGTGCTACGGCAGCGGCACCGGACCGAGCGACAATCCAGAGTTCCTTGCCAGCTTAAGCCGTGCGCGGGACAACGGCGTGGTGGTGGTCGCGGTGACGCAATGCCACGAGGGCGGCGTTGAACTGGACGTGTACGAGGCTGGCAGCCGCTTGCGCGGGGTTGGCGTGCTGTCCGGTGGCGGTATGACCCGTGAAGCGGCGTTCGGCAAGTTGCATGGTTTGCTGGGGGCGGGTCTTGAAACGGCTGAAGTGCGGCGGCTGATGGAGCTGGATTTGTGTGGTGAGCTGGTCTGAGCAAGGCTGCCGATTTGCCCTCACCCTAACCCTCTCCCAGAGGGAGAGGGGACGGACCTTAGTGTCCTGCGCTATACGCTGACCTGAAAAAAAGTTTCGATTTTGGATTCGGCAGAGCTTTTTCAGGTCGGCGTATCTCGCCAATATCCCCCGGTCGGCCCCCACTCCCTCAGGGAGAGGGCTGGGGTGAGGGGCTGCTGCGGCATACAACTTGCTGCGTTCCAGCCATCCCAAGGCTGGAAAATCTCATGCTCCACTCCCACCTCACCACCCTCAACGCGGTCTCTCTGGTGCTCAACACCTTCAGGGATCAAGGCTTGTCGAGCGAAGCATTGCTGGCCGGCAGCGGCATCAGTGCGGCGGATCTGGCCCGGGCCGACACGCGCATCACCACCAATCAGGAGATGCAGGTGTGCGCCAACGCGGTCGCGCTCAAGCACGATATCGGTCTGGAACTGGGCCGACGCATGCACGTTTCCAGCTATGGAATTCTCGGCTACGCACTGCTGACCTGTGCCACCTTCGGTGACGCTTTGCGCCTGGCCATCCGCTATCCGGCGCTGTTGGGAACACTTTTCGAGCTGAGTCTTGAGGACGACGGCGAACGCGTCTGGTTTGTCGCCGCCGATTACCGCGAGAGCCCGGCGATGGCAGTATTCAATGCCGAATTCTGTCTGGTTTCGCTCAAAGTCATTTGCGACGATTTACTCGGTGGTCCGCTGCCCTTGCTCGCCGTCCGTTTTGAACATGAGGCACCGGATTACCGCGAAAGCTATGCCGAGCACTTCAATGCAGCGCTGCACTTCGCCGCCAAAGACAACGCGTTCGCCTTCGACCGTCACTGGCTGGACCAGCCGCTGCCGCTGGCGGACGCCGTCACCCACCAAGCCATGGCTGAACGCTGTCGCAAGCAGAACCTCGAATTCACCGGACGTCAGGCCTGGCTGGGCCGTATCCGCCAATTGCTCAGTGCCCAGCTGAACGCCGCACCGGGACTGGAAGGTCTGGCCCAGCAAATGAAATGCTCGCCGCGCACTTTGCGCAGACATCTGAAGGACATGGGCAGCAGTTATCAGGAACTGCTCGATGAACTGCGCTTCGAGCGAGCCAAGCAGATGCTGTGTGAGGATCAACTTCCGATCTACCGCATCGCCGAAACCCTGGGCTTCAGCGAGACCGCGAGCTTTCGCCATGCGTTTGTGCGCTGGAGTGGGGTCGCGCCGAGCCAGTTCCGACCGCATTGATATTCCTTTGTGGGAGCAGGCTTGGGCAGGCCTACTCAAGCAAGGGGCGAATAGCGGTCAGAGGTTCTGGCCAGATCGATCCCCTTTTGGCCTCTTCTGCCGTTTTCCGAATCGCTGTGCGCCGCAACACTGGACGCAAACCGAATCAGCCCCTGCGGAGAACAACAAATGCTGACGATCTACTCGGATGATCACCACCTGCACCATGGCCGCTGCGAATTGATCGATGGCCAGCTCAAGCCTTGCTTCGAGATGCCTTCGCGCGCCGACCATGTGCTGCAACGCGTGCAGCACCAGCATCTGGGTCCGGTCGAGGCACCGAAGGACTTCGGCCTCGAACCGATCGCCCGCATTCACAGCCGCGACTATCTCGAGTTCTTTAAAGGCGCGTGGGCGCGCTGGACAGCATTCAACACCGACGGCGACTTGCTGCCCTACACCTGGCCGGCGCGTACCTTGCGTGCGATCAAACCGACCAGCCTGCACGGCCAACTCGGTTACTACAGCTTCGACGGCGGCGCACCGATCACTGCCGGCACCTGGCAAGCCGCGTACAGCGCGGCGCAAGTTGCACTGACCGCGCAAGCGGCGATCCAGCACGGCGCACACAGTGCCTTCGCGTTGTGTCGCCCACCCGGACATCACGCTGCCGGCGATTTGATGGGCGGTTATTGCTACCTCAACAACGCGGCCATTGCGGCGCAGGCGTTTCTTGATCAAGGCCACAAGAAGGTCGCGATCCTCGACGTCGACTACCACCACGGCAACGGCACCCAATCGATTTTCTACGAACGCAGCGACGTGTTGTTCACCTCGATCCATGGCCATCCGGAAGCGGAGTTTCCGTTCTTCCTCGGCTACGAAGACGAGCTCGGTGAAGGCGCCGGCGAAGGCTTCAATTCCAACTATCCACTGCCCGCCGGTTCCGGCTGGGACACCTGGAGTGCGGCGCTGGACCAAGCCTGCAACGAGATCGACCGTTATGGCGCCGAGATCATCGTCGTGTCGCTGGGTGTCGATACGTTCAAAGACGATCCGATCTCGCAATTCAAGCTCGACAGCCCGGATTACCTGGCGATGGGCAAGCGTATTGCCGCGCTCGGCAAACCAACGCTGTTCGTGATGGAAGGTGGCTACGCGGTGGAAGAAATCGGCATCAACGCAGTGAACGTGCTTGAGGGCTTTGAAAGCGCTCACTGAGCAACGGCTAAACACCTGGACCCGCTCGTGCGGGTCTTTTTTTGCCCGCAAGATCTATGTACCGCACACCGTCGCGACGCGAACTTTACCTTGCCCTGCTCGGCCACTTCCCCGGTGTGCCCAACAGTCAGAGCAGGAATTGCCCCATGCCCGAAATATCCATACCCAGCGCGGTTGATGTGTTGACCCAACTGGTGACCGGCCCCTCGTTGCGGGAAGTCGCCACGACAACACTGCGCCAGGCCCTCAAAACGCTGTATCCGAACTTGGAGATCGACCCACAACGGGCCATGGTCGCGACGCCGACATGGGTCATCACTGACGAGCATGCAACCCCGGGCGCCGACCAGTTCGAATCCCTTACCGACGCGCTGGTGCGGCTTGGCCTGTCCGGCACCACGGTGACGTACCTCGACGACGAACACTTCCTGACCTTGCAGCCCACTGTCAGCCCGGCAATCCAGCTACCGGTGAAAATCAGTGCCATCGCCCGGCTGATCAACGATCTGGCGCCACTGCTGTTCGTTGCCTACAAAGAGCAACACATCGATTACTGGAGCGAAAACACCGCTGCGAATCACCCGCGCTGGTACCAACTGTCCGATGGCTTGCGCAGACTGTGGAATGTCGACGCAAGCCTTGGCTGGGATGCCGATGAGCAAGCCATGGCCCTCGCCGTTTTCAACAACCCGGACAAACGAAAAAGAGCCAACGACAAGTACAAGACCCGCGCCTGTCTGATTGACCTGGATCACGGTGAAGGGGATGCCCGCAAACACGCGACGTTGCTCAATACTGCCGTGCTGATCGGTACGCTCGGGCAGCGCACGCTGGTGCTCACTCACTCGGTGGTGCAAGGCTTTCGACGCTTCGCTTCGGTGGACGAAATCGGCAATGCCCTGCCACACCGGTTTCGCGAAGGGGCCAGCGCCAAAGGTCTGAGCTGGCGACTTGTCGAGCCTGAGGGCGACTTCTTCAACCACCAGGCCTGCACTGTCATTGCGCTTGAAGCCGATGCGCTGGGCCAGATCAATTTCTTCGAAGGTCCGATTCTCAACAGGCTCTATCCTCACGCCGGAACCGCTGGCAACCATCAACAACCGATACCGCGCCTGAAACCGCACATCGAGCGACTGAGGCCAATGCTGCCGGGGTGGCTGGAAGCTGCCTCGCCTGCCGATCAGACCCTCTACGGCCGACACTTGCTGGATCTGACGGTGGTGCAGCATGCGAACCAGGGCAAATCGTTTCAGAGCGAAGTGAAGGATCTGCAGACATTCACACGCGAGGCACTGACTGCACAGATTCTAAAAGACCACCCGATGGCGACCGATATCAAGCTCGACGACATCGAGATGACCATCGTCAGTCTGGTGATCTGGGGCACGTTCATAGTGCCGGGCGAATTTCAGACCAAAACGCTGACGCTTCTCGAACTCGCGCTGCAAAACCTCGCGGGCCTGCCCCTGGGCAATAAAAGGGTGGCCTACAAAGACGGCAGCGCATTACCGCAATGGATGACCGTGACCTTTGTCGAAGAGCTGGTGAAGACCGT
The DNA here is from genome assembly GCF_016613125.1 of Pseudomonas sp. MF6776. NCBI lineage: Bacteria > Pseudomonadati > Pseudomonadota > Gammaproteobacteria > Pseudomonadales > Pseudomonadaceae > Pseudomonas > Pseudomonas sp. MF6776. The sequence continues at coordinate 240,287 of NZ_JAENSQ010000005.1, forward strand.
CGACATCGGCAGCACTTACCCCGCTTACCTGAAGAAAAAACTGGTCGACGACGCCACTCAGGCGGCTGCTTTGCAGGATCTCTATAGCCAACAGTTACCCCTTGAATTGCCGTTGCTGGCCCTGCAACACAAGATCCGTGGCGAAGCAGGCATCACTGAGCTGGGTTACCGATACGTGGTCGCGGCACTGAGCAGCGTCGCTGCAGATCGTCAGGTCGACGGGCAGGACATCGTCATCCGCCCTCTGGCATTCGTGACCCACCGCAGCACCTCCCGCGCGGACACCGTGGACAACATGTTCGTCATCGGCCCGCGCGAGCCGGACAAAGGGCCCTGCCTGCTTTATCGACCGCTGTTCGCAAAGGCGCTGATTCAATACCCCGGTCCTACCAATTTGCTGTACGCAATCAAGCATTCTCAGGATCTGCGCGAATCGGTATTGGCGTGGTTACCCGATAGCGTGCGATTCAACTTCAGCCAGTATGTGTTTGCGGCAAGGTTTCCCTCGGTGTGGGTCATTCCAGAGATAGTGGTTCACCCGCTGACCCTCATTGATATGTCCAGGCCCGTCACGCTGGGCACCGACGTCATCGAAGGCGATGTTCTGGCAACGCTGCACAAGACTAATGTGCAAGCGGTCATCACTCAAGCTGACCGCCAATCGGTATCCAACGCGCAAGCACGCTGGGCCACGCTCAAACGCGGTGGCTGGGTACTCTTTAACGCGGCGCTGCCCTTTCTGGGGCGCGGTGTCTCGATAGCGGCCTGGATCTGGCAGATCATGGACGACTTGCAGGAGGTCAGCGACGCTGCCAATCAGCAATCCGGCAAAGTCGCCTGGTCGGCACTTGCCGATATTCTCCTCGCACTGGGCATGGTCCTCGCCCATCGCGCAGCGGTCGGTCACAAGCCCGCCCACAAGGCCATCAGTGCAGTTGATGCGTGGGAGTCGCAGACACCTCAACCCGTACCTGAGCTCATCAACCCTGTACGCGCGCCGGACATCGCGGGCAGTGAACTGGTCGCCAATCATGGGACGTCGATCAACACCATCGCCGCTCTAGAGCAATCGAACCACAGCCTCGCCGCACTGCTGGACCGTCTCAACATCAGCAAACCCGAAACGCTTGGGACTGCGGCGAGTGAGGGCCCGTATCAGCACCTCTACCAACATGGCGGGAAATGGTACGCGCCGGTCGACAAGCGCTGGTTCCAGGTGCAGATCAATGAAGAGGAGCACGTGCAGATCATCGACTCGAGCCGACAGCCTCCCGGTACCGGACCATTTCTGGTACGCAGCGCGGCCGGCCAATGGGTCGTCGATCTGCGATTGCGCCTGAGCGGCGGCAGCCTGAGCAGTCGGCGCAGACAGGTCCAGCGTCAGAACATGCAGCGCATATCTCAGCACCGAAGTGCTATCAGCGCTTTCGACTTGACGATGCCGTCCAAGCTGACTGAGCTCACAGAAGCCCGCACCGCCATGGACGCCGCCCTGCCGGAAACGGCCAAGACTGCACGCAAAAAATACCTCGATCTGCTGGATTCACAGCTCCAGGAATACGGGGAAAATATCAATCAAATCAAAATGTTGAATTCGCTGCAGGAGGTTCCCAATTTCCGCGCGGTGATAACCGAGCGGCTGGAGATGCAACTGTTCCTCGGCCAGGAATGGCTCATGGAGAACGGCACGGATTTTCAGGCCAATATCCGCGCTACGACGATGGCAATTGAGGACCGTAGGCAATCTTCGTCGCAGCGGTTCATTCAGACCTGCGAAGAAATGAGCGATCAGACTCAGGGGATCATGGAAAAAATCGACGCTTCCCATGCCCGGTTCGCAGAACTTGAACGCCTCGGCGAAGGCGCTGTGGAAATACTGATCAAATATCGGAAAACTCTGCCGGACTACGATCTGAATGATTTCAAGCTGCTGCAAATCTGTCTTGGCCAGGAGATTTGCGTCAAGCCGGGCACAACAGCGGTCAGGGCACAGGCGCAGGCGACAATGGAACAACTCATCGAAAGCGCAGCACTGAACGTTCAGAGCTCGCTGAATCTGAGTACCGATGAAAGTCTGCACAACCTCGGTGAGCGGATCGACACCCTGAATCACCTGACCCGGCAATTTGCCGCGGTGGATCAGGGTTTTGGCGATATCGCCGCCGAGTTTGCGGACCAGCTCAACCTTCCACGGCTTGCGCGGGTACGTGAAAGGGTCAAGGAGTTCAGCGACATAGCGGTCACGCAGCTGGCAGGCTTGCTGCGTGACCGGCGTCTGGTCGAACCTCAAGCCGGTCCGTCCAGGCCTGCAGGCATGAACACCCGGAAAATCATCAAGACCCGTAGCAGAGGCACTCTCGTCGGTGTACCGAAAACTGCGACTGAAGACGGGCCAAGCGACCTGGTCGAATTGCGCTCGAACATGGCAGGGGTCATCGCCACCTTTCAGGAAGAGTCACCCGGCGTTTGGGTCGAACACATTACGGCTACGCCGACGACGCAACTCCCCAAGCCGCCGCCCAGGCCCAATCTCAATAAAAGTATCCGCGCCGGCCAGGCACTGCTCGATGGCCTTGCGGAGTTTCACCGGGTTACCGACGCTCGGATCAAGCGGGGTCCGCGGCTCCCGGTGGAGGTCGAGGAGGAATACCACCGACATGCAGCGCTTCTGCGCAAAGCCAACGCAGACATCGATGAGGCATTGACGGCGCGCAATGCCACGGCGGATCTCGACAACCCGACGCAAGAACTAGGTCACGCGCTGGAGAAGGCAGCAAAGGCGCTTGATGAAAAAGGCACCAGTACCCGGGCCAGAATGATCAAACAGCAGATGCCGACGGGAGCCGGCGTCGAGTGGCTGAAAAATCACGGTGAAGTGACCATCGCCAAAATCCTAACGCGACGCGAACTAAAAAGTCGTCCTAATGACTTTCTGGACGAGTACGAAGTACGCGATATCAAAACCAGCAAGGTGGTGTGTTACGCGCACTTTCACTACAGCAGTGTCAGCGCGCCGTTAACGCCATTCCTCGCCGGACACCTGAAAACCAACGCGCAGCGGCATCTAGGGGGGACCTATGAATTGCGTGGTTTGAACAATCAGCAAGTCATCGATATTCACCGCAGCGAGATTTCCACCCAATTAGCCGAGACCTTGTTTTTCACGCCCGCCAAGCCTGCTGCAACCGGGCCAACGCAGCTTTGATCGCGGCTTCCGGCACGGCGGCGAACCCCAGGACCAGTCCGGCGCGCTGGTCCTGGGGAGTCGTAGAGTCCGGCAGCCAGTAATGGCTCAAGCCGCTGATTTCGACATCCACGCGCGCAGCTTGCTCGATCAGTTGCCGCTCACGGTCGATGCTCTCCACCTTCACGGTCAGGTGCAGCCCGGCCGACACCGCCGGCAGGTCACCGACGCCGAGGATTGCCGTTGGCCAACCATCGAGCAACGTATTGCGCCGGTTCAGCGCGGCGCGGCGCATCCGGCGGATATGCCGCTGGAAATGCCCGGCCGCCATGAACTCGGCCATCACCGCTTGCGTGCTCACCTCGGAATGCCGGACATCCACCGCCCGGCGTTGCGAAAACGCTGGCACCAGTGCCGGTGGCAGCACCAGATAACCGAGGCGCAACGCCGGGAATGCGACCTTGCCGAACGTGCCGACATACAGCACGCGGCCCTGTTGATCGAGTGCCGCCAAAGGAGCCAATGGCGCGCCGGTGTAACGGTACTCGCCGTCGTAGTCATCCTCAACGATCCAGCCTTGCGTGCGTTCGGCCCAGGCGAGCAGTTCAAGACGCCGCGCCAGGCTCATCACCACGCCTGTCGGGTATTGATGCGAGGGCGTCACGTAGGCCACGCGACAATCACTGGCACCCGACAGTGCCGAGCAATCCATGCCCTCTTCGTCCACGCCAATCCCGCGCAGAATGCCTCCCGCCAAGGCGAATGCATGACCGGCCGCACGATACCCCGGATTTTCGATCGCAACGCCATCGCCCGGCTCCACTAGCAGCTGTGCACAAAGACTAATGGCCTGCTGTGCGCCACTGGTGATCACAATTTGCTCAGCCGAGCACTGCATTCCTCGCGAACTGCGCAGATAGGCCGCAATCAGGCTGCGCAGACGCGCATCGCCGGCCGGGTCGCCGTAACACATCTGCTGAAGATCCGGTTTGCGCCAGAAAGCCCCGTTGAGCTTGGCCCAGACGTCAAACGGAAACAGATCGAATGCCGGTACACCAACCCGAAATGCGCGCGGCGGGCCACTGGGGGGATGGGGTAAATGGTTGTTTTCCAACCGCTGTAAAACCCCGCTGTGGATAACTTTACTGGATGAAAGCACAGTGGAATTTGCGGAATTTGTGGATAAGGCTGTGGGTAAGCCTGTTGAAAACCCTGTGGATACTTTTGTGGATAGTTTTTTCGCCTTGAGCGGGTCACGGGGCAGTTGGGCCACGTAAGTGCCATCCCCCACCCGCCCTTCAATGAAGCCTTCGGCATAGAGTTGATCGTAGGCCCGAACCACACTGTTGCGGGAAATCGCCAGCGCGGCGGCCAGATCACGGCTGGCTGGCAGGCGCGTGCCACTGGCTAGCCGCCCGTCGAGCACACGCAGTCGCAACGCCTGATAGAGCTGACGGCTCAAGCCCTGACGGCGATCAAGCTCGATGCCCGCCGGGTTGAACGGCATGGACAACGTGGACAAATCAGGCATGGTAATGGACCTATGAAATTGGCCATCAATGGCTCTTACATCAGACCAATAGCCTGCCTAGGATGTATGTATTCGCCAAGGAAAATCTCTTATGTACACGCCGCGCGCCTTTGCCATCGATGAGCTGTCCCAACTCCACGAACTGGTCCTCGCCACTCGCCTCGCCATTCTGGTCACCCACGGCGAAAACGGTCTGCAAGCCAGCCATGTGCCGGTGCTGCTGCATTGCGAACAAGGTGAATACGGCACGCTCTACGGGCATCTGGCCAGGGCCAATCCGCAGTGGAAGGACCTGCGCGACGGCGCCGAAGCGATGCTGATTTTTGCCGGACCGGATGCCTACGTCAGCCCAGGGTTTTATCCGAGCAAGGCCGAGCACGGCAAAGTCGTGCCGACCTGGAACTACATCGCCGTACACGCCTACGGCCACGCCGAGACCTTCAGCGACGGCGGGCGGCTGCTCGACATCGTCAGCACCCTCACCGACCGCCATGAAGCCGGCCGCGCACAGCCTTGGTCGGTCGCCGACGCACCCGCCGATTACATCGACAGCATGCTCAAAGCCATCGTCGGTTTCGCCATTCCCATCGACCGCCTGGAAGGCAAGCGCAAGCTCAGTCAGAACCGCAGCGCCGAAGATATCGCCGGCGTGCGCGAAGGGCTGGCCGCCAGCTCCGAAATCAATGATCAAACCCTCGCCCAATTGATGCGTTAAGGAAATCACCATGAGCCAGATCGAGATCCGTCAGGTCAGCGCCGACGACCACGCCGCCTGGCTGGCGCTGTGGCAGGCGTACCTGCGCTTCTACAACACCGAACTGCCGGAGGCGGTGACGACCAGTACCTGGCAGCGCTTCCTCGACCCGAGCGAACCGACGCACGCCGCCCTCGCCTGGGCTGACGGTAAAGCGCTGGGCATGGTGCATTACATCTACCATCGCTCGAACTGGAGCATCGAAAACTCCTGTTACCTGCAAGACTTGCTGGTGGCGCCTGAAACCCGCGGCACCGGCGTCGGTCGCCAGTTGATCGAGCACGTCTATGCAACGGCCAAAGCCGGCGGCTGCTGCAAAGTCCATTGGCTGACCCACGAATCCAACGCCACGGCGATCCAGCTCTACTAGCGCATCGCCGAGCGCCCTGGCTTCATCCAGTTTCGCAAAGCCCTTTAAGGAGACGCGCTCATGATCACCTCACCTGCCGATTGGAAAGGCGTGCCCGCCCCCACGACCACGCTGCTCGAAGGCCGCTTCATCCGCCTGGAAAGGCTCGACCCGGCGCGCCACGGTGACGAGCTGTTCAACGCCCTCGAAGGTCCCGGCGCCGACCCGAAACTCTGGGACTTCCTGCCCTACGGCCCGTTTCCCGAGCGCCACGTGTTCAATGACTGGCTGAACAATCACGCGGCCAGCAGCGATCCGTATTTCTTCAGCATCATCGACCGCGCCAGCGGCCAGGTGCAAGGCATGCTCAGCCTGATGTCGATTGTCCCGGCCCACGGCCGTATCGAAATCGGCCACGTGACTTTCGGCGCACCAATGCAGCGCTCGCCAAAAAGCACCGAGGCGGTTTACCTGTTGGCCAAACACTCCTTTGACCTGGGCTACCGTCGCCTGGAATGGAAGTGCAACAACGGTAACGCCCGCTCCAAATACGCCGCTGAACGCCTGGGCTTCAGCTTCGAAGGCGTTTTCCGCCAGCACATGGTGGTCAAGGGCCAGAACCGCGATACCGCGTGGTACTCGATTCTGGATGGGGAATGGCCGGCGATTGCGGCGGGGTTTGAGCAGTGGCTGTCCGATGAAAACCAGACGCCTGACGGTCAGGTGAAAGGGTTGGTCGAGTGCCGTGGTTAAAACCGCAAAAGCAAAAGATCGCAGCCTTCGGCAGCTCCTACACGGGACAAAATGTAGGCGCTGCCGCAGGCTGCGATCTTTTGATCTGCTTACTTAAACCAGTTTCTGCGCCAGCACTGCAATGTGTTCTGGCCCGATACCGCAGCAACCGCCCAAGTGACTGGCGCCGCGTTGCTGCCAATCTCTCGCCCAATGCAAATAACCTGGCGGATCGAGATCGTCGCGCAGCGGATCCAGTCCGTCATTGGCCGTTGCCTCCTTGGGCTGCGGCGGAAACGCATTGGCATAGGCGCCGATGTGAATCTTCACCCCCAGACGCTCGAAGGTAGCGCGCGCCGCATCAATCGCCGCGCCAATCACTTCCGGCTGGCTGCAATTGAATAGCAACGTTTCAACGCCCAACTCCGCTGCCACCGCAGCCGCCTCGGCGACCGGCTCGCCAGAACGCAAACGCGGTACGTCGTCAGTGTCTTCATCCTTCAAGGTAAACGACAGCCAGAACGGCTTGCCGTCCTGCGGGAGTCCGGCGTGGATGGCCCGTGCCTCGATAATCGAACTCTGTGTTTCCGCCAGCCACAGGTCGACGTGCGGTGCCAGTCCGTTGACCAACGGATTCAGCAATTCCGTTACTCGAGACGCGTCGAACAGATCAGGACGATAAGAGCCGAACAACGGAGGCAAGGAGCCGGCTACCCGTACGTTTTTACCCGATGCCTGCACCGCACGCCGCGCCAGTTCGCCGGCCAACGCTGCCAAAGCCTGACCTTCAGCGGCGAAACGCGTTTCGCCGATATGAAACGGCACCACTGCATAGCTGTTGCTAGTGATCACGTCGGCACCACTGGCGATATAGGCAGCGTGTACAGCCTCGACCGCTTGCGGTGCTTCGCTCAGCGCCAGTGCCGACCATTCTGGCTGCCGAAATGGCGCCCCGGCTCGTTGCAACTCACGGCCCATGCCGCCATCAAGAATAACCGTGCTCGCTGCGCCCATATGCTTTTCACTCATATGCTTATGAAAATAACTCACTATCAGAGTCGTTCTTATAACTATTTAATACGCACCATTCGGTTAATAACAACCTCTTTTTTATTCAGGGATCGCCTGTGAAATTCCAACCACTATTGGCCCTGGGCCTGACGATTCTGGCCGCCTCGACCCAAGCCTTCGGTGGCACCACACTGGATCGCGTCGAGCAAAAGAAAGAGCTGGTCGGCGTGTTGATGGAAAGCTATCCGCCCTTCTCATTTCTCAACGATCAGAACCAGCTCGACGGCTTCGACGTCGATGTCGCCAAAGCCGTGGCGGAGAAACTGGGGGTCAAGTTGCGTCTCGAAACATCGTCCTGGGACGTCATCGCTGCCGGCCGCTGGAGTGGGCGCTACGACATCTGCATCTGCTCGATGACGCCGAGCAAGGCCCGCGCCGAAGTGTTCGATTTCCCGGTCGAGTACTACGCCTCACCGGCAGTGATCGTGGTCAACGCCAAGGACGATCGCATTCACAGCGCCAAGGATCTGAGCGGCAAGAAGGTCGGCCTTACCAGTGCATCCAGTTATGAAAGTTATCTGAACAAGAATCTGGTCATCGAGGGCGCTGAGGACACACAGCTCCAGTATCCATTCGAAGATGTACAGATCGCGCCGTACGATACCGACAACGTCGCGTTCCAGGATCTTGGCCTCGGTGCGGGCGTGCGCCTGGATGCGATCCTCACCAACCTCGTCACTGCGCAGCCACGCTTGAATGAAGACAAACGCTTCAAGCTCGCTGGCGAGCCGCTGTACTCGGAGCCGAACTCGGTCGCCATCGAGAAGGGTGATGCGCAGTGGGACGCCAAGGTCCGCGAGGTCTTTGCCCAACTCAAACAGGACGGCACTCTGAGCAAGCTTTCGCAAAAATGGATCGGTGCCGACATCAGCCAATGACTTCTTTCCCGGTACCTCCCAAGCCACCGCAACCGGTGGCTGAATCACGCCTGCGCCGGCTGTTCGGTTTCCGGACAAGGCTGTACCTGACCTGGGCGGTGATGTTCTGCCTGTTCGCGGGGTTCTTCCTGAGCTTCGACCTGAAGTTTTCGATCATCCTCGACAAACTGCCTAACCTGGTCGGCCTGAAACTGGCACCTAATGGTTTCTTGCAGGGGGCAGCACTGACGCTGTTTCTGTGCGTGTGCTCAATCGTTGCTTCGGTGCTGCTGGGTTTCGTGACTGCACTGGCGCGACTTTCGAAAAGTGCGGTGGCCTTCGGCATCGCCAGTTTCTACGCCTCGTTCTTTCGCGGCACGCCGCTGCTGATCCAGATCCTGCTGATCTATCTCGGTTTGCCGCAACTGGGCATCGTGCCCGGCGCCATCGCCGCCGGGATCATCGCCCTGTCACTCAACTATGGCGCGTACCTCAGCGAGATCTTCCGCGCAGGCATTCTTGGCGTCCCGTACGGCCAGCGAGAAGCATCGCTGGCGCTGGGCATGCGCGACTCAGTCATTCTCTGGCGCATTACGCTGCCTCAGGCCATGCGCACCATCATTCCGCCCACGACCAATCAATTCATTTCGATGCTGAAAGATTCGTCGTTGATCTCGGTGATGGGCGTCTGGGAAGTGATGTTTCTCGCGCAGTCGTATGGACGTTCAAGCTATCGCTACATCGAAATGCTGACCACGGCGGCCATCATTTACTGGTTGATGTCGATTGGGCTGGAGCTGATTCAGGCGCGTATGGAGCGGCATTACGGCAGGGCGTACGTTCGCCGTACTTAAGGTGATCCGTAACGCGTCACGGATTGATTGGGCAGTGACAGATGAGTTCTGCACCGCTGAACAGTCGGCGACGTCCCGCTTGATTGTAGGAAAAGGAAGCGCTGGATTCGGGTAAAACCACCGGCCGGGGATCTGGTGGAAATTTTCCACAAAATGATGCGACGTCGCCTGCAACGCTTCGGGAAGCAGCCGACATCGGATTCTTTGGCGCATCAATAAAGTTGGGTCTTCTTTCAGCAGAGACTTTACTTGATGGATGCTCAACACAAGTACCAAGCAAAAAAACTCGCGTTAGCAATCGCGCTGACGCTGGGGTGCACGCCCTTCACTTATGCAGAACTCAGCCCTGATCCAGCACCGAGCGCTGAAGAGTTGATCGGTATGCTCGATAACTTTGTTACTGATCCTGAGACCGTCAAGCACGACCCCATCAAAGCAAAGGTCGCCGCAGTCGACGGTACTTCCCTGCTGCTTGATCACCGCAATGATCTGGTCACTCTGGGCAGCAGAGGCAATTTCGCCGGGCTGGTTGATGGCGCGGGCGGAGTGAATGTCCTACAACTCGATGGCGCGAGAGGAACGCTGGGGAAAACTGTTAACTTCAACGGTTTGCACGTCAAGCAAGGCAACTGGACTCGCAGTGGAGATGGCGATTTCGATCTCGGCATTCTGGTCAGGTCAAAAGCATCATTGACCAATGATGGGAGCATATTGGGGCAGGCAGTGACCGCGGGAATTCTGATCAACAAAGGGGCCATAGTTGGCGGAGCCACAGTTCTGGGCGGCGGAGACCTTACCAACAAGGGACTGATTGACGGCACCGTCACCGTTCACGAAAACGGACATTTCGCGGGTGGGGGCACGTTGAAAAACCTGAACGTCCGCGGGCAGCTTTCGGTTGATGAGGTGTATCACGCGCCGAAAGTGAGTGGAGACCTGAACCTGTCGCAAACAGCGGTGTTGTCGTACGCTGTTGATGCTGCGGGTAACAGCCCGACCATAGAAGTCGACGGAACCGCCCGGCTTGGCGGTGCAACTCTCAAACTCGTCACTGCCGGTGAATACCCGCAAAGCGCCGAGCACACCATCCTCACTGCAAAAAAAGTCGAAGGGCGTTTTGTCAGCATCGAGAACAACCTGGCCTTCATGACGCCAGAGGTGCATTACGATGATCAAAAAGTCGGGCTGACTTATTCCCGCAATAAAGTAGAAATTGAAAGTCTTGCGAATACAGAAAACGGTCGTGCGGTTGGCGAAGCTATCGATGCGCCACACGAACCAACGCCATCCGGAATACCAACACCAACACCGTTGACTACCTCGACACAAATATCATTGCCGGCACCAGATCTAGCTTCAGTGCCAGTGCCAGTGCCAGTGCCAGTGCCAGATTCCGTCACGGCTTTAGCTCCCGCTCCTGCGTCAGTTGCTGTTGATGTTGCTGTTCCTTCCGCAGTTGCAACATCGTCGACAGCGCACTCTCCAGTGCCGGTTGAAACCTTTGTCGAGCACACGCCCCAAAACGTCGAACAACCGGCCGCTCAACCGCAAAAACCGGTAAACGCTGCGGTCACCGCGTTACTGGCCAGCGATAAAACTACCGCCCCCGTCGCCCTGGAACAACTCGCCGCCGGCAGCAACGCCAACCTAGCCAAAGCCACGTTAAGCAGCGTTACCCCCGTGAGCGCGAGCATGCTGTCGGCCATGCGCCAACTCGACCATCGCACGGGCGCAGCTTACGGCTCGGGCAATTCACCTCGCGAAGCTGCCGGCGGTGCTGATTCCGGGCGAGTCTGGGTTCAGGCATTGGGCCATGGCGGCAAGGTTGATCGCGAGTACGACAGCACCCTGAAACACGCCACCCAAGGCCTGGTCATGGGCGCTGACTGGCGGCTCAATGAGCAATGGCATATCGGTTTGCTGGGCGGCAAATCCCAAACCAGACTCGATGCCCGCCAATACGAAGGCGACCTCGACAGCTGGCACGTTGGCGCCTACGCCGTGCGTCAGGATGGACCACTGGCGCTGCGCCTGGGTGCCACTTACGCCAGCCATGACGGCAGCAGCAAACGTCGAGTGGCGTTCAACGGATTCAGCGATCGCCTCAAAGGCAATTACGACGCCAACACCCAGCAAGCCTTCGCCGAACTGGGCTTCAACTTCGGCCGCAACGACGTGACACTCGAACCGTTCGCCAGCCTCGGCTACCAACGTTATCAACGTGACAGCCACAGTGAAAAAGGTGGTGATGCGGCGCTGAAGGTCTTTGGGCAAACCCGCGACAATCTCAGCAGTACCTTCGGCCTGCGTACGGCAAAAATCCACACACTGGACAACGGCATGAGCCTGACGCCGCGATTGAGCGCCGGGTGGAAACACACCTTCGGTGAACTCGACAGCGACACCCGCCAGCAACTGGTCAAGGGCGGCAAACGCTTCACCGTGAACGGTGCAGAACTGGATCGCAACAGCCTGGGCGTCGATGCGGGACTGGACCTCGGACTGTCGACCAACCACACGCTGGGCGTGGCCGTCACTGGAGAGTTCGGCAGCGAAAGCCGAAATCACGGCGTGATGGGTCAGTGGCGAATGGCGTTCTAAATCGCTTCCTGTAAGAGCTGCCGCAGGCTGCGATCTTTTGATCTTCGTTTTAAAAGATCACAAGATTTCAGCCTGCGGCAGCTCCTACAGGTGAAAAAACGGACAAAAAAAGGGGAGCACATGCCCCCCCGAGGTTTAAAGCGTTTGATCGCGGCGGTTATCTCAGCCTTCGATCTCGATCAGGATTTCGCCCGGGTTCACCCGGTCGCCCTTGGCCACATGAATCGCCGTAACCTTGCCGGCGATGGCGGCCTGAACTTCGGTTTCCATCTTCATGGCTTCGGTGATCAGCACAGCCTGGCCCGCCTTGACGGTGTCGCCTTCCTTGACCAGCACATCGACGATGTTGCCGGGCATGGTGGTGCTGACGTGGCCTGGAGCCGACGCTTGCTTGCGCTTGCTGCTGCCCCCGCCGACGAATTCGTTAAGCGGTTCGAACACCACTTCTTCCGGCATGCCGTCGATGGACAGGTAGAAGTGACGCTTGCCTTCAGCCTTCACACCGACACCCGTGATATCGACGCGGTAAGTCTCGCCGTGGACGTCAATGACGAACTCGGTCGGCACACCTTCGCCGCTCGCCGACGTCACGGCGCCAGCCTCTGGAATCGGCAGCAGCACTTCCGGCACGAGAGTGCCGGCGGCACGCTCTTCGAGGAACTTGCGACCGATGTCCGGGAACATGGCGAAGGTCAGCACGTCTTCTTCCGACTTGGCCAATGCACCGATATCGGCACGCAGCTTGGTCATTTCCGGTTTGAGCAGATCGGCCGGACGCACGTCGATGACTTCTTCGCTGCCGATGGCCTGACGACGCAGTTTTTCATTCACCACGCCCGGCGCTTTGCCGTAGCCGCCCTGCAGGTAGAGCTTCACTTCGTTGGTGATGGTTTTGTAGCGCTCGCCGGCCAGCACGTTGAAGAACGCCTGGGTGCCGACGATCTGCGAAGTCGGGGTGACCAGCGGCGGGAAGCCGAGGTCTTCACGCACGCGCGGGATTTCCGCCAGCACTTCAGCCATGCGGTTCAACGCGCCCTGCTCTTTCAACTGGTTGGCCAGGTTGGAAATCATCCCGCCCGGCACCTGATTCACCTGCACACGTGTGTCGACAGCAGTGAATTCGCTTTCGAACTGGTGGTACTTCTTGCGCACGGCGTAGAAGTACAGGCCGATCTCTTGCAGCAGTTCAAGGTTCAGACCGGTATCGAATTCGCTGCCCTTGAGCGCAGCCACCATCGACTCGGTGCCTGGATGGCTGGTGCCCGAGGCGAAGCTGGAGATCGCGGTATCGATGTGGTCAGCACCGTTTTCGATTGCCTTGAGTTGGCACATCGTCGCCAGACCGGCGGTGTCATGCGAGTGAATGAACACTGGAAGCGACTGCTCGGCTTTCAATGCCCGGACCAGTTCACCGGTCGCGTAGGGCGTCAGCAGACCGGCCATGTCCTTGATCGCAACCGAGTCGCAACCCATGGCTTCCATTTGTTTTGCTTGCGCCACGAAAGCGTCAATCGTGTGCACCGGGCTGGTGGTGTAAGCGATGGTGCCCTGGGCGTGCTTACCGGCAGCTTTCACCGCTTCGATGGCCACGCGCAGGTTACGCACGTCGTTCATCGCGTCGAAGATGCGGAATACGTCGATGCCATTAACTGCTGCCTTGGCGACAAACGCCTTGACCACGTCATCGCTGTAGTGGCGGTAGCCCAGCAGGTTCTGGCCACGCAGGAGCATTTGCAGACGCGTGTTAGGCAACGCGGCGCGCAGTTGGCGCAGACGCTCCCACGGATCTTCCTTGAGGAAACGTACGCAGGCGTCGAAGGTCGCGCCGCCCCAGCATTCCAGCGACCAGTAGCCGACTTTGTCGAGCTTGTCGCAGATCGGCAGCATGTCTTCGGTGCGCATGCGGGTGGCGAGCAGCGATTGATGAGCGTCGCGCAGGATGGTGTCGGTAACGAAGATCTTCTTAGTCATTGGTATCTCCTCATAGCGGCAAGCTTCAAGCTACGAGCTGCAAGAAAAAGCCAATCTGCTTTTACTTGCCGCTTGCAGCTAAAAGCTCGCAGCTGCTTCATTCATAGGCCTGCGTGGGCGGCGATGGCGGCAGCGATGGCCAAGGCCAGCTCTTCGGGTTTGCGCTTGATCGAGTAGTTGGTCAGTTCAGGGTGGCTTTCAACGAAGCTGGTATTGAACTGGCCGCTACGGAATTCCGGGTTGCGCAGGATTTCCTGGTAGTACGCGGCGGTGGTCTTCACGCCTTGCAGGCGCATGTCGTCGAGGGCGCGCAGGCCACGATCCATGGCCTCTTCCCAAGTCAGCGCCCAGACCACCAGTTTCAGGCACATCGAATCGTAGAACGGCGGAATGGTGTAACCGGTGTAGATCGCCGTGTCGGTGCGCACGCCCGGTCCGCCGGGGGCGTAGTAACGGGTGATCTTGCCGAAGCTCGGCAGGAAGTTGTTTTTCGGGTCTTCAGCGTTGATGCGGAACTGCAACGCGAAACCACGGTGCTGGATGTCTTCCTGCTTGACCGACAGCGGCAGGCCGGAAGCAATCCGGATCTGCTCGCGGACGATGTCGATCCCGGTGATTTCTTCGGTGATGGTGTGTTCGACCTGCACCCGGGTGTTCATCTCCATGAAGTACACCTCGCCCTCGGCGAGCAGGAACTCCACAGTACCGGCGTTCTCGTAGCCCACGGCTTTGGCTGCACGCACAGACAGGTCGCCGATGTAGGCGCGCTGTTCCGGGGTCAGTTGCGGGCTCGGGGCGATTTCAATCAGCTTCTGGTTGCGACGCTGGATCGAGCAGTCACGCTCGAACAGATGCACGACGTTGCCGAAGCTGTCGCCGAGGATCTGCGCTTCGATGTGTTTGGGATTGACGATGCATTTTTCCAGGAACACTTCCGCCGAACCGAAGGCCTTGGTGGCCTCGGATATAACGCGGGGGAAATTCTGTTCGAGTTCTTCGCGACTGTTGCAGCGTCGGATACCGCGACCGCCACCACCGGAGGTGGCCTTGAGCATCACCGGATAGCCGATGCGGTCACCTTCGGTCAGGGCTTCGGCGATGTCCGCCACGTTGCCCTCGGTGCCTGGCGTAACCGGCACGCCAGCCTTGATCATGCTGCGGCGCGCTTCGGTCTTGTCGCCCATGCGGCGAATGACTTCTGCCGACGGGCCAATGAATTTGATTCCACGCTCGGCGCAGATGTCTGCCAGTTCGGCGTTTTCCGACAGGAAACCGTAACCGGGATGCAGTGCATCGCAACCAGTTTCCACCGCGAGGTTCACCAGCTTGCGCGGGTTGAGGTAACCGGCCAGTGGTTCGGCACCAATGCTGTGGGCCTCGTCCGCACGCTTCACATGCAGCGCATGCCGGTCGGCGTCGGAAAAAATCGCAACCGAGCGAATGCCCATCTCGGCGCAGGCTCGCACGATTCGTACGGCAATCTCACCACGGTTGGCGATCAGGATCTTTTTTATCACTTGGAGGTTCCCTTGAGCCGGTGGCACCACGACCTGCTAGACCCAGGTCGACGCGTGACCAAATGTTTCAATTTGGTCGCATCTCCACACTAGCGCTCGCAAGGGATTAACAAAAATGAATAATTATTGGGTTAGGCATAAGTAAACACTTATAGTTGAAACATCCGCCCGCACTCAGAGCCTGAATAAAATGCGTAAGTCCCTGATGCGTATGACATTACGCCAATTACAGATCTTCAATGAAGTGTGTGATTTACGCTCTTACAGCCGCGCGGCCGAGGAAATGTCGCTCACACAACCCGCCGTCAGCCTACAGATTCGTCAGCTCGAAGAGCTGATCGGGCAGCCACTATTCGATTATGTCGGCAAAAAACTCTACATGACCGAGGCCGCCGAAGCCCTTCAGCGCGCCAGTCGAGACATCTTCGGCCGCCTGGAGAACCTCGACATGCAGCTGTCGGACATGCAGGGCTCGCTGCAGGGCCAACTGAAGCTGGCGGTGGAGTCGAGCGCCAAGTATTTCGTGCCACATCTGTTCGCGGCGTTTAAACGCCAGCATCCGGAAGTGAACCTGCAACTGACCGTGGTCAATCGTGGCCAGGTGATCCGACGTCTTTCCGACAACCGCGATGATCTGGTGATCATGTCGATGGTGCCGCAGGACATGGGTCTGGAATTTCTTCCATTTCTCAATAATCCGATTGTCGCCGCGGCTCGCCCGGATCATCCACTGGCGCATATGGGGCCGCTACGCTTGCAGGATCTTGAGCCGTACACGCTATTGATCCGCGAACCCGGCTCGGGCACGCGACTGGCGTGCGAAGAGTATTTCAAAGAGAAGCGCGTGCACTTCACCCAGACTCAAGAGGTGGCCTCGGCCGAAGCACAGCGTGAATGCGTGGCGGCGGGTCTAGGCCTGGCGCTGTTGACGCGCCACGCCCTGAACCTGGAGCTGGCGACCGGCGGCCTGGTCGAGCTGCCGGTCGAGGAGTTACCGCTGTTGCGAAGCTGGTGCCTGGTACAAGCCAAAGCCAAGCGCTTGTCACCAGTGGCGCACGCCTTCCTGGCGTTTATCCGCAGCGAACGCGTGCAGATCAGCGCGCTGGTTGAGCGCTTCGACGGGAAGCTGCCGGTGCCGCCTGCCAATAATTGAGTTCGACTTCCTCGGGAAAACCGCCGATTTCGGCCTGAAGCTGACGAAGTTCATAGCGATCTTCGATTGCGCGACGGAACTCCATGCGGCGCTGGTCTTCCTGCTGACGACGGGTTTTCGCTGCGCTGTTGCGTTCTTCGTAGGGCTGAGCCATTTCGAGTCTCCCAAGGCGATTACGGGAGTTTCACGATAGGCTCGGGGGATGACGGTTTGGCTGCGTCATGGTTACAGACTGATGAAGGTTTGCACCGAAAAGCAAAAGATCGCAGCCTTCGGCAGCTCCTACAAGGGAATGCGTACACCCGTAGGAACTGCCGAAGGCTGCGATCTTTTGATCTTAGTCATCAAGCGCTTTCACTGCTTTCGGAGACAAACGCAAGCTACGCAGACTGCGCTTCACGCTCTTGAGGTGGTTGACCAGGCTCGGCCCCCGCGCCATGGCCACGCCCATGGCCAGCACGTCGATTACCACCAGGTGGGCAATGCGCGAAGTCAGCGGCGTATAGATTTCGGTGTCTTCATGCACATCGATCGCCAGATTGACCGTCGACAGTTCCGCCAATGGCGTCTGGCTCGGGCACAGCGTGATCAGCGAAGCGCCGCTCTCGCGCACCAGATTGGCGGTAATCAGCAAATCCTTGGAGCGCCCGGACTGGGAAATGCAGATCGCCACGTCAGTCGGCTTCAACGTTACCGCCGACATCGCCTGCATATGCGGATCGGAGTAGGCCGCCGCCGTCAGCAGCAGGCGGAAGAACTTGTGTTGCGCATCCGCTGCCACCGCGCCCGACGCGCCAAAGCCATAGAACTCGACGCGCTGCGCCTGCGACATCAAGGTCACCGCACGCTGCAATTCTACCGGATCGAGCTTCTCGCGAACCTCCATCAACGTGTGCAACGTGGTGTCGAAAATCTTCAGGCTGTAATCAGCGACCGAGTCGTCTTCATGGATCGCGAACTGGCCGAAACTGGCACCGGCGGCCAGGCTCTGTGCCAGCTTCAGTTTCAGATCCTGAAAGCCGGAACAACCGATGGCGCGACAAAAGCGCACGATGGTCGGCTCACTGATGCCGACGTTGTGGGCCAGGTCGGCCATGGAACTGTGCATCACCGCCGCAGGGTCAAGCAGCACGTGGTCGGCGACCTTGAGCTCCGACTTGCGTAACAGGTGACGTGACTGGGCGATGTGTTGCAGCAGATTCAAGGGGCTGGACTCTTGTTATGGTCGGGGATGTAGCAAGCTTGTAGTTATACTACATGAATTGGCTTTTTGCCTGCTCAATGCGTAACTCCATGTCCCCATATCAGGCGCGATGGCGTGCATGTAGCCCTTAAAGCGGGTTTTCCTGCGCACGCAAAAGCCCAGCCAGAGCGGCAGCTTCGACGGGTCGGCTGATCAGATAACCCTGCACTTCATCACAGCGCTCGGCGCGCAAAAATTCCAGCTGCTCCTCGCGCTCTACCCCCTCAGCCACCACTTTCAGCGACAGCCCATGGGCCATGGCGATGATCGCCCGGGTGATTGCCGCATCTTCACTGCTCTCGCCCAAACCACGAATGAACGCTTGATCGATCTTCACGTAATCCACCGGGATGCGCTTGAGATAACTCAGCGATGAATACCCGGTGCCGAAATCGTCGATGGCCAGTTTCACCCCCAGATCGCGCAGTTGCTGGAACGTCGCGATGATGTGCTCAACGCTGTCGAGCAGCTGACTTTCAGTCAGTTCGAGTTCGAGGTAGTGCGGCGCCAGCCCGGTTTCTTCCAGCACTTGTCGCACCAGACTGACCAGCTTGCCTTGGCGTAACTGGTGCACCGACAGGTTCACCGAAACGCGAATTGGCGCGAGCCCCTGACGCTGCCATTCGCACGCCTGCCAGCAAGCCTGGCGCAGCACGAATTCGCCGATCGGCCCGATCAATCCGGTTTCTTCGGCCAGCCCGATGAAGTCCCCCGGCGGCACCTGACCCATACTCGGATGATCCCAGCGCACCAGTGCTTCCGCCGCATTCAAGCGCCCCGACTCCAGGCACAGCTTGGGCTGATAGAACACCTGTAATTGCTTCTCATCGATGGCTTTGCGCAATTGATTTTCCAGCTGCAATCGCTCAAGGGTGCTGGCTTGCAGGCTCTCGGTGTAGAACTGGAAATTGTTGCCGCCCAGATGTTTGGCATGTTGCATGGCCATGTTCGACTGGCTGACCAGCGCGGAGATCTCCCGTGCGTTGTCCGGCAGCATGCTGATGCCCATTGAGGCGCTGACCACCAATTCGTGCCCGTCAACGGTCAGCGGCAGGCGCAGCTTGGCCGACAGCCGCGTAGCGACCCGCGCCAGACTCGACAGGTTGCCGTAGGCATCGAACAGCACAGCGAACTCGTCGCCGGATAAACGAGCGATCGTGTCGGCTTCCGGCAAGGCGTTGACCAGCCGGCGAGCCATCTTCTGCAACAACTGGTCAGCGACTTCATGGCCCAAACTGTCGTTGAGCAATTTGAAGCGATCCAGATTGATGTGCAGCAGCGCAAGACTGCGCCGGCCGCCCTGTCGAACCCGCTGATGCGCCTCATGCAGCCGTTCGCGGAATAGCGAGCGATTGGCCAGACCGGTAAGTTCATCGTAGTGCGTCAAATAACGCATGCGCTCTTCGGATTCACGCCGCGCGGAAAGATCAGCGAAGAAGCCCACGATATGGCCGACATTTCCCCGACTATCGCGTACTGCGTTGAGTTGGAGCCATTGCGGATACAGCTCGCCGTTCTTGCGGGTCTCCACCAATTCGCCCTGCCAACTGCCGTACTGCTCAAGGGCGGTGCGGATGGCGACGTAGTGGCGGCGGGCATCGCGACTGCATGGCAGCTCGACCACATTACGCCCGAGCATTTCATCAATGCCGTAACCGGTGACCCGGCTGAACGCCTGATTGATCGCGATCAGTGTGTAACTCGGGTCGAAAATCACAATGCCTTCGCTGGCCGCTTCGAACACCGTTGCGGCCAGGCGCTGCTGCTCTTCAAGGCTCTTGCTGGCACTGATATCCCGGCGAGTGCCGACCATGCGGATCACTCGCCCACTTTCACTGCGCTCTACGGCGCGGCCCCGGTCCTCGATCCAGACCCAATGGCCATCGCCGTGACGCACGCGGTACTCGATCTGATAGTCCTCGCTGCGGCCCTTCAGATGCTCGATCAACGCCTGTTTGAGTGGTGGCACATCTTCGGGGTGCAGCCGCGGTTTGAGGTCGCGCAGGATGGCGGTGACGTATTCCGGAGCCAGACCGAACAGCTCCTGGATCTGCGTGTGGTGGACTTCGTCGGTTTGCAGATTCCAGTCCCACAGCCCCAACTCACTGGCCTTCAACGCCAGCGCCAGACGTGTTTCGCTTTTGCTCAAGGCCTGATTGGCAACGTCCAGCTCGCGGCTGCGCAGGGCGACACGGTCTTCCAGCTCGACCTGAGCTTCGCGCAACTTGCCCTCGGCGCAGCGCCGATGGTCTATTTCAGTCGCCAGTTCTTGATTGAGCTGCTCGCTGCGCGCCTGTGTCTGCTGCAGATGTTCGATCAGGTGCTGGTTCTGGAAGCGCCGCAGCAAACCACGATCGATCAGACGATTGACCTGCCACGCCACCACGCTCAGGGATCCCAACAGAATCAGCCCGAGCCAGCCCCAACCGCGCGCCTGCTCGTCACCGCCCCAAAACAGATAACCGATCGCCGGTAGCAGACAGGGCAAGGTAAACGACAGAAATGCCGGCAGACTCACCGCGTAGGCGACACTGGCCGACAGCGTCGCGGCGCCGATCAGGCCGAAAACCCAGGCTTGCTGCATGAAATTGTCGGCGGGTACCAGCGCGATGCCCGCACCGGCCAGAGTCAGGCCGGTCATGGTCGAGCCGAGCAGGAACATCCGGCGCCAGATAGGCTGGGCCTGGCGATTGGGGATGGCGGAGTCGAACGCGGCCACCTGAATCACACGTAAAGCCACCAGCGACAACAACCACACCAGCCAGACGCTGACCACGAAATAGCGCTGCGGGCTCCAGAGCAAACCGGCGCAGACCAGACCATTGATCAACATGAACAGCGTGGGCAACAAAGAGCCCTGATACAGCAGGCGCGTGCGCTCGACCGCCATCTCGACGGCGTAGTGCTTGCGGATAACCCGGGGTTCCACAGAGGGTCCCGACAGTTCGGCGCTGAGGGTCATGGGCAACGTTCTTGTTCTTATAAGGGGGCGTGCGCCCGAAACGTGGACGGAGCATACACAAGCCGATCCCGTTGCCAAACTGCTCCGGATCACAATTTCATCGAAATTTTTCCCTCCCTTGGTGCCGGCAGAACCCCCAGAGTGAGGCGGGCTGACGCCTGTAGCCAGTGACCGACCGGTCGTCATCGACGGCACTTTCATCGGCTAATGCAAAGCTCGGTTTGCCCGGGCCTGCGGCGCACCCTAGAATGCCCCGATGCGCGATGACCTCTCCCTTCTGCTGAACTCCCTCAACGATGCCCAACGTCAGGCCGTAGCAGCCCCCGTTGGCCGTCAGTTGGTCCTGGCCGGTGCCGGCTCCGGTAAAACCCGAGTGCTGGTGCACCGTATCGCCTGGTTGATCCAGGTCGAAAACGCCTCGCCCCACTCCATCCTGTCGGTGACCTTCACCAACAAGGCCGCTGCCGAGATGCGTCACCGCATCGAGCAGTTGCTGGGTATCAACCCGGCTGGCATGTGGGTCGGCACCTTCCACGGCCTCGCGCACCGCTTGTTGCGGGCGCACTGGCAGGAAGCCGGGCTGAGCCAGACCTTCCAGATTCTCGACAGCGACGACCAGCAACGGCTGGTCAAGCGGGTAATCCGCGAGCTGGGCCTGGACGAGCAACGCTGGCCGGCCCGTCAGGCCCAATGGTTCATTAATGGACAGAAAGACGAAGGTCTGCGTCCGCAACACATTCAGGCCAGCGGTGACTTGTATCTGGCCACCATGCGCGGCATTTACGAGGCCTACGAGGCTGCCTGCCTGCGCGCCGGTGTTATCGACTTCTCCGAACTGCTGCTGCGCGCCCTCGACTTGTGGCGCGACCACCCCGGCTTGCTGGCGCATTATCAGAAGCGCTTCCGGCACATTCTGGTGGATGAGTTCCAGGACACCAACGCCGTGCAGTACGCCTGGTTGCGCCTGCTCGGCAAGGGTGGCGACAGCCTGATGGTGGTCGGCGACGACGACCAGTCGATTTACGGCTGGCGCGGGGCGAAGATCGAAAACATCCATCAATACTCCGCCGACTTCCCGGACGCCGTGACCATTCGCCTGGAGCAGAACTACCGCTCCACCGCCGGCATCCTGAAAGCGGCCAACGCCCTGATCGCCAACAACACCGGACGCCTGGGCAAAGAGCTGTGGACGGACGGCGGCGACGGCGAGGCGATCAATCTGTACGCCGCGTTCAACGAACACGACGAAGCACGCTACGTTGTCGAAACCATCGAAAGCGCGCTCAAAACCGGCCTGGCTCGCAGCGATATCGCGATTCTGTACCGTTCCAACGCCCAATCACGCGTTTTGGAAGAAGCATTGCTGCGTGAACGCATTCCGTACCGCATCTATGGCGGCCAGCGCTTCTTCGAGCGTGCGGAAATCAAGAACGCCATGGCGTATCTGCGTTTGCTGGAAGGTCGGGGCAACGATGCTGCGCTGGAACGGGTGATCAACGTCCCGGCTCGCGGCATCGGCGAGAAAACCGTTGAAGCGATTCGCGAGCATGCGCGCCACAGCGATGTGTCGATGTGGGAAGGCATGCGCCTGTTGGTCGCCAATAAAGGCCTGACCGGTCGTGCTGCGGGTGCGCTGGGTGCGTTTATCGAGCTGATCGAGAACCTCGCTGCCAAATGCGCGGAGATGCCGCTTCACTTGATGACCCAAACCGTCATCGAGCAATCCGGCCTGATCGCCTATCACGAAGCGGAAAAAGGCGAGAAAGGCCAGGCTCGGGTAGAAAACCTTGAGGAACTGGTCAGCGCCGCGCGCAACTTCGAGAACACTGAAGAAGACGAAGAACTGACGCCACTGGCAGCATTCCTCGGCCACGCTTCGCTGGAGGCCGGCGACACTCAGGCCGACGAACACGAAGACAGCATTCAGTTGATGACCCTGCACAGCGCCAAAGGCCTGGAGTTCCCTTACGTGTTCCTCGTGGGCATGGAAGAAGGCCTGTTCCCGCACAAGATGAGCCTGGAAGAACCGGGGCGTCTTGAAGAAGAACGACGCTTGGCCTACGTCGGTATCACCCGCGCGATGCAAAACCTGGTGATGACCTACGCTGAAACCCGACGCCTGTACGGCAGCGAAACCTACAACAAGGTCTCGCGTTTCGTACGAGAGGTGCCGAAAGGTCTGATTCAGGAAGTCCGTTTGTCGAACAGCGTCAGCCGTCCGTTCGGCGGCAACCAGTCGATGAGTGGCAGCAATTTGTTCAGCGGCAGCGAGATTCCGGAAACCGGCTTCAGCCTGGGTCAGGCGGTGCGCCATTCGGTCTTTGGCGAGGGCGTGATCCTCAACTTCGAAGGCGCGGGTGCACAGGCGCGGGTGCAGGTGAACTTCGGCGAAGGCAGCAAGTGGCTGATGCTCGGTTACGCGAAACTGGAAGCTATCTGACACCGATTTCGCTTTTCTCTGGGAGCGAGCCTGCTCGCGAAGGAAATCACCACGGTTTATCTGATAAACCTCGGTGTGGCTTTCGCGAGCGGGCTCGCTCTCACAGGATTCTGCGCTCTAACCCCCAATCGCTCTGAACCAATCGCCTTTTCCTACAGCCAAAAGTACATCCGCTGATTGCCCCGACGGAGCTGAACGTAACCTGTCAGGCAAAAGCCCGAAACACTCTCTCGCTAGCCAGTAACACTTCAGCTGTGCAACATGGCGCGCGTGTCTCCACAAACGGGAATTCCCTTTATGAAACGTTTTCTTAGCATCGCCATGGCGTTGTGCATCGGCCTGACGATGAGCCTCGACGCCAACGCCAAGCGCTTTGGTGGTGGCAAAAGCGCCGGCGCTGCGCCGTCGCACCAGACCAGCCAAATGGCTCCTTCTTCCGCAGCTGGCGGCGCTGCTGCGACCGCTGGTGCTGCCGGTGCCGCTGGCGCTGCTGCCAAGGCCGGCGGTGCTTCGAAATGGCTCGGCCCTCTGGCCGGTATCGCCGCCGGTGGTCTGCTCGCTTCCATGTTCATGGGCGGCGGTTTCCAGGGCATGCAGATCTTCGACATCCTGATCATGGCCGTGATCGCGTTCGTGATCTTCCGCTTCATCGCCGCTCGTCGCCGCAAGCAGCAGGAGCACCTGGCTCCAGCTGGCGCGCCGATGCAGCGTGAAGTGTTCGAGCAGAAGCCTGCCGGCATGGGCTCGATCTTCGGTGGTTCGGCTGCACCTGCTGCCGCCCGTCCGGTAATCAACGCACCGGCCTGGTTCAACGAGCAGAGCTTCCTTGAAGCTGCACGCAGCCACTTCCAGTCGCTGCAGCAGCACTGGGACGCTAACGAAATGGACAAGATCGCCGAGTTCGTGACCCCACAGATGCTCGAGTTCCTCAAGCGTGAGCGTGCGGATCTGGGCGACGCCTTCCAGTCGACCTACATCGACAACCTCCAGGTTCAACTGGACGGCGTAGATGACCGTGCCGACAGGACCATCGCCACCCTGACCTTCAGCGGTGTGTCGAAGACCTCGCGTTTCGACCAGGGCGAAGTGTTCAGCGAAAGCTGGAACATGGAACGTCCGCAGGGCGAGAACCAGCCTTGGCTGGTGGCCGGTATCCGCCAGAACGGCTGATCCCCTCTGCGTTAAGCATGCGGTAACAAAAACCCCGGACTTGTCCGGGGTTTTTCTATTTCGCGGTTGCATCTATAGCAAGCTACTGTATAAACCGGCCCATATAAACCGCGCCATACAAGCAAGAGGATCCCGGACGTGGAAGAAATTATCGAACAACTGCGCGAAGCCAACGAACCGGTACCGGTTCCTTTGGAGTTGCCTGACGAAGACCTGCTGGTTGAAATCGAAGAACAACTGTTCATCGATATTCCGTTTGTCTTCAGGGAGTTTTTGCTGACGGTCAGCGACGTGGTTTACGGTAGCCTGGAGCCGGTAACTGTCACCGACCCGCAATCGCACACCTACTTGCCGGATGTCGCCGCCAACGCTTGGGATGCCGGCGTGGATCGCAGCCTGATTCCAATTTGCCAGGACGGCGACGACTACTACTGCGTCGAAGAAGACGGCACTGTGGTGTTGTGGCAAGCCGAGGAAGAGCTGATTGCCGAAGAAACCTGGGAATCGGTCTGGCATTGGGCGCGGGACGTCTGGCTGGAAAGCTGATCGGCCAAACGCCCCGGGTGGTCAGTGCCCCGACGACTCCTTGTGGTTGTCGAGGGTTTCCAGCAAGGCCACCTGCATCCGCGTGTGCACGCGGATAAACCAGCGCCAGAGCAGCGCCGCCACGGCGGCCGCGACCACGGCGATCAGCACCAGCAACTTGTTGGTCGGCAGAATACTGGCCGACAAGGCTGCCAGCAGCAGGAAAATCACCAGCAGCGAGAGAATCGGGATCACCTCGGAGATCACCCGGCGCACTCGCTGCGTGTGCCGCCCCGCCATCTCCGGCTTCACGCCCATCTCGGCCAACAGCATCGATAGCGCCTTGAGCTTGCGATAGGCCGCGATCAGAAACGGCAACGACACCAGCAAAGCCCCGCCCCAGATCAACGCTTTCTGCCAGCTCGGATCGCTGATCCAGTCTTGCAGATACATCGAGATACGCTCGGCGAAGAACGCACCCGAGAAGAAGATCGCGATGACCAGCGCCAGATTGACCCCGACCTGCAACAGGATTCGCCGGATAATCGACGCCAGCATCGCCCCCTCGCCCTGCGGCTGAATGCTGCGCAGCCATTCGCCATACATCCCCAGCACCCGCCCTAAACGCTGCGGCATTGCGGCGGCCAGTTTGATCGACAGTGGATCGGCGGAGCGAATCAGGTACGGCGTCAGGAGCGTGGTAATCACCGAGACGGCCACGGCTACTGGATAGAGGAAGTTGCTGGTGACCTGCAGCGTCATGCCCAGCGCGGCGATGATGAAGGAAAATTCGCCGATCTGTGAAAGTCCCATCCCTACCCGCAGTGAGGTGCGTCCGTCATTGCCGGCGATAAACGCACCGAGCCCGCAGGACAAAATCTTGCCGAGCACCACGGCTACCGTAATCACGGCAATCGGCCAGGCGTATTGCAGCAGAATCATCGGGTCGAGCATCAGGCCGATGGCGACGAAGAAGATTGCGCTGAACAGGTCGCGGACTGGTTCGATGAGTCGCTCGATTTTCAGCAGTTGCCGCGACTCGGCCATGATCGCGCCGATCAGAAATGCGCCGAGCACCATGCTGTATTCAAGTTTGACCACCAGCAGGCAAAAGCCGAAACACAAGCCCAGCACGGTGATCAGCAGCATCTCGTTGCTTTCGAATTTGGCGACGTAAGCCAGCAAACGCGGCACCAGCAGAATGCCGATTACCAGCGCGACGATCATGAATAGCGACAATTTGCCGACCGTGGAAAACACTTCGCCGGAGCTCACCGTACCGCTGACCGCGATGCTCGACAGCAAGGCAATGATGCCGATACCGAGGATGTCCTCAACGATCAGGACGCCGAAGATCAACTGTGCGAAGCGCTCGTTCTTCATCTTCAGATCGTTGAGCGCCTTGACGATGATGGTGGTCGAAGAGATCGCCAGGATCGCGCCGAGGAACAGCGAATCCATGGTGTTCCAGTCGAACCAGCGGCCGATTTCGTAGCCGATCCAGATCATCAGGACGATTTCGAGGAACGCTGCGATGAACGCAGTGGCGCCCACCTTGAACAACTTGCGCAGGCTGAACTCCAGCCCGAGGCAGAACATCAGGAAAATCACCCCCAGCTCGGCGAGTGTCTTGATGGTTTCTTCATCGTGGATCAGGCCGAACGGTGGGGTGTGCGGGCCGATAATGAAGCCGGCGACGATATAACCGAGCACCACCGGCTGCTTGAAACGATGGAACAACACCGTCACCACGCCCGCGACCAACATGATCACTGCCAGGTCCTGAATAAAACTGATGGCATGCATGGCGTGGGCTCCTTGAATGACGAGGCTCGTCGTCAGGCATCAGAAAGATCTGAGCGAGCCAGGGTAAAAATCCGCTTTTCTTGTGGGAATTGCCCTTGGGTAGGGCTTTTGCAGGTTAACACCGCGACTTCCCACTGGAAGGCGGTGCAATATTAGGAAACAGATCGATCCCGGCGTGACGGAAGCCAGTCGCCCGGCGTCCCGATAACGGTCCTTTTGAAAAGTGACCAGGCGCCCGCAGAGGTGCTTCCAGCAAACCAGCCTTGATCCGTGAGAACGTTATGGAACCCGGAAACGCCCAGCTGTCGATGACGGTACTGATGACCCCCGACATGGCCAATTTCTCTGGCAATGTCCACGGCGGCACCCTGCTCAAATATCTCGACGAAGTGGCCTATGCCTGCGCGAGCCGCTACGCCGGCCGTTACGTGGTGACACTGTCTGTGGATCAGGTGATTTTCCGCGAGCCGATCCATGTCGGCGAACTGGTGACCTTCCTGGCGTCGGTCAACTACACCGGCAACACCTCGATGGAAGTCGGCATCAAAGTCGTCACCGAAAACATCCGCGAGCGCTCGGTGCGCCACACCAACAGCTGCTTCTTCACCATGGTCGCGGTAGATGACCAGCGCAAACCGGCCGCTGTACCGCCGCTGCAGCCGCAGAACAGCGAAGACAAGCGCCGCTACATGCAGGCGCAGCAACGCCGGCAGATTCGCCAGGAGCTGGAAAAGCGTTATCAGGAGATCAAGGGCGACGCTTGATTGGTAGCGATCTGACGACCGCTTTCGCGAGCAGGCTCGCTTCCACAGGGTTCACGCGGTACCTGTGGGAGCGAGCCTGCTCGCGAATGGCGGCAACGCAGTCTTACAAACTGATTGCCGTCGCCTCGAATTTCACCCGCGGATGCGCAATGCGATCCTGCGCCCGCACCAGTTGCAGCTCGTAACTGGCGCACGCCTGCGTTTCCAGCAGCACCTCATGCACCGCTGCCGCCGTGAACTCGAACGCTGCCACCAGACTGTCGCCCAGCAGCACGCGCGCCAGGAACAGGCCGGACGTCAGATCGCCCACGCCCACCGGCTGACGCGGAAACGCCAGCAGCGGACGGCGCAGGTGCCAACTGCCCTCGGCGGTCACCAACAACATCTCGAAACCCTCCGCCGGTTTACCCGGGTAGTCCAGATGCTTGACCAGAATGGCTTTCGGCCCGCGAGCCAAAAGCGCCCTCGCCATTGCCAGGCAATCGAACAGCGATTGCGGCTTGCGCCCGGAAAAACTGTCCAGCTCCAACTGGTTCGGACACATGATGTCTGCCACAGCCGCCGCTTCTTCCAGCAGGAAATCGCTGACCTCCGTTGGCACGCTGCAACGTTTCTCCGGATGGCCCATCACCGGGTCGCACAGGTACAGCGCTTTCGGATTGACCGATTTGATGCGCGCCACGCCACTGAGAATAGCCCGGCCCTGCGCTGCGCTGCCGAGATAGCCGGACAGCACCGCATCGCAATTGCCCAGTTCGCCAATGGCCGCGATGCCTTCGACCAGTTCGGGAATCTGTTGCGGCGCCAGCACTTCGCCGGCCCACTGGCCGTACTGGGTGTGATTGGAAAACTGCACCGTGTTGAGCGGCCAGACATTCACCCCGACCCGCTGCATCGGAAATACTGCGGCGCTATTGCCGGCGTGGCCGAACACCACATGAGACTGAATGGCGAGCAGATGAGGCGTACGTTTCATTCGGGTTTTTCCGTAAAACGATTGAAATTCAAGCCGCGCAGTATGCGACGAAACGCAGCCTGTACGACAGACCGGCGACACAGTTAAGCTGGCGCTAACTTTTGGAGTTCATTGTTGATGCTGACCCTCGAAAACATCTTCGTGCTGATACTGTTCGCCGCCGCTGGCGCGTGGCTATGGCACAACCACGGCTTGCGCGAGCGGGCGCTGGAGCGGGTCAAACAGCATTGCATCAACGTCGGTGTGGAGCTGCTGGACGGCAACGTCGCGTTGAAGAAGATTGGTTTTATCAAGGATGCCAGCGGTCGCCGGCGACTGGCGCGGGTGTACAACTTCGAGTTCACCGTGACTGGCGAAAGCCGCCACAACGGCACCATCACCCAGTTCGGCGCCCACAGTGCGCAGATCGAATTGGCGCCCTACCCGGCACCGTTCGATGACACGCCGCCGGTTGTCGAGGTGCACAAGCCACGGGCTGAAGTGATCGAGCTGAGTCAGTGGCGGCAGGAACACACCAAGTGGAAGCCGTAGAAATCAAAAGATCTCAACCTTTGGCATCTCCTACACAGTGCACATAAATCCACTGTAGGAGCTGCCGAAGGCTGCGATCTTTTGATCTCAATCGACTCGACAACCCGCTAACGCGTTCTGCAACACGCCAACATCCTGCACCTGAGCGAAAATCAGCTCGATCCGCGAATCGCGCCGCCATTCACTGGGCTGCCAATGCAGATCAGCGTTCTCCAGGGCATTCGCTGAAACCCAGCCATTGGTGCTGTGGATAACCAGTTTTGCCCTTTTCCAGACAAGGCTTTGCAGCCAGGCTGCGACCTTTTGTGAGTCGAACGTCTGACTCGGATGCCAACGCCAACCGATACTCCAACTCCCGTCCTGGGCCTGGCTCAGGCAAATCGGCAGTGTCGGATCGCTCCAGACCGCCGGCATCTGCGCCAATCCTTTGGGCACGATCAGGTTATACACACCCGCCACCGCTCGCGCGGCCAGACCCGGCAATTCGCTCAAGGGCAATTGCGCTTGTTGCGTCCAGACGAGTCTGACTGGCGGCAACTGACTGGCAATCTTCTGCCTGCCAGTTTCAGAAAGGTTTTCGGCCTTGTTCAACACCAGTAAACCCGCGCTGGCCAACGCATCCTGCTGCGCTGCCGGCAGCGCTTTCCCCGCATTGAGTGCCTGGGCATCCAGCACCAGAACGCACGGCTGAACCGCCAGCACACCCAGCCATGGCGCTTCACTCAATTGCTTGAGCAACTGCGCAGGATGGCCCAGTCCGGAGGGCTCGATAAACAGCCGATCCGGTTTCGCCTTGCGCAATAAACGCCCAAGGCCAATCTGAAACGGCGCCCCATTGACGCAACACAAACAGCCCCCGGCCACTTCCCCCAGTGCGATACCATCGCCGTCGCGGGTCAGTAGAGCTGCGTCGAGGCCGATCTGGCCGAACTCGTTGATCAGCACCGCCCAGCGCTCGCCTTCAGGGCGTTGCGCCATGAGCTGGCGGATCAGGCTGGTCTTGCCGGCGCCGAGTGGGCCTGCGATGACGTGGACAGGAATGTTCTGCAACATGGCCGGGGATTTTCTAAGGAAAGTTTCTGAGGAGATTGAAAATGCGTTGGATGGGATGGTCGTTGCTGTTGCTGCTGGTGTCCAGCAAGGTGTTGGCTCAGGCCTGCGTGGTGCACAGTCAGGGCGAGCGGCTGGACGTTAAAGTCTGCCAGCAGAACCGCAACATCCCGGCAAAACTGTTCAACGACGGTTTTTGCCAACCAGCGCTGGCCGGGCAGAAAGTCGACGTGCAGTACGTCGATCAATGCCCAAGCGGCGCTTTCGGCGTGTGCAACAACGCGCAAGTTGCCAATATGCCCTATCGCCAGGACATCCACTATTACGGCGTCGCCACTGATGCCGCTTATCTAAAGCCTTACTGCGAAGGCCAGAGCCAGGGCACATGGCTCAAGCCATGAAGCGTTAGCCAAGCCAGTCGAGGGTCAGGATCAAACGGCGCTCGCCCGGTGCCGGTTGCGGCGAGCGGTGGATCAAGCCGAAACCTTCATTGCCGTGCCATTTTTCACCTTTTAGTAGCGCCACCTCGCCGCTCTTGAGTTGCTGGATCTGCGTTGTGTCCGTCGGCTCGGCGTTGACCTGGCCCAGCTGACCCCGATCCATGGCGCCCTCCTTCAGCCACTCACTGCCGACGCCAGCATAAGTTGTGATCAAGCGCACCGGCACATGATCGACGTGGAACCGCGGGCACATGGCTTTATCCAGCACCCGCAGGCGCAAACCGATACGCCGCGCACCGAGCAGGCAAGCGAAGGCACTGACCAGCCATTTCAGATCGGCGATAAAGCCTTCGTAGCCTTCCAGATCGCGGAAGCCTGAGGCCAGTCCGCTGAGATCAGGCTCGGCGTCTTCGTCAGCCAATTCCAGACATAACGACTCTGCCAACGGCTCGTTTAGCGAGAGTAATAACCTTGCGAATTCGGCGATGTGCAGCGGCATATGTCGCTGCCATACGGCGAGGTTTATTTCATCGTCAAGAATTCGGCTCAGCGCCTTGGGGGTCTGGCCCTGATGCTGTGAGCGCGTAGGGTCTTGCAGCAGCTTCATCGCAAGCATCAGGCGGCCTCCTCGTGCCAAGGGCCGAATGGATCTGGCAGCAATCGCCAGCCTTCCTCACCCAGTGCCATTTCATCGTCGGTCAGCAGACACGCATCGAGCTCGGCAGCTAGCTGTACGAAATTGATGTTCTGACCGATAAATACCAACTCCTGGCGGCAATCTCCGACACTCGGCGTCCAGTTTTCCATGATCGCGACGGTACTTTCCTGATCCTGCGGCCATTGGCTTTTCGGCACGAAACGCCACCAGCGCCCGGCAAAACCATGGCGCATCAAGCCACCGGCCTGCGACCAACTACCGGCATCGTTGGGCTTGCTCGCCAGCCAGAAAAACCCTTTGGAGCGCAGCAGCTTGCCGTTGAGCCATGGACGATCGATGAAGCTGAAAAAGCGTTGCGGATGAAACGGTCGACGCGCCCGGTAGGCGGAGGAGGCAATGCCGTACTCCTCGGTTTCTGCGACGTGCTCACCGCGCAACTCCTTTAACCAGCCGGGTGCTTGCGCAGCTTTCTCGAAGTCGAAGCGGCCGGTGTTGAGAATCTTCTCCAACGGTACTTCGCCCATCACCATAGGGATGATTTCGGCTTGTGCGTTAAGCCGCTTGAGGATGGCGGTCAACTCCTCGCGCTCGTGCTGGCTGATCAGATCGATTTTGCTGATCAACAGCACGTCGGCAAACTCGATCTGCTCGATCAGCAAGTCGGTGATGGAGCGCTCGTCCTCTTCGCCAAGCGTTTCGCCACGAGAGGCAAGACTTTCGGCGGCCTGGTAGTCGAGCAGGAAATTCACGCCGTCGACTACAGTCACCATGGTGTCCAGACGGGCGATGTCGGCGAGGCTTTGGCCTTGCTCATCGCGGAAGGTGAAAGTCTCTGCGACGGGCAATGGTTCCGAGATACCGGTGGATTCGATCAGCAAATAATCAAACCGCCCTTCTCGCGCGAGTTTGCTGACTTCTTCGAGCAAGTCTTCGCGTAACGTACAGCAGATACAGCCGTTGCTCATTTCCACGAGTTTCTCTTCAGCTCGGTTCAGGCTGACATCGCGCTGGACTTCGCTGCCATCAATGTTGATCTCGCTCATATCATTGACGATGACCGCCACGCGTAGACCCTTGCGATTACGTAGTACGTAATTCAAAAGTGTACTTTTTCCAGCGCCAAGAAATCCTGAAAGAACGGTCACAGGCAGTGCGGCTGACATTGGGTAATCCTCTTTAGATGGCAGCCGATTAGCGCTTTTACGTAGCGCGTGACGTTCTGAGCTTCATACGGAGTTCGCAGAAGGTAAACGTTTGAAATCGGCCGACTCAGGCTCAGTTCAAATTGATGTTATAGTATAACAATAGAGAATGGCCAGCCCTGCTCTTACCCTTATCTACAAACAGCCGGAAGCTGCCTTTAAGTTCAGGCTCGGAAAATGTGATGAAAAGTGCGCTGAAATGCTCGGTTTTGAGCGTCATGCTGTTAACTGCGACCACCGCCTGGGGAAAAACCCCGGCGCTCGCCTCCTGCACGCGCAGCGCCAATCTGCTGGCCTGCGTGGATGCTGATGGCAACACTTACAGCGTCAACACGGTCGGCAACACGCTCTATCTGCGCGGCTTTGAAAAGAACGGCAAGCGTTATTGGGCGCAGACCAACAGTCGGTTCGGGCAAATGACGTTCTTCACTGGTATCGCTTCCGACGGTGAAGCCTGGGTCGGCTACACCCGTCGGGTGGGATGGACCACCATCAATCGCTTCTCTAGCTCGGGTGGTAGCAGCGCGAAATTCACCTGCAGCCGATTGACCGGTTGCTAGTTCGCCCAAGTCATCGACATGTCGAGGATATAACCCCGATGATGTCTCGCTTGGAAGGGGCGATTTTCGCGAGTGTTTCACGTGGAACCCTAGACGGAATTGGCGTGCACATATGAAAACCTGTTCATGAAAAAGACATCGTGGTTCGAATTGTTATAATGTAACATCGAATTTAATCAACACGATGGTCCCGATCATGAATTCGCTGACACTTCCGGATATCGCCGCTCAGGCCGCTCGCCAAGCCTTGCCACTCGAATGGGTGGGCATGCGCGGCATTGCGTTGCCTGTTTTGCTGGACGGCCAACGCCTGAGTGCGAAAGCTGATGCAGGTGTAAGTCTTGATGATGCCGAGGCGCGCGGTATTCATATGTCGCGCTTGTATCTGGCACTCGAAACCCTGGAAAAGCGCAACATTAGCCCAACGTTGCTTCACCAGATTCTTGAGCATTTCCTCGATAGCCACTCAGGTTTGTCCAACAACGCTTATCTGAAAATCCACACGGATCTACTGCTCAAGCGACCCGCATTGATCAGTCCTTTGTCCGGATGGAAATCCTATCCAGTAACCATTTCGGCCAGCCTGAAAAACAGAATGTTCCACGTGGAACTAGAAATTGAAGTGCCTTACTCCTCGACATGTCCTTGCTCGGCAGCGCTGGCGAGACAGCTTATCCAGCAACAATTCATTGAAGACTTCGCCAACACACAACTGAATCACGCAGAGGTTTTGGCGTGGCTGGGTACGCCCCAAGGCATCGTCGCAACGCCACACAGCCAACGTAGCACCGCGCAACTACATGTTCATCTCGACGAATTCGTCGACGAACTACCGCTGAGCGCGATCATCAACGATGCCGAAGCCGCCCTCGGCACCGCCGTACAAACCGCGGTCAAACGAGCGGATGAACAAGCCTTTGCCCTCGCCAACGGGCAGAACCTGATGTTCTGTGAAGACGCCGCACGCAGGCTGAATATTGCGCTACGTCGCTCACCTGGAGTCAGCTCGTTCCACCTGCGAGTGACCCACGCCGAAAGCCTGCATGCCCACGATGCAGTCGCCGAAAGTGATTGGCACCGGGAGCAGGCATGATCCGTTGCCAGGCCTTAAGCTGGGGCGCACCCGGCCAACCGCTCACCTCGCCCCTGACCCTCGAATTCGAAAGCGGCAGCCTGACAGCAATCATCGGCGCCAATGGTTGTGGCAAAAGCAGCCTGCTGAAAGTCATTGCAGGACTGCAAAGGCCTTTGGCAGGAAAGGTCTCATTGAGCGTTCCACGGCAAAGCGGCGTCTCCTTCCTCCCCCAACAACAGCACCTGGATCGCCAGTTCCCGATCAGCCTCGAAGAGTTGGTGGCCGCCGGCTTCTGGGGACGTAGATTGTCCACACAACTGCGTGCACAGCGCCTCGCCGCGGCCTTGGAAAACTGGCACCTGAACGGACTCGATCAACGCCCCTTGATGGCCTTGTCCGGCGGCGAATTACAACGCGCCTTGCTCGCTCGATTGAGTCTGACTGATGCACCTGTTTTGCTACTCGACGAACCGCATGCTGCTCTCGATGAACTGGGCCAAAAGTTGCTGTGGCAACACATCCACGCCTGGCACGCCGAAGGTCGAACACTGATCGTGGTGTGCCACGACCTCTGCGCCGTTCGCGAACACATTCCAAAAACGCTGCTGATCAAAAACAGTGCCTGCGTATTTGGCACGAGCAAAGAGCTCATCCGGCAAACACCGCATACGCAGGTGGCGTGATGCTCACCATCGCGCACCTCTGGGAACCGTTCAACGAGTTCGTCTTCATGCGCCGCGCCCTGCTCGGTGGTTTGGTGCTCGCCTGCAGCACCGCTCCCCTCGGCGTTTTTTTGATCTTGCGGCGCATGAGTCTGATCGGTGATGCCGTTGCCCACGGCATCCTGCCCGGTGCCGCATTGGGCTTCTGGTTCGCTGGCCTCAGTCTGCCTGCGCTCACCATCGGGGGGCTCGGCGCAGGTTTGAGCATGGCTGGACTCGCCGCCTGGATCACTCGCAAAACAGGTTTGCGAGAGGATGCCAGCCTCGCCGCGATCTATCCAATATCGTTGGCAGCCGGTGTGCTGATCCTTGGCATCGCGGGAAAACGCCTCGACCTTTTGCACCTGCTCTTCGGGTCGGCATTGGCGGTCGACGGTCCGACTCTCAACGGCATGCTGTGGGTTTCGACCTTCAGCCTGATCGCCATGGCACTCATCTATAAACCGTTGCTGCTCGACACCCTCGACCCATTGTTCCTGAGAACCGTCAGCCGACTTGGCCCTCTCGCCCATGGCGTGTTCCTGACTCTGGTAGTGCTGAATCTGGTGATCGGATTTCAGGCAATCGGCGCACTGATGGTCGTTGGACTGATGATGCTGCCCGCCGCCAGCTCGCGATTCTGGAGTCGCCGTCTGCCGGTCCTGATTGCTATCGCCGCCCTTCTCGGCTGCCTGTCGGTGTGGCTCGGCCTGCTGCTGTCGTTCTACTTCTCGCTGCCCAGCGGGCCGGCCATCGTGCTGGTCGCGGGGGCCGGATATTTGCTCTCCGTGGTGTTCGGACCGGTTCACGGTTTGCTGCGCCGCCCACCGTTGCTTACATCCCAATGAGGTGTTTCCCGATGCGCGTTCTATTTGTGCTGTTCAGCCTGATGCTGTCGATGTCATTGTCGGCGGCAGAAAAATTGCCGGTGGTGACCAGCTTCAGCATTCTCGCCGACATGGTTCATCAGGTCGGTGGCGAGCATATTCAGATCACCAACATGGTCGGCCCCGACGCTGATGCGCACACCTATGAGCCGACCCCGGACGATGCCAAAGCACTGCTCAAAGCCAGACTGATCATCAAAAACGGTTTGGGTTTCGAACCGTGGCTGGATCGCTTGGTGACCAGCACCGAAACCAAAGCCACGGTAGTCAGCGCCAGTCACGGAGTGATCCCGCGCTCGCTGGATGAGGACGGTAAAACCGTTCCCGATCCGCACGCCTGGCACAATCTGGCCAACGCCGAGTTGTACGTCGCCAACATCACCAAAGCGCTGATCGCCGCCGACCCGACGAACAAGGCCGACTACGAGCGCAACAGCCAAACCTACCTGAAACAGATCTACGCCCTGCTCGCCGAAGCCAAGGCCAAACTCGGTTCACTGCCACCGGGCAATCGCAAAATCGTCACCAGCCACGATGCCTTCGGTTACCTGGGCCAGGCGTACAGCATCGACTTCATGGCCCCACAAGGACTGTCCACCGAGCGTGACCCCTCGGCCGCCGAAGTCGCGGCGTTGATTACCCAGATCCGCCAGGCGAAAGTCAAAGCGGTGTTCATGGAAAACATCAAGGACGCGCGACTGCTCAAACAGATTGCCGATGAGAGCGGCGCACACATTGGCGGCACGCTCTACTCGGACGCCCTCGCCGCCAGCGGTCCGGCCAGCACTTTTACCGGGCTGTTCGAATACAACCTCAATACCCTTTACAACGCGCTGAGCCAACCATGATCCGCAAGAATCCTTCAGGCGATCTGCCACAGATCGCCGAGTCGGCCTACGTCGATAAAACCGCGATCATTTGCGGCAAAGTGGTGATTGGTGAAAACGTGTTTGTCGGCCCCTATGCCGTGATTCGCGCCGACGAAGTGGATGCTTCAGGCGAGATGGAACCGATCACCATCGGTGCCAATTCGAACATCCAGGACGGTGTGGTGATTCATTCCA
This sequence comes from Pseudomonas sp. MF6776, assembly GCF_016613125.1. Taxonomy (NCBI): domain Bacteria; kingdom Pseudomonadati; phylum Pseudomonadota; class Gammaproteobacteria; order Pseudomonadales; family Pseudomonadaceae; genus Pseudomonas; species Pseudomonas sp. MF6776. Next base: position 276,915 of record NZ_JAENSQ010000005.1, read on the forward strand.
AATCCGGCGCGGCAGTGACCATCGGCGAGTTCAGCTCCATCGCCCATCGTTCGATCGTGCATGGTCCCTGCGTGGTCGGCGACCGGGTGTTCATTGGCTTCAACAGCGTGCTGTTCAATTGCGTGGTTGGCGACGGCTGCGTGGTGCGGCACAACTCGGTGGTCGACGGACGCGATTTGCCGGACGCGTTCTATGTGCCCTCCACCACCCGCATCGGCCCGAACACTGACCTCTCGCAATTCCCACCAGTGAGTGTCAGCGCCTCGGAGTTTTCCGAAGACGTGGCGCGTACCAATGTCGATTTGGTGCGCGGCTACAAAGCCTTGCAGAACGAGTTTTAGACCATGAGCAGTGTGCTGATTCGCAATGCAAGAATGATCAACGAAGGACGTGAGTTCGATGGCGATCTGTTGGTCAGCAACGGTCGTATCGTCAAGATTGCGCGCAGCATCGAAGGTGAAAACGCGAGCGTCGAAATCGACGCGGCCGGACAGTGGTTGTTGCCTGGGATGATCGATGACCAGGTGCATTTCCGCGAACCCGGTGCGCCGGCCAAGGGCAGCATCCACACCGAATCCCGCGCGGCGGTTGCGGGAGGCATTACCAGTTTCATGGACATGCCCAACACCCAACCCGCCACCCTCAGCCTCAAGGCGCTGGCGGATAAAAAACGCCGGGCGGCGCTCAGCTCTGTGGCCAATTACGGCTTTCACTTCGGGGTCAGCCGGGACAATCTCGACACCGTCGCCACGCTCAATCCCAGCGAAGTGGCCGGCGTCAAAGTGTTCATGGGCGCCTCCACCGGCAACATGCTGGTGGATGATCCGAAGATTCTTGAGCGGTTGTTTGCTGAAGTGCCGACGATCTTGCTGGCTCACTGCGAACACACGCCAAGCATCAACGCGAATGCGGCCAACCTGAACGACCAGTTTGGTGAGCGTCTACCGCCCGCGGCTCATGCGCTGATTCGTAATGCCGAAACTTGCTATCGCTCGTCTTCGTTGGCTGTGGAACTGGCCAAGCGTCATGGCACACGACTGCACGTTTTACACCTCACCACCGCCCGGGAACTGGATCTGTTCGAAGACAAACCACTGGCACAAAAACGCATCACGGCAGAAGTCTGCCTGCATCATTTGCTGTTTGATGATCGCGACTATCCGGCGCTCGGCAACCTGATCAAATGCAATCCGGCGATCAAGACTCAGGCCGACCGCGATGCCTTGCGCGAAGCGTTGAACTCCAATCGGCTGGACGTCATCGGCAGCGATCACGCGCCGCATACCTGGGCGGAAAAGCAAAGACCTTACATAGAGGCACCTTCGGGTTTACCGCTGGTGCAGCATGCATTACCGGCGTTACTCGAATTGGTCGCGGACGGCGTACTGCCGATCAGCACTCTGGTGGCGAAGACCAGCCATCGCGTGGCGGATCTGTTTGCGATTCCGGATCGGGGCTATTTGCGTGAAGGGTACTGGGCGGATCTGGTGTTGGTTGAGCGGCAGACTGTCGAGGTGTCTCGGCAACCGATTCTGTCGCAGTGCGGGTGGACGCCGTTTGCCGGGAGAAGCTTTCGACATCGGGTCAGTACGACGCTGGTGTCAGGGCAGATCGCCTGGCGCGATGGTCGGGTGAATGAAGGCTGTCGCGGTTTGCCGTTGCGGTTTATGCGCTAATATTGATGACGCCATCGCCAGCAGGCTGGCTCCCACATTTCGAAAACATTCGACTGTGGGAGCCAGCCTGCTGGCGTTGCTTTTAGGCGCGAGGTTTCACGGCGCCGCAGTCCTGACCCAGCCACACGGCGCGGGTTTCCAGACTGCCCTTCTGGTTGATGCCGATGGCATTGAACGTGCCGTTGGCGACGGTGTTGAATTCCCGATCACTGAGGAAAGTCGCAACACCGGTACCCTGCGCTTTCGGGCAGCTGAAACGGAATTTCCACTGGTTGCCGTTGCGTTCGGTGATCTGCTGTTTGCAGCCCGATTGCGGGTCGGCCAACGGAATATCATTGGTCGCCACTTGCTCAGGCGTCAGGCACGCGCGGATGCCCTTGCCGCCGATATTGATGCCGTTTTTCTCCAGCGCCGCCCGCTGTTGCGGGGTCATCTGGCCTTGCAGCTGGCCGAGGATCGATTGCACGTCCATCGGCTGATCATCGACTTTGACGTTGCTCGACGTCATTTCCCACAACCCCGGCTGCAGCATCTGCGCCTGAGCAACCACCGGCAATGCCAAACCCAGGCCCAGCGCCAAACCCAGCAGACGAATGTTCATCGAAAAACTCCTGATCAGTAGTGGTCGTTAGACGTCGGCCAATTGCTTCGGTTCATGCACCAATTAATTAGCGACATTCGCGGCGGAACATGGTCTGTTAAGCATTGAATCTTCCGGAGCAAGGCTGCCCCATGGATTATTTTGGACCGCATATTTTCGGTTATCTGATCGCCCTGATACACACCCTCGGCTTGATCGCCGCCGTTCACGCGGTGCTCACCGTGCGCACGGCTCAAGGCTCGATCGCCTGGGCATTGTCGCTGATCTTCATTCCCTACCTCACGCTTATTCCGTACCTGGTGTTCGGCCGCAGCACCTTCGACGGCTACATCAAAGCTCGGCGCCAGGCCAACGAACAGATGCGCCAGGCCATCTCCGAATTGAACTGGCGGCCGTGGGTGGAAGAAGCCCTGACCGCCCGCGCCTCGAACGCCTACGCATCCTTGCGCGCCATGCCGAAACTGGGGCGAATGCCGTGTCTGGCGAATAATCAGGTGCAGTTGCTGGTAAATGGCAAAGCGACCTTTGAAGCGATCTTCCGCGCTATCGATCAGGCGAAGGAAGCCGTGCTGATCCAGTTCTTCATCATCCACGATGATCGGCTCGGTCAACGCCTGCGTGATCTGCTACTGAAGAAGGCCGACGAAGGCGTAGCGATTCATCTGCTCTACGACCGCATCGGCAGTCACGCCCTGCCCCATAATTATGTTCAGGCACTGCGCGATGGTGGCGTCGAGGTCAAAGCGTTCGCCACACGCAGCGGCTGGCTCAATCGCTTCCAGGTCAACTTCCGCAACCATCGCAAAATCGTCGTGGTCGACGGCGTGGTCGGGTTTGTCGGCGGGCACAACGTCGGCGATGAATACATGGGCGAAAAGCCGCCGCTGGCGCCGTGGCGCGATACGCATGTAAGAGTGCGTGGTCCGGTGGTGGCGTGCATGCAGGAATCCTTTGCCGAAGACTGGTTCTGGGCCGCGCGCACTTTACCGCCGCTGATCCTGCCGGACGCTTACCCGGACGACGGCGTGCTGTGCCAGTTGCTTGCCAGTGGCCCGGCAGATGCCTACGAAACCTGTTCGCTGTTCTTCGTTGAAGCTATCCACGCGGCGACGGAACGGGTGTGGATCACCAGCCCCTACTTCATTCCCGATGAAGCCGTGTTCGCTGCCCTGCGTTTGGCCGTGTTGCGCGGTGTCGACGTGCGCTTGCTGCTGCCTTCGCGCCCCGATCACCGCATCGTCTATGCGGCGTCCAGCCTGTACGCCTTCGAAGCCGTGCGCGCCGGGGTCCGTGTATTCCGTTACGAACCCGGATTCCTGCATCAGAAAGTGGTGTTGATCGACAGCGAGATCAGCGCCATTGGCAGCGCCAATCTGGACAACCGTTCGTTCCGCTTGAACTTCGAAGTGATGCTGCTGACGGTCGACAGCGACTTCGCCGCTAGCGTCGAACAGATGCTGATCGAGGATTTCGAGCAATCTTACGAGATCGCCAAAGAAGAAAGCCGGGAGATCCACCGCCTGCAACAGGTCGGCATGCGGATCGCCCGGCTTATTTCACCGATTCTCTGACGTTCCCCAACCCTCTGCGGAGGGCAAGGGATACAGGGAATCAAGGGTGGTAGATGTCGTCGCGAGTCCACGGCAGTTCATGGCTGCCATCGGCATGCGCTTTTACCGCGAGGATCTGGTGCAGATTGATCCAGCCGCGCGCGAAGGCGTAAGCACAACCGGCCAGGTACAACCGCCAGATACGCAGCGCCTGCTCCGGCACTAGCTTCGCAGCTGTTTCGAGATTGTCTTCCAGACGCTCGCTCCAGTGGTCGAGGGTACGTGCGTAGTGCAGGCGCAGACTTTCGACGTCGACAATCTCCAGCCCGGCTTCACTGATCTCGGCCGAGATCATCGACAAATGCGGCAACTCACCATTGGGGAAGACGTATTTTTCGATGAACTCGCCGGCACCACGGCCCACCGGGCGGCCATCGGTGTGCCTGGCCGTGATGCCGTGGTTCATCACCAGCCCCCCCTCCTTCACCGCACCAAACAGGGTTTTGCAGTACTCGGCCAGGTTGGCGTGACCGACGTGCTCGAACATGCCGACACTGACCACTTTGTCGAAGCGACCGTCCTGGGGCAGATCGCGGTAGTCCAGCAGTTGCAGCTCGATCTGGTCTTCCAGGCCGTCGTTTTTGACACGTTCGCGGGCCAGTTCCAGCTGCGCCTTGCTCAACGTGATGCCGAACACTTTCGCACCGAATTCCCGCGCCGCGTACCGCGCCAACCCTCCCCAGCCACAGCCGACATCCAGCAGATAGTCGCCCGGCTGCAAACGCAGCTTGCGGCACAGATGACGGAATTTGGCTTGTTGCGCCTGTTCCAGCGTTTCACTGCCGGTTTCGAAATACGCGCAGGAATACGCCATGTCGCTGTCCAGCCACAGCTGGTAGAACGCGTTGGACAGGTCGTAGTGGTAGGAAATGGCTTTGGCGTCGGTTTCCTTGTCATGCACCGAACGCACGGGATGACTGTCGTCATCTGCACCGAGCAAGGCATTGCTCAATTCGTCGCAGAGCCGGATGACCTCGCTGATCGAGCCCTCCAGTTCAAGCTTGCCTTCGACGAACGCCGCCCCTAGCGCATCCAGACTTGGATGGGTGAACTGGCTGACCATCTTGGGATCCTTGACCACGATGGTGACGCTGGGCGTCGGGCCCAGATTGAATTCATGGCCGTCCCAGAGTCGCAGGCGAAGCGGTAGCTGCAGATTCTGTAAGGCCGGTGGAAGTTGCGCGAGCATGGAAAATCCCCCCTTGTTTCAGACGTCTGATCTGAGGGTAGACCATCCTCGAAAAATAGCAGGCTATCGATTTGATAGACCGAATCTACCGCTCCAGACGCTCCAACAAGCCATCCTGCACCCACTGTTTCAGCCAGGTGACGGCTTGGAGTGCAGCGCCCTCACCATAAATGACTGCCAACGCCTCACACAGTTCGGCGAAACTCCAGCCTTCGTCGAGCAGCCCGTTCAGGGCCGAGGCTTCGGGAGCTTCCAGGCTGCGGTAATGACAGATCAGATCATTACGCCAGATCAGGCAGACCTGAGGAGCAGCAAGCGCCATGCTTTCAGGGAAATCGCACGCTTCCTTCACCGCCCGCCACAGCGAGAGACTGTTGAATTGGCACGCCAGCCTTTGCAACGACGGTGTGGATTTAAACTGAAATCCGGGCCATTCGTCCGGAGCAAGCGCCGCCATCGCGTCGAGGGTTAACGGTGAACCTGCGGGCGCATCAAAGGCCAGCGTGAACGCCCATTCCAGCGCAGCCAATTCGGCCAATGGTGCGCCCTGCTCAGGCACCAGATGCTCTCGGAGAAAATCGGCGAACCCCTTGCCCAACCAGCGCAGGCTGTAATGCGCCGACGGGCATTGGCGGATATACGCGGTGGCCAATTGATCGAATTCTTCGTCGCCCATCCAGTGCCAGATTGTCGGGTAGTCGGCACGTAAAACTTCCTGCAAACGCGCCTTGTAGGCGTTGTGATAAATCGCCAGACCGGTGTCGATATCCAGCGTCGGGCCGCCGATCAGACTCTTTCCCAATGCCAGGTTGGCTGTCGCTGTGTCATCCAGCAGAAACGACTCGAACGCCAATTGCCATTCTCTCAGGCGCATTGCTGCCTCCCGGCCAAGACATGGCTACCCAGCTCGCGAGCCTTTTGCAATTCATCGAGCAGCTCTTCAAAGGGCGGAAAGTGATCGTCACGTTCCAGCAATGTCGCCACAGGGCCGAAGTGTTCCAGTGTGCGTTGATACAGCGCCCAGACTGGATCACTCACCGGATGGTCGTGGGTGTCGATCACGTAGTCGCCGTAATCGCTGTGCCCTGCCAAGTGCAACTGGCGCACTTTGTCCTTGGGCAGGCTTTCAATAAAGGTCCACGGATCGAAGCCGTGATTACGCGAACTGACGTAGACGTTGTTGACGTCCAGCAGCAACTCGCAACCGCTCACCCGACTCAGTGCGGCGAGAAATTCCCATTCGGTGAAATCATCCGAGGCGGCGCGAACATAACTGGAGACGTTTTCCAGCACCAATGGACGCTGCAACACATCTTGAACCTGGGCCACTCGCCCAGCGATGTATTCGAGGCTCTCAGCGGTGTACGGCAGCGGCAGCAGATCATGCAACTGATGAGCGTTACCACGGCTCCAGCACAGATGGTCGGAGATCCACGCCGGTTTGACCCGATCGGCCAATTGCTTGAGTTGCTTGAGATAGTCCGGGTCGAGGGCATGTGGCCCGCCGATGGACAGGGAGACGCCATGCATCACCAGCGGATAGCGCTCGGCGATGGCGTCCAGGTAATACAGAGCCTTGCCGCCCTGCACCATGAAATTTTCCGAGACCACTTCGAACCAGTCCACGTCGGGCGACTGTTCAAGGATCTGCTGGTAATAAGCGCTGCGCAATCCCAGGCCGTAGCCGAGGAAAGGAAGTGAGGCGGACATGTGCGGGCTCCTGATAAAAGTGGCCGCAGTGGCGTGAACCACCGCGGCGGCACTTACCGGTCAGTTATTCGCCGACCTTGCCACCTGCTTTTTCGCAAGCCGCTTGAGTCATTGCTTTGAAGCCCTGGCCTTTGCAGGCGCCCATGCCTTTGCAAGCGTGGTCTTTGGTTTTGCAATCGTTCTGGCCTTTGCAGGAGGTCACGCCGTAACAGTGCACGTTGGCATCGGCGGCGACCACATTGGTGGCTACACCGGCAAACATAGTAGCGGCGGCCAAAGCGAGAGCGGCACCAGCAGCAGCGGTCTTGATGGTCATTTTTCTTATCCTCGGTAAGCATCAGGGGTGTCGGCTGGACGGTTGTTCAGTCCCGACATAGCACTAGAGATCGCTGCCCTGATGGCGTTACAGCGAGGCGAAAAATAATTTCAGATTTCTTCCTTGAGCTTGAGCAGCGGCTCTTGAAAGCGCAGCAATCGCCCGGCATTGCCCAGCACCAGTAACGTGCTGAGGTTGTGCAGCAACGCGGCAATCATCGCCCCGGCGGCTCCGAGCCAGCCGAACGCGGCGAACACGACAATGGCCAGCGTCCAGCCCAACCCGATGATCACGTTGACCTGCAAGGTTCGCCGGCACTGACGACTGAGCCGCACACAAGTACCGAGCCGACGCAGATCGCTGCCGATCAACACGATATCGGCGGAGGCCAAGGCGATGTCTGCCCCGCCCGCCCCCATCGCCACACCGACCACGCCAGCCTTGAGCGCCAGCGAATCGTTGATGCCGTCGCCCACCACCATCGGCCGGAAACCGTCGTTGATTTCTTTCAGCACACGATTGAGTTTGTCCTCGGGCAACGCCTGGGCTTCGACTTCTTTCAGACCCACTTCGCGGGCCATCGTCTGGGCCACGCTTTGGCGATCGCCGGTCAGCAACAGTTGCCGCCCGAGGCCCAGCTCACGCAGCTCACTGAGGGCAAATCGGGCTTCCGGTTTGACACTGTCAGCCAACAGCAGCCAGGCGAGAAACTCACCGTTCAAGGCCAGGCCGGCAATCGGTCCATCGTGTTCAGGGATGGTCGTAGGAGTGATGCCCAGTTGTGCGAACAACTCCGGGCGGCCTAGCGCCGCTTCGCCTTGACCGGTCATGGCGACTACGCCGAGACCCTGCCGTTCGTGAATATCGGACAGAGGCAAACAGTCGTCCTGACTGACCAACCCCGCCAGCGCACGACTGACCGGATGACTGCTCGCCGCACCCAGACTGGCGGCGAGCGCCAACACCGTCGACTGATCCGCATGCGAGCTGTTGATCGACTGCAAGCGCAAGGTGCCGTAAGTCAGGGTGCCGGTCTTGTCGACGACCAGCGAGGTGAGATCGGCCAGCTCTTCGAGGAACGCCGAGCTGCGGATCAGAATCCCGTGCCGCGCCGCTACCGCCACACCCGCAATCGCCGTGGCTGGTGCGGACAGCACCAAGGCGCAGGGGCAAGCGGCGACCAACACCGCGAGCATCGCTTGCGCATCATTGGTTATGAACCAGGTGACGGCCGCCAACAGCAACACCAGCACCATGTAACTACCGGCATAGCGCTCAAGCAACCGGGTGATCGGCGGTTTCGAACGCTCGGCGTTTTGCATCAGCGCGATGACTTTGCCCAACGTCGACTCATCGCCGGTGCGGGTCACTTCGATGCGCAGCAGACCGTCGAGATTGATCGCGCCGCCAAACACCGTCATGCCGACGCTCGCTTCCACCGGCACGGATTCACCGGTAATCGACGCGGTGTCGAGGCTGGCCTGGCCGGACAAAACCCGACCGTCGGCCGGTACTCGATCACCCGCGCGGACCTCGACCATGTCTCCGGATTTGAGCGTGCCGTTGTCGACTTCAACGATCGAGCCGTCAGCCTGAATCTTGCGTGCATGACTGCGGGTCAATTGACCGAGTGCGTGAATCGCTTCCTGCGAGCCAATGACACTGCGCTCCTCCAACACGTGGCCGAAGATCATGATGATCGGCAGCAACGCGGCGGTCAGCAGATCGCCAGTCGCCCATGCCCCGAGCATCGCCAGGGCAATCAGTTGATCGGTGATGCCGTGCAGACTTGGATAACGCAGGCTGAACCACGCCGAACGCATCACTGGCACGGCGACTAATAAAGAAGCAACGCCCAACAGCAACTGACTGACACCGGTTTGTGCCGGCAGCAGCCAACGCCAGATCAGACCGAGGCCGAGCAGACCAAGCGCGAGCATGGCCAACGTCAGTTGGCGCGCGGCGCGACGTTGTTCGGCCGAAGACAACAGGCCCGGTGCAGCGGTGGTCGCGCTCATTGACTGGCTCCCTGAATGATCAGGCGGGAATCGTCTTTCGGATCGACCGTGGTCACTGATCCGGCCTGACCAAGAATTTTCGGTATGCGCTCGCGGTACAGACGCAGGAGCATTTGTGGGTCAGTGCCTTGCAATTGGGCCTTGGCCAGACTCGACACCGTAGCGGTGTCCGCAGACGCTTTGGCCAGGCGCTCACCCGCCTGAGCGTGAGCGACCTGCAGCGTGCGGTCGGCTTGTTCGTTGGCGTTCTGGGTGAGTTTCTCGGCATCAGTGCGGGCATTGGCCACGGCTTTGTCGGCTTGTTGGCTGGCGGTCAGAACCGCGTTGAACGCACTGACGGCGGGACCGGGGAGACTGGACTGCACATCAACCCGTGCCACCTCGATGCCGATGCCCTGCCCGCTGGTTTTCAGTTCAGCCAAGCGTTGGTTGATGCCTTGCACCAGATCACCGCGCAAGCGCTCGCGACGTTCGGCAGCCTGATTATCGGCGCCGATCAATTCCGGTCGGGCCACCAGAATAGTGTCGAGATCTCGCGCGGCGGTCAGTGCCACGGCGCTGCGAGTGACCAGCCGATCAAGCGCTGGCAGCACATGATCGCCCTGCAGCACGAAGTCATAGGGATCGGTCACTTTGTAAAACACTCGCACATCCAGTTGCACGACGCCGGCGTCACCGGTCAATAAATAACCAGATCCCGCCAGTGCATCACTGAGCGGCGTGGCAAACGTGGCCACACGATCAGCCTTCAATGCCTCATCGCTGCGCAGCAGATTTTCAACGCGACGCTCTATTACTCGATCTGCTGCCGGGAGTAGGACCACCTGCTCGAACGGCTGCGGCCAAGCCAACAGCAAACCGGCATTCTGGATGCGATCCAGCGCACCAAAGTGCAAAACCACGGCGCGATTCTGCGGATCAATCTGCCGGACATTCGAGAATGCCCAAGCCACCGCGGCCAGCAATGTCACCGCGTATAGGGCAAAAAATGCCAAACGCCCGGCCTGAATCCACGGACTGTTCAGCGAATATGTTCCACGTGGAACTTCTTCGCTCATGGTTGCGATCCGGCTTTGTTGTCGAGATTCGGCGGGCCGTCGACCAGCACGCGGAACGGCGCGGCATCGGTGCGCAGGATCAGCTTGGTGTCTGGCGTGACGATGGTGCCGAGGGTGTCCAGCGAACGCAGCAAGTTATACAGCTGCGGTGAACTGGCGTAGGCGCGGCCGTAGATCTGCGCGGCCTCAACCCGAGATTGCGCTTCAATATCCGCGGCTTTCACCGTGGCATCCGCTTGAACAATCCGCGCATCGCGCTCGGCGGCAGAACGGATTTGCGCAGCTTCACGTTTGCCGATGGCCGTGCGTTCGGTGGCAATTGTTTCACGCTCGGCGCGCATCCGATCGACCGTGGCGGTGAGTGTCACTGACGGTAAGGTCAACCGCTCGATACCCACCTGCACCACTCGCACGCCGTAAGTCGCGAGGAGTTGCTGTTCAATTTGCTGACGCAGCTGCGCCTCGAATTCGGCGATGTGCACCTGATTGGCGTCGGTGTTTACCAGGTTCGCCAGATCAAAACTGCTGGCGGTGGTTTCCAGAGCGGAGCCAACAAACGTGCGAATCTGCCGTGCTGCTTCGTCCGGCTGGTTCTGCACGGCGCGCATGAAGCGTTGCACATTGTCCGGATCGCCCTGCACCTGCCACGCAACATACGCCTGGACGATGATGCGCAAACCATCTCGGGTGCCGACATCCTGCAAACCGCTGGAGGTGGTACGCAAGCGCAGATCCACCGGGATCGCCGCTTCGAATGGCGCAGGCCAGCGCCAGCTTAAACCCGGATCGAGCAACACCCTCGACGGATTACCAAAACGGGTAATGACTGTGGCTTCGCCGGAGCGCACTTGCACCAGGCTCGCCGCAGCGATGGCGAACGCCACCAGCAACGCCGCCCAACCCATGCGTCGCCATGGAAAAGGCCCCGCCTCTTGCGGCGCGCCGTGGTGATGATGCCCATGATGATGGTGATGTCCGCCATGGCCGTGATCGTGGCCGCCGTGGTCATGATGATCGTGAGTGTGCGACTGGCTCAATGGGCGACTCCTGGTTGAGCGGTAGAACGTGCGGGCGTCGGATCAGCCGGCAGCGTGAACGTACGCAAATCGATAGTCGGCGCGTTACTGCTCCCGCCCAGTCGATGGTCAAGTACCAGCAATTTGGATTTGCTCAGGCCTTGGCTGAGCTGACTGAGGTATTGCTCAAGGACGAACGCCTGACCCGCGCTGGCGTAGGCTTTTTGTTCGGCACTGAATTTCAGATCCGCTGCCTGCGCGGCAGCGCTGATTTCACCAGCGTTGGCGCTGGCCCGATCGCGAGCAAGACTGGCCTGCAATTGCGCCTGATTACTCGCCTCAGCGGCGGCGCCACGTTCGCGGGAGATCAAGGCTTGCGCCCCGATCTGCGCCGCTTGCACGCTGTGATAAGCATTGGCAGCGCCAGCCGGCGGGTGAATGGCTTCGACGACCGTGGCGAGAATTTCCACGCCGCTGTCGAGCTGTTGCAGATCGCTTTGCACCGCACGGCCGATTTCTTCACCCAGCCCTGCCCTGTCCGCACCGAGCAAACCGTCGAGGGTGCGCGAGGCAAAATCGTGGACCAGAATCCGGCTGGCGGTGCTGCGGATCAGCGTCGGCACATCGGCGCTGTTGTAGGTAGCCGCCAGCGCTGCCTGATCGGTGAGACCGATGCGATAGACGAAACGCACATCCATGTTGACGATCTGAAAGCTCTGCTGCGCGCCACGGCGGCTGGCGATGACTTGAGACTTATCATTCACATGGCTGGCGTCCCACAAGCGGTTGGCCGTGGACGGCGCCGGGCCTTCAGCGGGAACAGGTTGGACCGGCACCGGATTCTCGCCAACGCTGGTCGCCAGTTCATGCACCACGCCGTTTTCAACGCCCAACACCCGGCCCAGCGGCCACGGCAGTCCTGCGTGCAAACCTGGGCCGAACACCTGCACCGGTTTGCCGAAACGTTCGTAAATGCCTCGACCCTGCAAGGGGATTTCATGCAGACCGGTCAGCAACCAGCCGACTGCCACAACCAACGCCAACACCGGCAAAAACGCCCGACGCATGTAGCTGAACGCCCAGATCTGGCGTAGATCGATGCCAAAGCGATTGTGTAATTCGTGCTGCAGCGCCAGCAATGGCTGGGGCGGCCAGCGCAGCATGTCAGCGACAAAACTGCGCGCGAGCAACGTCGGTTCAAGCTGTTCGCGTTGAGGGCTGAACACCGACAGAACGGCGCGCAATAGCAGCTCGATCGCAACCAGACCCGGCAAGATCCCGACCAGTACCGCCAGACGAACCGGCCAAACGGAGGTTTCTGTGGCGAACAACAAACACAGAACGCCCAACACCAGACTGATAATCGCCACGCGAATCAGTTGTGCAAGCGAACTCGCTTCGGGCCATTGCGCGGGGTTTTCCTGAGCCAGTTGCCGCTCCAGCACCAACAAGCCGAACGCCAATAACAACGCCAGCGCGGCGCCGACTGTGGCCGAGACACCGACAGCCGAGGGCGGCAATGTCAGGTTCCATACCTGCTCGATGCTGAGCGCAATCAGCAACGCCCAACCGCCCAGCCATAATGTCGGTGCGCCGATCAGTCCAAGCAAATGTACGCTGCGCCGGCTCAAGCGATCGAGCAGGCGTTCATACCAGCCCTGCGCCGCGGGCTGCTCATCAACAGTCAATGACACGGCTGCCAGTGGACTCATCACTCGTGCACGCCACTGTGTCACCCACCAGGCCGATTGCAGCGCGGCAACCACTATCAGCAATGCCGCGCTCTGGTTGATCAGAAGCGGCAGCCACAACGACTGCGGCGCAAACAACCCGACAAAAAACGCCAGCACCCACCCTGCCCCGGCCAGCCCACCGAAGCCGATCGCCAAACGGCGTAACCTTCGGCCCTGCGTGGCCGCCTGCTGAAAGCGCGGGAGTCCGGTCACTTGCGTGCCTTCAACCTCCAGATCGACTTGCATATCACCCCAAAGCCATCGGCTCACTGCTCATATCGTTACGATATAACGAAAACCGTGAAATATTTGTGCACAAATTGCGCTTATATAAAGCCGCTTGACCTGTCGCCTGCCTGAAGCCTTGACCGAAATGTCTGCAAACGCACATATTACGTTCGTAATTTTGTGCGATGACTACTTTTAACGATCTGCATCCATCCATCAGGAGCAAGCGCATGAGCAACTATGACGTGGTGATTCTGGGCGGCGGCCCCGGTGGCTATAACGCGGCAATCCGCGCCGGTCAGTTGGGCCTCAAGGCTGCCTGTGTCGAAGGCCGGGCAACCCTCGGTGGCACCTGCCTGAACGTCGGTTGCATGCCCTCGAAAGCCTTGCTGCATGCTTCGGAACTGTACGAGGCAGCCATGGGCGCGGAGTTCGCCAACCTCGGAATCGAGGTCAAACCGACCCTGAATCTCGCGCAGATGATGAAGCAGAAAGACGAGAGCGTGACCGGCCTGACCAAGGGCATCGAGTTCCTGTTTCGCAAGAACAAGGTCGACTGGATCAAGGGCTGGGGCCACATCGACGGCCCGGGCAGGGTCACCGTGACCGACGATCAGGGCAGCAAGACCGAACTGACCGCCAAGGACATCATCATCGCCACCGGTTCCGAGCCCACTCCCCTGCCCGGTGTCGAGATCGACAATCAGCGCATCCTCGACTCCACCGGCGCGTTGTCGCTGAACGAAGTGCCCAAACATCTGGTAGTGATTGGTGCTGGCGTGATCGGCCTCGAACTCGGATCGGTGTGGCGGCGACTCGGCGCGCAGGTCACTGTGGTCGAATTCCTCGACCGCATCTGCCCCGGTGTCGATGGCGAGGCCGGCAAAACCCTGCAACGCTCGCTGAGCAAGCAAGGCATTGCCTTCAAATTGAGTTCGAAAGTGACCAGCGCCACCACCTCGGCCAGCGGCGTGCAGCTCAGCGTCGAGCCTGCGGCGGGCGGCAGCGCCGAATTGCTGGAGGCCGATTACGTGCTGGTTGCCATCGGCCGCCGCCCATACACCCAAGGCCTGGGCCTGGAAAACGTCGGGTTGAGCACCGACAAGCGCGGCATGCTCGCCAACCAGCAGCATCGCACCGAAGCCGCCGGGGTCTGGGTGATCGGCGACGTGACGTCCGGGCCGATGCTCGCGCACAAGGCTGAAGACGAAGCCATGGCCTGCGTCGAGCAGATCCACGGCAAAGCGGGCGAGGTCAATTACGATTTGATCCCCAACGTGATCTACACCAAGCCGGAGCTGGCCAGCGTTGGCAAGACCGAAGAGCAGCTCAAGGCCGAGGGACGCGCCTACAAGGTCGGCAAGTTTCCGTTCACCGCCAACAGTCGGGCGAAGATCAATCACGAGACCGAAGGGTTTGCCAAAGTCCTCGCCGATGAGCGCACGGACGAAGTGCTTGGCGTGCATCTGGTCGGGCCGAACGTGAGTGAGATGATTGGCGAGTTTTGTGTGGCGATGGAGTTCAGCGCTTCGGCCGAGGACATTGCCCTGACGTGCCATCCGCATCCGACGCGCTCCGAGGCATTGCGCCAGGCGGCGATGAATGTCGAGGGGATGGCGACGCAGATGTAGGTGTCGTCTGGACTACCGCTTTCGCGAGCAGGCTCGCTCCCACAGGGTTCTGGGGTGTTCACATAATTCGTGTTCGACGGAAATCCTCTGTGGGAGCGAGCCTGCTCGCGATCGGGTCAACTCGGTCTAGGAAGGCAGATGCCCCAACGGCAACGCTCCCGGGGTCTTCACCGTATGAATCGCAAAGTTGCTGCGGATATCACTTACCCCCGGCAGTTTGAGCAGGTAACCGCTGAGAAAACGGTCGTACGCACGAAGGTCTGGCACCACCACTTGCAGCAAGAAATCCGACTCCCCCGATACCAGAAACGCTGAAATCACCTCCGGCAATGCAGTGACCGCTTTGTAAAAGGCTTCAGCCTGTTCATCGTTGTGCCGCTCGACCTTGACCCCGACAAACACCGTCAATCCCAGCCCCACTTCATCGCGATCCAGATTGGCCTGGTACCCACGAATCACCCCGGCCTCCTCCAGCATTCGCACGCGCCGCAAGCACGGCGACGCCGACAGGCCGATCTCGTCCGCCAGCTCGACATTGCTCAGGCGTCCGTCCCGCTGCAGTGCGGCGAGAATCTTGCGATCAAAAGCGTCGAGTTTCATGGTTGGCAGATCCTGATTGTTTCAGCAGAAAAAAGAAGCAGGTTATGCCAATCACGATGGATTTTGAAGCGGACTACGCAAGCACCTGCCCCGCCCTTCGGCCCTAGACTGACCTCACCAAATCGACAACGAAAGGGGTGTGGCATGGCGAGTCTCTGGCTGTTTTTCCTGGCATTGGCTGTGGTTTTTCTTTTGCCTGGGCCGGACATGATCCTGTTGCTGCAAACCGGCGCCCGTCAGGGTCGCGGTGCGGCGCTGGCCACCGCCATCGGCCTTGGGATTGCCAGGGGTTGTCATGTCGCGTTGGCGGCGCTGGGGCTGGCGGCGTTGTTCAAGGCTGCGCCGTGGACGTTCGAAGTGGTACGGCTGGCCGGGGCGGCGTATCTGCTGTGGATCGGCATTCAATGCCTGCGCAGCACGCTGGTGCCGAACCTGAATGGCGGGGATGTTGCCCAGACTCAGGGCCAATGGCGTGAAGCGGTCCGGCGCGGCTTGCTGACCAATTTGCTCAATCCCAAGGCGCTGCTGTTCTGCTCGGTGCTATTGCCACAATTCATCGTCGCCGACGGTGCGCCCGTGCTGACCCAGTTCGCCATGCTCGGCATGCTGCTGGTCGGCGTCGGCTTGCTGTTCGACAGCGCCTACGCCTTGACCGGCGCGGCGCTGGGCCGTTGGCTGCAACACAGTCCAACGGCCCAACGGGTTCAACAATGGCTGTTCGGCAGCCTGTTGATCGGCTTTGCGCTGCGCCTGACGTTCATCCAGCAGGCTTAGCTTTTACGTGCCTTGCGCCGGCGGCTGAACACCAGCAACGACGTGCCAATCACCAGCAGGATCGCAGCGATCTGTACCGGCCATTTGTACGGCCGCAGGTTTGTGCGAACAGCATCGGTGACTTGAGTGACGTAGCGCTTGTCAGCGTTTGCGAAGTCCGGTTTCTCACACTGACGGCCGAAATTCTCCGCCCAGGACACGTACGGACCTTCCTTGACGTAGCGCTGATACAGCGCCTTTTGCTCTTCCATGCTGCTATTGAAACCGGCGGCCTTGCACAGTACGGCGGCAAACGCCTGACTGGTGTGCGGTAGGTTGTCGGCAGCACGATTGGCCAACTCGGTCGCGACGGAGCGGTAGTGAAAACGCTGCTTCGTCAGCGCTTCGCTGGCCGTCTGGCGCTGCACTTCGTCTTCGCTGACCAGCGGCCCTACTTGCAACTCTTTGTTGCCGATGTAGTAGAAGCCGCCAAACGAGACATAGTCCGGGGCCATTTCATAACCGAGAATCTGGAAGCCGGTTTCACGAGCTGCCACAGCGGCATTGAACAGCGCCGTGGCACGTTTCGTCGGCCACCATGCATTGTCTGCCGCCAGACGCTGTTCGCCGTAGTGCTTCGCTTGGTCTTTCATACTGCTGCTATCGAAATAGTCGACCGCCTCAGCGTAATGCCCTTCGCGCAGCAAACGTCGAGCGAGTAGATAGCGCAGGTTCTCGGCCATTTGCAGTTGTTCGTCGCGCTCTTGCCCCTCCTGCTCTGCCGGAGCAGGGACATTGTCATCGACATACTGCTTGAGCTCCTCGACCGTCAGTACGCGCTCAGCGACTGTCGCTGCATCGAACCAGTAGATGCTGTTACTGCGATACAACTGCACAAAGGCTTGCAAATATTCACCGCGTTGCAACGCCAGAATCGCACTTTCACCCTCGACCCGGCATTTTGGTTTGACCGTTTCAAACGCCGAATTCGTTGTGAGCTGATAACCCCAATCTTCGCTCTGCGGGAAGGCCTGCGCGGCTTTGGCGTAAGCCGCGGCGGCGGCATTTTTATCACCCTCGCGCACCGCCAGTTTCGCCCGCAACCACCAGGCAAGTCCGCCATCGCCGGCGTTTTCGAGAAAGGCCTTGGCACTGGCGTAATCGCCTTGTTGATAATTCATCGCCGCCAGTCGATCGGCGTTTTCAAGGCTGCCGCGAGTGCTGTTCTGCAACAGTTTGGTGAGTTTTTTCTCATTCGGCGGCGCCTCGCCATACGACCAGCTCACACGGCTGATCAAAGACGCCGTGACCAGTTGCTGTACCGTTTTGCTTTCCAGCAGTTTCGCCAGATCAGCCTCGGGCATCTCGGCCAGCGCGCTCATCAGTTGCTTCAACGATGTGTAACCGACGGCCGAACCGTGCAGGTTTTGCGCCTCATAGAGTTCGATGGCGCCGCCCCAGTCGCCGACGGTGCGCAATACCCTAGCCTCTTCACCGAGACTCGCTACGCCCAGTTCCAGTGGATCACTGAAGCCATCGATACTCATTTGGCGAGTCTGGCGGAAGGCATCGCGCGATTGCTCCAGCGCCTCGATGGCGTCGGTCTCGCGGCTCACGGCAAACCAGGTGCGCCCCAAGGAATAGGCGGCCCAAGTGCTGCGCAACGGACGCTGGGCGGCCGGCAGCGCCAGCAGCTTATTGAAATACTCGACCGCCAGTTGATGTTCGCCCGTGGCAAACGCTACCGCGCCCGCCACATACAGACGGATTTCAGCCGGCAGACTGGCGCCCTGCTCTTCAACCTGACGCGCATCGGTCAGGCCACGCAGTAGCATGACCAGCGCTGCCTGCTCGTTGCTCAAACCGACTTGTTCGGCTTGCTCACGCACTTTGGCCGATGCTTCTTCCTCGCCGTACATATCATCGGGATCGTGCGTGGCAGCGGTTACGTTCTTCAGCCCGGCGATGCTCTTGCCGAGACGACTGATCTCGAATTTGAAGTTGCCCGCAGGCAGATCGGCCAGGGTCTGTCCGCGATCGTCGAGTAGACGATTGGGGAAGTCCGGGCCGCAGGCCAGCGCCGAACCCAGCGGCAGGCTGAGGCTCAGGCAGAGCAGATGGCGGGGCCAGTTACGGGTCAACATGCGAACCTCCTTGATCAATATTTGCGCAACGCGCCCAACCAATGGCGCGCTGCCCGTTCGCTGGCAATCGGCCGTCGCGAAGGCGGGTGAAGGTAAGCAGATCCGGGCTTTGTTGCAACGAGTAACCGGCGAGCGCGTCAGCGCCTTCGCAATCCCGGGCCTTCAGGGTGATCTGTGCGGGCCAGGCGCTGTCGAGGTTGCCGGTATTGTTGAGCTTGATGTCGTAGAGGCCGCTCTGCTCGCTGAACGTCACGTCGAGTTGGCTGTGCAGCGTATCGCCCCGCGCTACGGCGCGCAGCGTGGTCAAACTCCAGGCGCGACGGTCGTTGACCAGCGGCAGGCGAAACCAGATCAGCCCGGTCAGATGTTTTGGCGGATCGTCACGCAGCGTTTTACCCAGTCGGTTCAGTTGCAGCGGATCGGCCAGCAATTCTCGGCGCTCTCCGCCACGTTCAAGCTGTACCTCGCTTTCCACAACCGGTGCGCCGCCGACATCCGGCAACAGCGCCACGCCATAGGCCGGTAGCGCCAGGTAGAACGGTTTGTCGGTGAGCCGCGCCCAAGCCTTGGCCCACTTCAACGCTTGATCAGGGTCAAACAAGCCTCGCCGCGGATCGCTGACCGCATGCACTTGCAGCACGCTGCTGTCGACCGTGGCCAGCAGCGCGGGCAGCTGCGAACTGTCGAGCCACGCCGGCAGCGCGGTGATGCTCAGCGGCAACGTCGGCGGCAACGCGGAGCGCAGACGAGTGAGGAATTGTGCGTAGGCCGGCAGCCGCGCATTGCCAGCGTCGTGGTCGATCTCCACGCCGCTCAGGGTCAGACCTTGCGCCTGCCAATCTGCAACGACCTGAAGAATCTGCGCCGTGACCTGTTGCTGATCCAGCGCCTGGAGTTGGCCGTCGAGGCGGATCACCGCGATCAACGGACGACCATCGTTTTTCAGCAGCGGCGCATCGATGCGCGCCCGGCTCCATCCTTCATGGGGGAAGGCCTGCAACGCCAACACGCGCAGGGTGGAAAAATCACTTCGGCTGTCGCGCAACGCCGCCTCATGGGCTGGCGTCCATTGGCGTTGCCAGACGTAGAGTTGCTGGTCGAGTGGCGGTGCGGTCTGCTGATCGCACCCCACAAGTAACAGCAACGTGATCAGAATCGAATAACCAAACCGCATGAAGTCGCTAATCCCTGCCGACGAAAAATGCAGGGTACACAACATCCTGTAGGAGCTGTCGAGTGAAACGAAGCTGCGATCTTTTGATGATGATTTTTGGAAATCAGATCAAAAGATCGCAGCGCCTACAGTGAGATCGAGCGACGACCTTGAGGTAAGCGGCTCAAGGCTTGCGGGCAATGATCACCTGACTCTTCGCCACCACCGTTTCCAGCGCATCTTTGATCTGTGCGCCGCGGGGTGACGAGAGCAAGGCTTGCCAGGTATTGGCCCAGTGATTGAGCAACGGGTGATCGGGGTTGCTCAGGTCGACCTTCGCCTCCCAGAACAGCAGCATCCACATCGACCAGTAAAAGCCGTACTGACTGTGGCTGATGACCTCAAGACCGGCATCACTGACCATGGTCTTGAACTGTTCTTCGCTGATGATGCGAATGTGATTGGGCTTCTCGTAATACGCCGGTGCAGCAATGTCTTTTTGCAGGTCTTCGGAGCTCGGGTGCGGCACGCTCAACAGATACAACGCCCCCGACTGGCCGACGCGCACCAGTTCGGCGAGGAACTGCGCCGGATCGTCGACATGCTCGAGGACTTCGGTGGAGACCACGCGGGTGGCGGTGCCATCGGCAATCGGCAGTGGATTGCCGTCGGTGACGTGGCACTCGACACTGCGCGCCGGGGTCTCGCTCAAACGCTGGCGGGCCTGTTCGATCTTGTCGCCGTCAATGTCGGCGACAATGAGCCGCGCCCCACGCCTGCCACAAAACTGCATGTTGCCGCCGTCACCGCATCCGACATCGATCACGATGTCATCCGCCGACACCGGGAAGCCTTTATAGAGCTCTCCCGTCTCCTCGTTGAACCAGCCACTGAGCTGGGCATCGTGCAGACCGAGCATGAACGGATCGACCTTCTCGGCGACCGGCGTGACCGCCGCGACGGGCGCAGCAACCGGGGCGGGGGTCGCCGCTGTGAGTTTTCTCAAAAAGCTCAGCATGAGGTGGCTCCAGAGGATGAGACGGTGGATCGGGACGTGCCGAGGCGCGCCACCAGGGCGGCACCGCGATTGCGCATAGGTATTTCGATCAGGCGGTAATTGAGTTCGCTGAGCAGCACGATCAGGAAGATCGCGATAAAAATCATGACTGTCGGATGTCCGGACGGGCTCGGCCAACCGGCACTGTCCAAACGGAAAACAAGTTCGCGCACCAATTGATAGGCGGGAATGTGGATCAGATAGATGCCGTAGGATCGGCTGCCAACCCATGCCAGTATCCTGCGCAAGCCTGCAACAGGCATGAGGTAATCACGATTGTAAGACGCTATCCACACCAGCAATGCACTAAGGACCGCGATCGACCCGATGCGGTAACTGGCCAAGGTAAAACGGTCAGTGGCCAAGAAGCTCAACAACAGAGCGATCACGATCAGGGTCGACAACCCGAACCAGGGTCTGCGCAGAAACGTTGGCTCCCAGTGTTGATAGCTCGGCTGTGCACTCCACATCGCCAGCAATACACCAAGGGCCAGCGCATCGGTCCGCACCACCATCAATAACGGTGTGCGCAAGGTGAAAATCTGCGCGGCAACCAGTGCCAGCAACGCCCAAACCAGATATTTGCGGCAGACCACTATCAGCAGCGGAAACAACAGGTAGAACTGCTCTTCCAGCGACAGGCTCCAATAAACGAAACTGCTGCCGTACTCGTAGCGAAAGAAGCTGTCGGCAAAGCGAAAATTGGCGTACTGCAACACGCCCGCAAGCGTTGCCTGGAAGTTGGCGTCGACGCTGCCAAACGCCCCGGAGCGATTGATCAACACGCAACACAAAAGCATCAGTGCCAACCACAACCAGGCTGACGGCAGCAGCCGAAAGGCGCGGCGCAGCCAGAAGTTGCGCGTATGCTCCCAGTATTGCTGGCGAGTGGTGCACCCGCGCATTGTCGGGATCAGACTGCGGGCGATGACAAAACCCGAGATGGCGAAGAACAGATCAACGCCCCACCACGGCTGCGCCCAACCGTGAATTTTCTCCAGCAATGGCATCGAGTCGACAAACAGACTGCCTTGCAAGTGATGGAACAGCACCCCCAAAACAGCGATGGCGCGTAAGACTTCGATGTCAATGATCCGTTTACCGGTCATGCCTGGGTAAATTCCACAGTCGCGCGGTCACGCTGCAACAGTTGCTCGAGGAATACCCGCAGACGTTGCTCAGCTACGGCCTGACTGCAGAACCCGCTCAAGCTGCTGACGGACTGCGCCGACATTTGCGCATAGCGCTGCGGAGCATTCTTCGCTACCGAGTAACTGGCCCGGTAGGCTGCGCACAAAGACGCCCAGTTGGTGATGTAGCGCAACGTGCGAAACGCCTTGCGCGGGTCGTGCGGCCAAGCTGTAAGCTCATCAGTGGACTCGATGAGAAAAGCATTATCGGCGTTCAGATAGTCAATCATTGCCGTGGTTCGCGGTGCCACAGCCGGCTTGCCACAGGACATGAACTCCATGAGCGGCAGGCATTGGCCTTCGCCATAAGAGGTGTTGACCACATAGTGAGTCGCTTGCACCAGACGCTCATAGTCCGGGTCTGCTAGGTAGCCGTAAATCAGCACAATGCGGCAATCATAGGGCTGGTTCTTGTAGAGGTGATGAAGGATGTCTGCCAGCGCTTCTTCAGCATCGTGATGAGTGAGTTTGAGGACCAGAGTTGCGTCTTTGACGTCGCGGAAGCTGACACAGAATGCGCTGAGCATGTCCTCCCAGTTCTTGCGTCCATCGCCTGGGTTGAAGACTGAGGTATAGACCACTCCATCGAGCAGCAACGTCTGCTCCGTTACCGGCGTCGCAAAATCGAAGCCCTCTCCACTACGCAGATGCACGGGCCCGAACTCGTTCAGGTCAAGTTTGCGGCTGTCGACGACAATGCCCTTGATCTTCAGCGTCACCGGCGCGGATGTTGCCGTGTCCTGCAACTGCGCCCCACGCGCAGCGAAACGATCCCACACCGGAGCGGGCACCGCTATGATCGGGAAGTCGGCACCCATCGCTTCTCGCACCGCATTGACTGTGTAGCTGGAATGAGTAATCGCCGCCCCGCAGGCTTGCAGCACCGCACGCCAGTCATTACGTGGCTCACCGTCGAACGGTTCGTTGGGGATGGTGCTGAATTCCCAAGCGAACACCGACAGCGTCGGGCACGCCAGGTGTACCAGGGTGCGATGGGGCGGTGAGAAAGATAGAAAGATGCAGGGCTCACCTCGGCTCAGACAATCCAGGTACAACGCGTCGACATCACGCTGCGGATCGCTGACTTCAATCACTCGCCCAAGGCGCTCAAGTACTGGCCGGTACTCCTTGAGCACAAAGTAGTAGCTGTACTCCGAACGGCCGAGATTCTGCTTGATGGTGTGCTGGTTGGTTTCCGAATGAATGATGATCAGCATGAGGCGTTATCCGTCACTGGAGCGGGATCCGTCGCTTTGGGTGCAAACGCAAAAAATTCTGCCAGGCGATTTTGCACTGGAGCGAATGCGCAGTATTGCTGCATGCGCGCGATAGCGGCCAAGGACATGCGTTGGTAATCCTGCGGCCGTGTCTTGGCCATGTAATAGCTATTTTCGTAAGCGCTTTTCAGCGAGCCCCAATCCGGTCGATGACGCAAGGTGCGATAGATGATGCGGCTGTCCTGAGGCCAGATTGTGAGTTCCTCGCTGGACTTGACCACGAACGCGACCGACGCGTCGATATAGTCTTCCATTGCTGTGTGATCCGGTGCGATAACAGGTTTGCCACTGGACATGAATTCCATCAATGGCAGGCATAAGCCCTCACAACGCGAAGCATTGACGTAGAAGCTGGCGGACTTGTAGAGGCTGGCGTACTGCGTATCGTCGAGATAACCGTGCAACACCACAACTCGACAGGCGAATGGTGAAAGTTGGGCAAGCAGCGTCATCAACTCGCCGTAGTAAACCGCAAGATCGTTCTGAGTGATTTTCAGGACCAGCGTAGCATCGGGCGTTTCGCGAAACGCCCAGCAGAATGCGGTGACCAACTGATGCCAGTTTTTGCGCCCGTCCCGAGGATTGAACACGCTGACGTAAACCACGCCATCAATGGTGGTTTCGACCAACGTGTGAGTGTCTGGCAGAACTTGCTGCGGTGGTTGCGCTGCAGCCTGTGGGCCCGCAATGGCCGGCAACCGCTCGGCGAGCCAGTCATGTGCAGCGTCGGGGAACAGGTCGCGGATACCTTCCCAATACCAGCGGTGCAAAAACTGCACACGCAGCACGCCTTCCTCACGCCCCGCATTCAGCACCCACAGCCGCAGAAAATGCCGGGCAATGACCCATCGTCGCATCAGGGTCAGGGGCGGAGGACGCAATGCTTCAATTTCGGCTTCCTGCTCCGGCGTCAGCGGTTTAGGCAGTAAATCGTCGGGCGACAACCCCAGCGTTCGCGTGTCGAAGATGCAGCCCTTGATCGCCAGGCGGGTGCCAGCATTGACTGGCGCACTCACGTGCAGGTCTCGAATGGCCGCGAACTGTTCCCACAAAGGTGCCGGCAATACCAACACCGGAAAATCATCACCCATCGCCCGCCGAATGGCCCGGGCTGTGTGGGTTGACAGCGTTATTACCCGACCATGGCGCGCGAGCATGCGAGTCCAGTCGTGGCGGGCGTCGTTGTCCCATTGCTCGTCCGGAATCGAGTCGAACTCCCAGGCCAACACGCAGATCGTCGGGCATTCGAACTCGGTGGAAGTCTTTTGTGGCGGGGTGAACGACAGGAACAGCGCGTCTTCACCAGCGGCGAGCAACTGCCGATAAAGCGGATCGACCTCGGCGGTAGCAGACACCACATGCACCCGCCCCAGGCTTTCGAATATCGGCCGATAAGCCTTGAGCACAAAGTAGTAGCTGTATTCCGCGCGCCCGAGACTTTCGCTGATGGAGGTGTCGTTAACGTCCGAATAAAGAATGAAATTCATGGCATCCCCCACTGAAACTGCCATCCCGGCAGCTTCAATTCATGACAGGCGAACCACGAAACCAGCGCGCATCACTGCGCCCTCTTCCATCGTCGTTGCGCCCATCTCGTTCTTGTTTTAGTAGTCGTTTTCGCAGGGGCCAAAAACCGTCTCGCCAAACCTTGGCCAATCATGCCGAAGGGCATTCTAAACACATCGGTGGAGGATTCGTGAACCACCCGGCGAGAAAAATCAGGCTACGCTGAGCAGAACTGACCGGTCACGGTAAGACCTGTTGAAATTGCTCCGCAATTGGCACAGATTGGTCGGCAAAATAAATACAACAAGCGCTGCGTCCCTGTTCCGTCAAGGTCTTCCCCTTGTCTGACAGTCTTTCCTATCAAGCTTGTAGGACATGGCGCAAGTTCAAGACCAAGGGGTCGCGGTTTGGAAAAGCGTCTATTCATAACGCCACTCAATACACAGGCGTTGCGCCAACACCTGCTGTGCTCGGGCGCTGCGCACCCTCTTTCGCCGCAGGTCCCACAATGACTCGG
This sequence comes from Pseudomonas sp. MF6776, assembly GCF_016613125.1. Taxonomy (NCBI): domain Bacteria; kingdom Pseudomonadati; phylum Pseudomonadota; class Gammaproteobacteria; order Pseudomonadales; family Pseudomonadaceae; genus Pseudomonas; species Pseudomonas sp. MF6776. Next base: position 301,898 of record NZ_JAENSQ010000005.1, read on the forward strand.
CTGCTGGTTGAGTGCACCCACGTTTTCCAGCACCCCAAGATCAATTCGGGCATCCAGCGAGTGGTGCGCAACGTCATCAATCAACTGCCGCCTGAAGTCAGCGGTGTCGAGTGCATGCCGGTGGTGATTCTCAAAGGCCAACTCTACCGGGTACTGCACCTGGCGCCATTGAGTTCGCCGCTGTCCAATCGTGTGGTCGAACTAGGTGGGCGCCTCGAACGCCTGGCCCACCATTTCTGGCAGTGGTATCAACGCCACGATCGCCGCTGCAGATCGAAACTGGCGCGACGGGCACTGTACGTGACTTACCGACTATCGACGCTGGTCGCCTTCAGCATACCTCTGCGCATGGTCGAACGGATCAATCAATACCAGTTACCCAAGCGTTGCCAACCGTTGGCGCAGCAACCCGGCGACCATTTGGTTCTGCTCGACTCATCCTGGAATCCGGATTTCTTCCCCCACGCCGAACGTCTCAAACGCGAAGGTATGGGGATCGTTTCCGTGATCTACGACCTGATACCCCTCACCCACCCGCACTTTTATGACACGCGATTGGTGGAGACATACAGCAATTGGTTCGACTGGATCACCCGAATGGCCGATGGGTACTTATCGATATCGGCAACGGTTTGCGACCAGGTCCATGCGGAATTACAGCGTCGCCTCGACGAGCCGCAGTTGAACAAGCTCTGGTTCGATTATTTCCACCTCGGTTCCGAACTGGATCTGAGAGCGGCCAATGAAGTCATCGATCCGCATCTGAAGCGGCTGTTTTCAACCCCGGATCCGGTATTTTTGATGGTCAGCACCATCGAGCCGCGCAAGAATCATGACTACCTGCTCGATGCCTTCGATCTGGCATGGGCCGCCGGTTCCCAGGCCCGCCTGTGCATCGCCGGGCACATCGGCTGGAAACGGGACGCGTTGCTGTCTCGCGTACGCAATCATCCCGAGTTCAATCGGCGCCTGTTCATGTTCAACGACCTCAGCGACACCAGCCTCGAACACGCCTACACCCATGCGAAAGCGCTGGTTTTTCCGTCTTATGTCGAAGGCTTCGGCCTACCGCTGGTTGAAGCCATGCAGCGTGGTTTGCCTGCGATGGGCAGCGATATACCGATCTTTCGGGAAATCGGCGGCGAGTTCATGGCCTATTTCGACTTGAACCAGCCGCAAACCCTGACCGATCTGATCAACACTTTAGAACAGACCGGGCAGTTTCCAGCTGTGCGGGACGTGAAGGAGTGGCGATGGCTCAGTTGGCGAGAAGCCAGTACGCAACTGGCTGCACATACATTGCGTAACGTACTTGAGGCTTCAGCGGCATTGCCCAAACGCAAGGTTTACTTCTGACCCCGGCGGCCCAGGATTACAAATCCAGCACCAGCGGCTGATCGCTCTGCGCCGGCACCGCACAACAAATCAACACATGCCCCGCCTCCGGCACTTCGGCCGGGGGCTGTGGATAATTGACTGCGCCGCTGACCAGCCGTGTCTTGCAGGTGCCGCACGAACCGCCGCGGCAACTGAACTCGGGGCGCAATCCGCGACTTTCCGCCAGCTCCAGCAAACTGCTGCCGTCCGGCTGCCAGCGCGCTTCCTTTGCCGAACGCTCGAACACCACCGGCACGGATGTGGTGGCTGCGGGCGGTTGTTCAATGACAATCGCATCCGGATCGGCGCGACGCTTGAGCGTCGAAGGGCCGAACGTTTCGGCGTGAATCTGCGCATCGCGCACATCCAGCTCACGCAAGCCGTTGTAAAGCCCTTGGGTAAAACCGCCGGGCCCACAGACCACAAAATCAATTTGATCGTAGTCCTCGACCTCCAACAGATCCCTCAATACCGCGCCGTCGATCCGCCCGCGCAGGTCGAAATCCTCGCCCTCGTGCGCGTCCGCTTCCGGCTGACTGAGCAACCGCAGGACCCGCACCGCGTCGCCAGCGCTTTCCAGCAAGCGATCCAGCTCCCTTCGAAAAGGTTGATCGGCCAGGCTGCGTGAACTCTGCAGCAACCATGTTGGACGAATCCGGCGCGTGCGCAGGCCTTGATAAACCACCTCGCGCAGCATCGATAGCAGTGGCGTGATTCCAACCCCCGCGGCTAACAACACCAATGGCCGTCGCTCCAGCGGCGCCACGGTGAAATGCCCCTGAGGCGCTCGCGCCTCCACTACATCACCCACCTGGATCTGCTCGTGCAGATGGGTCGACACGCGTCCTTCGCGCTTCACACTGATCCGATAGAAACCATCCGATGGCGCACTCGACAGGCTATACGTGCGGATGTGTACCTCGCCGTCGAGGGTAAATCTCACAGGCAAATGCTGGCCCGCGAGAAACACCGGCAAACCGGCGCCATCGTCTGGCTCCAGATAAATCGAGCGGATGCTGTGGCTTTCCCGTTCGATCTTCGCCACCCGCAGCGGTCGCCATTGGTTGCCCAACGCTTGCGCCTGCAAACGCGTATCGGCTTGCGCCCAGTTTCCAGTCAACAGACTGGTGGGCGACATGCCGTCGAAGCGCCAGCGCAAGGCCAGCGCTGCTGGCCGGCGAACCAGTTTCTCCACCTCGAATGTCCAAAACCGTTCGGCGCCTTGAAACGCCTCGATCTGCGGCCCTTCCAGGATGATTTCGGTACGCCCGCTGAGTTGCAGCAGTTCGCCTGTGGAAAAGTCGATGAACAGCAAGCCAGCCTGGGGGTTGAGCAGTAGATTGCCGAGGGTGTTGAAGTGCAGATTGCCGGCAAAATCCGGGATGGTCAGACAATTGCCTTCCACCCGAACGAACCCGGGCTGGCCGCCACGATGGGAAACGTCCACCGCACGCTGACCATCGACATCGACATAACTGGCGACAAAGAACGTATCGGCGCCTTCGATCAGCGCTTTGGCTGCGTCATCAAGGGTGTCGAGATGCTGAGGTGGGCGCGTCTGCGGATCACTCAGTGGCACGCGCTGAAACTGGCGCAGTTGAATGTATTGCGGACAGTTGCCGAAGGCTTGATCGACACTCACATCGAAACCGTTATCGCCTAGATCGCCGACATGGCCGTTGAGGCGATTGCGCCGCCGCGTATGCAGTTCAATCCCGAGCAAACCGATGGGCTCGCCGTTACGCAATTGCGCCGGATCATCGCCGGCGGGCAACGTGCTGAAACGCAGATGCTCGGCATCAGGCGAATGGGCAAACCCCGGCGCGCCTTCGAGCACGCTGGCCCACGGACGACCCTGGGCATCGACCGCGCCGTACAGCATGAAGGGAAGTTGCTGATAGAACTCACGGTGCTGGTCGGGCATCCAGGTGCGAATCACCTTACGCCCGAAAGCCTCCATGCGTTCGGCAACGCCTACATGGGCCTGTAACTGTTGCTCGCCAGCGTGCCACGGTGAACGTTCCATCACGACCTCTCCCCTGCGCCCTCGGCGCAGCGTGGATTGCGGGAATCAGACTGCGGTTTGCAGACCGGCGACGGTGCGCGGCATGCCGACGAAACCGGGCAGCGCTTCGACCCGGGCCAGCCAGGCGCGGACATTGCCGTAGTCGTCCAGCGAGACATTGCCCTCCGGGGCGTGGGCGATATAGCTATACGCCGAAATGTCGGCGATGGTCGGCTCATCACCTGCCAGATACGCGGTTTTCCCCAGCTCAGTGTCCATGACCGTGAGCAGGTTGTGTGCGCGAGTGATCAGTTCTTCAGCGTTCAGTTTGGCCCCGAACACCGTGATCAGCCGCGCTGCCGCCGGGCCAAATGCAATCGGCCCGGCCGCGACCGACAACCAGCGCTGCACCCGTGCCGCACCGACCGGATCGCTCGGCAACCACCGACCGTTGCCGTACTTTTGCGCCAGATACACCAGAATCGCATTGGAATCAGCCAGCACCACGCCGTTGTCATCAATGGCCGGGACCTGACCGAAACTGTTGATTGCCAGATATGCAGGCTGCTTGTGCTCGCCCTTCGCCAGATCGACCAGAATGGTCTCGGTCGGCAATTGCAGCAGCGACAGCATCAGTTCCACCCGATGGGCGTGGCCGGAACGCGGGAAGTTGTAAAACTTGATCGGTTGCATGGTCGACTCCACTGGATGATCGCACCGCCCAAGGGTTAGCAGCGCTGATGGGAGCCATCTTCCACCTATCTGCAAAGCAACAGAATCACCAGTATTCGCAATCGATCATTTCATCTCATGCAATAACGCGGCGTTTTTCAGCGATGGATGCTCACGCAGAGCGTTCACCGTGAAATCAACAAAGCTGCGCACCCGCGTCGGCGCTTTGCGCCCGCCCTGATACACCACATGAATGGGCAGCGGCGGCAGTTCGAAGTCGGCAAGGACGATTTCCAGCTCACCTGCCGCCACTTTGTTCGCCACCTGATAGGAAAGCACCCGCGTCAGCCCGAGACCGAGGCACGCCGCTCTGATCGCCGCCTGATTGGCGGTGACCACCAGCCGCGGCTCCGGACGCACGATCAGCGATTCGCCCCCCTCAAGAAATGGCCAGTTGCGCATCTGGCCGGTGGCCGTAGTAGCGACGACGGGCAAGCCATTCAACGCTTGTGGATGCTGCGGTCGACCGTGCTCGGCCAGATATTGCGGCGAACCACAGACCACGCGCCTGACCTCACCCACCCGAATCGCATGCTGATTACTGTCCGGCAGCTCACCGATGCGCACCGCCACATCGACCCCCTCCTCGACCATGCTCACCACCCGATCCACCAACAACGCGTTGATCGAAACGTCCGGATACTGCGTGAGATACCCGGTCATCACCGGTGTGACAAACAACTCACCGAACAGCACCGGCGCTGTCACCGTCAGTTGCCCACGAGGCTGGGCGTGACTGCCTGCGGCCGAATCCTCGGCTTCCTGCACCTCGGCGAGAATTCTCCGACAGTCCTCCAGGTACCGCTGACCCGCTTCGCTAAGGTGCACGCTGCGCGTGGTACGGATCAGCAATTGCGTGCCGATTCGTTGCTCCAATGCAGCAACGGCGCGGGTGACGCTCGCAGCCGACAAACCGAGGCGCCGCGCGGCGGCGGAGAAGCCCTGGTCTTGAGCGACGGCGGCGAAGACCTGCATTTCCTGAAAGCGATCCATGGCGAAGACCTCGATTCAAAAGCAAAAGATCGCAAAACTCCCGCAGCATCCTAAGAAGCCTATTAAGCGCAAACGTCTTGAGAATTAAAACTGTCGCACCGGGCTTGATGCAGCCCTGACAGCCAGTCACGCGCGGAGCCAAGCATCAGCATTGCCGTCTGGGTACATTGGGCGTAAAGCGAATTGATCACAATGATCAATTTACTAGAGTCGCAAGCGCCTGTTGTCATGGCATCTGATACAGCTTTCGAGGATTGCGGGCAATTGCCTGCTCAATGGCACGCGGGTGCGGCCAAAGGGATCGCCTGATAAAACAGTTGAATACCCGGCCACCACCCGATCAGGCAATGGCCGGGCCAGACTCAGCGATAGACCGGAAAACGACGGCACAGCGCTACAACTTGTTCGCGCACGTGGTGCCCGACCTTCTCGCTGCTTCCGTTTTCCAGGGCATCCAGTACGTCGCACAACCAGCCGGCCACTTGCTCGCAAGCCTCCACACCAAACCCGCGGGTGGTCACCGCCGGGGTACCGATACGAAGGCCGGATGTCACAAACGGTGAGCGCGGATCATTCGGCACCGAGTTTTTGTTGGCGGTGATATAGGCACTGCTCAGGGCCGCGTCGGCCTCCTTGCCGGTGTAGGGTTTGTCGGACAGGTCGATCAGCATCATGTGGTTGTCGGTGCCGCCCGAGACGATCTTGTACCCGCGCTTTTGCAACACACCGGCCATGGCCCGGGCGTTGATGACCACTTGGGTCTGGTAGATGCTGAACTCAGGCGAAAGCGCTTCCTTGAAGGCCACGGCCTTGGCCGCGATCTGGTGCATCAGCGGCCCGCCCTGCACGCCCGGAAACACAGCGGAATCGAGCTTTTTGTAGAAGGCTTCATCCTGTCCCTTGGACAAAATCAAACCACCGCGTGGCCCACGCAGGGTTTTGTGCGTGGTGCTGGTCACCACATGCGCGTGGGGAAGCGGATCCGGGTATTCGCCCGCGGCGACCAGCCCGGCGACGTGGGCCATATCGACCCAGAAAATAGCCCCAACCTTGTCGGCAATGCTGCGCATGCGTGCCCAGTCCTTGTACCGCGAATACGCGGAAAAGCCACCGATCAACATTTTTGGGCGAGTCTGCAGTGCGATTCGCTCCATCTCGTCATAGTCGAGAAAGCCGGTTTTCGGGTCCAGTCCGTAAGGCACGATGGTGTAGTGACGCCCCGAAAAGTTGGCCGGGTTGCCGTGGGTCAGGTGACCGCCCTGGGCCAGGTTCATGCCCATCACCGTATCACCGGGGTTGATCAGTGCCAGGAAGACCGCCGCGTTGGCCTGGGCGCCCGCATGGGGTTGCACGTTGGCGTAGTCGCAGTCGAACAGGGCCTTGACCCGCTTGATGGCCAGCCGCTCGGCCACATCGACGTATTCGCAGCCGCTGTAATAGCGCTTGCCGGGGTAGCCTTCGGCGTACTTGTTGGTGAGCACCGTGCTCTGGGTTTTCATCACCAGCGGGCTGGCATAGTTTTCCGAGGCGATCAGCTCGATATGGTCTTCCTGGCGATGCTCTTCATTGTGAATCGATTCATACAGCTCAGGGTCGAAAGCGTTGAGGGTCAGCGTCGAGTCGTACATATGCAAAGTGTCCTTGGTCAAGAATTCAAGCGGCGGGTGACAGCAGGCGGGTGATACGCGCGGCGATGTCGTCGATCTGTGCGTCATCGCAAATCAGCGGCGGCAACAGGCGCACGGTGTTGCCCCGTGTGACGGTGATCAGCAGGCGTTGTTCTTCACGGGCCCGGCCGACCAGTTCGGCGCACGGGCCATTGAGTTCAATGCCGATCATCAAGCCGATGCCGCGAACGGACACCACCTCAGGATGGTTGCCCAGCGCCAGCTTCAGGGCTGCCAACAAGCGGCGGCCCGAGGCGGCAGCGCGTTGCGGGATGTGATCGCGCTGCATGATGTCGAGCACTGTGCAGCCCACGCGGCATGCCAGCGGGTTGCCGCCGAACGTGGACGCATGGTGGCCGGGGGAAAACAGCTGGGCGGCCTTGCCCCGCGCCAGGCATGCGCCGATGGGGAAACCGTTGCCCAGCGCTTTGGCCAGGGTAATGACGTCCGGCTTGATGCCCGCGTGCTCAAAGCCAAACCAGGTACCGGTGCGGCCCAGTCCGGTCTGCACTTCATCAATCATCATCAGCCAGTCGTGTTCATCACACAGTTGGCGCAGCGCCTGCAGGTAGCCGGCAGAAGCGGCGTGCACGCCCCCCTCACCCTGCACCGGCTCGACGAGCACCGCGACGATATCGGGTGACTGCGCCGCGACCTGGCGAATCGCCTCGATGTCGTCGAAAGGCACCCGCACAAAGCCCGGCATCAGAGGCTCGAAGCCGCGATGCACGGCGGGATTGCCGGTGGCGGCGAGTGTGGCCATGGTGCGCCCGTGAAAACTGTTCTCCATCACCAACACTTGGGGGTGGGCCACCTGCCGAGCGTTGGCGTGCAGGCGGGCCAGTTTGAGCGCCGCTTCGTTGGCCTCCGCTCCGGAGTTGCAGAAAAACGCCCGTTGCATGCCCGATAGCAGGCACAGTCGTTCGCCCAATTGCTCCTGCCATGGGATGCGAAACATGTTGGTCGTGTGCAGTAACACCGTGGCTTGCTCGGCGATGGCCGCGGCAATTTCGGGGTTGGCATGCCCCAGGCTCGTCACCGCCACACCGGCGATGGCATCCAGGTATTCAACACCCTCGGTGTCCCACAACGAGGCGCCCTGGCCTCGGCTGAACGAAACCGGTTGTCGGGCTGAGGTGTGCATGAGGTAAGCGGGTGCAGCGGACATTGCAGGCCTCCTGTAGAGGGGGATCAACGGCTGGGTGTGATCGACAACAACGTGTCTTCAATGAGGGGGCGGGCATCGGCGGTCGGCCAGTAGTACGCATCCGGCATGGCTCGGGCACCGAAGATCGCCTGCCCGACGCGCACCACGGTCGCGCCCTCCTCAATGGCGACTTCAAAGTCACCCGACATGCCCATCGACAGCTCTTGCAGCGACACCCCGTCAGGGGCGCAATGACGCAAGCGGTCGCGCAATTCACGCAGCCGGACGAAGCAAGGGCGCACCCGCACCGCGTCGGCCGAGAACAGCGCCAGCGTCATCAACCCGCGAACCCGCAGTGTCGGGAACGCTGGCATTGTCTCCAGGAAAGCCGCCACGTCATCGGGCGCTAGCCCGTACTTGCTGGCTTCGCCGGAGGTATTGACCTGGACGAACACGTCCATCTGCCGATCTAAAATGCGCAGGCGACGGTCCAGCGCCTCGGCCACCCGCAGGCTGTCCAGGGCCTGGAACTCACTGGCGAAGCGTGCGACCTGCTTGGCCTTGTTGGTCTGCAAGTGGCCGATCACCGACCATTGCAGGTCTTGCAGATCGGTCATGGCTTCCCACTTGCGCTGTGCTTCCTGCACCTTGTTCTCGCCCAACAGGCGGCAACCGGCGGCATAGGCCAGACGCAGATGAGCTTCATCAAAGGTTTTGCTGACCGGCAACAAGCGCACACCGGCAGGGTCGCGCCCTACCCGACGGCACGCCTCGACAATGCGTTGCTGCACGGCGGCCAGGTTGCGGCGAAAATCTTCGACACTGTCGGCCTGTGGGTAACGACCATGGCGCGCATGCAGGATGTTGAGGTCTTCGGTTTGATCAGGCATCAGTTGGCCGCTCCCTTGGTGGGCACTGCAACCGGTTCGGCCTGGGGGACTGCAGTCTTTTCACGACGCGGCAACTGCCCATTGAGCACGGCGTAGGCCGCCAGGCCGATGACCAGGCCCCAGAACGCGCCGCCGATGCCCAACAGGGTGATATTGGCCGCGCAGGCCAGGAAAGTGATCAGCGACGCTTCCCGCGATTTCACGTCCGCCATGGCATTGGCCAGGCTCGCGCCGAGTGTGCCCAACAGGGCCAGCCCGGCCAGGGTAGTGATGAAGGTCGCCGGGAAGGCCATGAACACCGCCGCCAGGGTCACGCCGAAGATCCCCACCAGAATGTAGAAGATGCCCGCGGCCACGCCTGCGATCCAGCGCTTGGACGGATCTTCCGAGGCTTCCTTGCCCGTGCAGATGGCGGCGGTGATGGCCGCGATGTTGAAGGCATGGGAACCGAACGGCGCCATCAGCAGAGAACCCAGCCCGGTCACGCTGAGGATCGGGTTGGCACTGGTGTTGAAGCCGTCACTGCGCAGCACCAGCATGCCCGGCATGTACTGCCCCGTGAGGGTGATCAGAAACAGCGGCAACGCCACGCTCAACAACGCATTGACCGAGAACTCCGGGCGGGTGAACACCGGTGTCGCAAACTCCAGCGTCAGCCCCGTGAAGTCCACGCGTCCCTGCATCAGCAGAAAGCCAAGCCCCAGCACCAGAATGCCGACCACCGCGTAGCGCGCACTCAAGCGCTTGAACAGGATGTAGGCGCCGATCAACACCCCGACCAATAGCGGGTCGACGCTCATGCTGGCGAAAGCACCGATACCGAACTGCAGCAGGATGCCGCCCAACAGGCCCGCTGCCACACCCGGCGGGATCAGGCGAACGGCTTTTTCAAAGTAACCGGATACGCCCAGCAGCACGAACGCTGCAGCCGAAATCATGTACGCCCCAATGGCCTCGGCGTAGGGTGTGGTCGCCAAGGCGACGATCAAAAACGCCGCCGCCGGGGTCGACCAGGCGGTGATGATCGGCTCGCGGCTCACCCAACTGAGGAACAGCCCGGTCACCCCTACCCCGATCGACACAGACCAAACCCACGATGCCGTCAACTCAGGGCTGAGCCCTGCGACCTTGGCGGCCTGAAACACCAGGATGAAGGTGCCGCCGTAATTGACGATCACCGAAATCAACCCGGCAACCACCGGGTGCAGCAGGTCCCGCAGACGCAGGGACGAGAGGGGTTGAGTAGATGACATAGGTCTTGGCTCCTTGCTGGACGATGCATCCGGCCGCTGGTAAGCGGTCATTTATAGCGGTTGAATGGCAGGTTTTACCCCTACGCTTTAACGCAGCAGACCAGACCACTTTCTGTGGTCGGCTCAGCCATGCTCACGCGCAAAGGCGTTCATGAAGTCGCACAGTGCCTCCACCGCCGGCACCGAAACGGCGTTGTAGAGGCTGGCGCGCAGGCCGCCGACGCTGGCGTGGCCTTTGAGGCCGTTGAGACCGGCCTGCTCCGCGCGCCGCAAAAAGGTCTTCTCCAGCGCTACCTCGGCCAATCGAAAGGGCACGTTATTGATGGAGCGATACGGTGCCTGCACTGAGTTGCGATAAAACCCGTCACTTCCATCGATGGCGTGATAAAGCATTCGCGCCTTGGCCTGGTTGCGCTGATGCAGCGCCTGCAGACCGCCACTGTGCTTGATCCACTTGAGCGTCAGGCCTGTGAGGTACCAAGGGAAAGTCGCAGGGGTATTGAGCATCGACTGCGCTTCGCTGATGCGCGCGTAGTTGAGAATGTCCGGGGTAAAAGCATGGGAACGCTCCAGCAACGCCGGGTCCACGATGACCACCGTCAACCCGGCCACGCCCATGTTTTTCTGCGCGGCGGCATACACCAGCCCATGCCTGGCGATGTCGATCGGCTTGGACAGCAGGCTTGAACAGGCATCACACACCAGCGGCGCGTCGCTCGCGGGCGTGTCGATGAACTGCACGCCGTGCACCGTCTCATTCTCGGTGTAATGCAGGTAGGCGGCGTCGGCGTTAAGGCGCCAGTCCGAGGCAGGGGGGACATGATCGAAACCGGACGCGTGGGCGCTGGCAACCACGCGCACATCGCAGTAGCGCCGGGCAGCCTCGATCGCCTTGCCCGACCAGAGGCCGGTGTGCAGGTAATCCGCCGTGCCTTTATCGCCTATCAGGTTCATCGGCACTTGAGCGAACTGCAACGAGGCGCCACCTTGCAGGAACAGCACTTTGTAGGCGGGCGGCACCTCGAGGATATCGCGCAGGTCCTGTTCGGCTTCACTGGCCACCGCCATGAATACCTGCGAGCGATGGCTGATTTCCATCACGGACATGCCGGTGCCGGCAAAATCGAAAAACTCCTCGTGCGCCTGAGTGAGGACGTCCAAAGGCACCGCGGTGGGGCCTGCGCTGAAGTTGTGTGACCGAGCCATGGTTGAGTAACTCCTGTTCAAGAACGCTCGCCCTGCGCGTCATCACCGAGGTAAAGCCGAAGGGTGGCGAGGGCCAGAGTCTACGGATAAACTGGCCTGCCTTTACCTGCCAGTTCATGGAAAGAGAGCAGACCACATGGCGAAGACCTTCGAGCTGGAAACCCTGAAGATGCGCCTCAACGACGCTGAATTTCGGCTGCTGGATCTGCATCAGCGGATTCAACGTGCATTGCGTGCGCTGATTCTCGACGGCGCCCTTGGCCCCGGCTTGAAACTGCCTGCCACGCGGGTGCTGTCCAAGTCATTGGGGTGCGCCCGCGACACCGTCGAGAACGCCTATGTGCAGTTGCATCGGGACGGGTTTATCGTGCGCCGCGAAGGCGCCGGCAGTTACGTCTGCGACACGGTGGGCGTCGAATTGCGCGGTACTGGCCGCCGACGCCTCAGGGCGCAGGAAATCAGGAGCAGCGTCGCCGCACCGGGCGCCGAACTCAGCCAGCGCGGGCGGATGATCTTCGACACCGGCGGCGTGCGCGATCAGCAAGTCATCAAGGCATTCGCCACCGGTCTGCCGGAAACCCGCAGCTTCCCGACGGATGTCTGGGAGCGTTTGCAGCGCCAGGTCATGAAGGACTATCGCGCGAGCGTGCTGCTGCATGGCGATCCACAAGGGGCTGAGCCCCTGCGCAAAGCGATTGCCACCTACCTGAACCTCGAACGCGGCGCCAAATGCTCCCCCGACCAGGTACTGGTCTTGAGCAGTACGCGTCAGGCGTTGTATCTGTGCGCGCAATTGCTGGTGGACGCCGGCAAGCCGATTCTGATGGAAAACCCCGGCTACTACGGCGCCCGCAAGGCCTTCCAGATCGCCGAAACCAAGGTGATGCCCATTGATGTCGATGAACAGGGCATCCGCACCGACCTGTTGTACGCCGACCGCAGCGGCGCCAATTGCGTGTATGTCACGCCCTCTCACCAATACCCCACCGGCGCAACGTTGCCGCTGGAGCGGCGTCTTGAGTTGATCAATTGGGCGGCGCAAAAAGGCAAGTGGATCATCGAGGATGACTACGACAGCGAGTTCCATTACGACGGGCAACCCACGGCGTGCGTGCAAGGCCTGGACAAGTATCAGCGCACGCTCTACATCGGCACCTTCAGCAAGACCCTCTACCCCGGACTGCGCATGGGGTACATGGTGCTGCCCTCCGAACTGGTGAAGCCCTTTGCCTATGCGCGCAGCATGATGGACGGCCACACTCCGCAAACGCTGCAACTGACGCTGGCGCGCTTTATGGAGGACGGCCATTACAACGCGCATGTCCGGGCCATGCGCAAGCTGTATGCCGGACGCCGGTCGATCATGCACGACGCCATCGGCAAGTACTTGAGCACGGTGGTCACCGCCGAACTGCCGCCGGGCGGGCTGCAAATCCCCTGCTTGCTGAAAGCCGGGTGGTCCGAGGAAAAAACCATCCGCCAGGCCGCCACTGCCGGCGTGCAACTGTCCGGCCTCAGCGGTTTGTACGCGGGCGAACCGAAGCAACAGGGCTGGCTGCTGGGCTACTCCTCCCTGACCGCGTATGAAATAGAAGCCGCCATGTTGCGCCTGGCCAACGCCCTGAAAATCTAATGGCCCAGCGCATAGTTCATCAGCAGCTGCTGGGCCTGGACGGCCATCCGCGCACGCGGGGACAACTTTGAGTATTCAACCGTGATGACGGGTTGAGGCTTGGCGGTGTTGAACAACCTGAACCGTGACGTGCGGGTAGCCGCCAGGCGGCCGGTGGGGATAAAGCCGGGCATCGGAATTCCTTTTCAAAAAGCGCGGTCGGTTAATACGGCAGCCTGAAACGCTTGGTCAGGTCGCTGATACCTTCACGAATCGAACGTTCAGTGCGGCCGTCAAGGGCACCGCTGCGCACGCCACCGAGCATGGCCAGAATCATGTCGCCGATCTCCCTGAATTCATCGACCCCCATGCCACGCGAAGTGCACGCCGCACTGCCGAGACGAATGCCGGACGTCACGGTGGGCTTGACCTCATCGCCGGGCACGACATTTTTGTTCACGGTAATGCCGATTGCCTCCAACGCACGCTCGGCGACATTCCCCACCAGGCCCCACGGCCGCAGGTCAATCACGCCCAAGTGACAGTCGGTCCCGCCCGACACGACCAGCAGCCCACCTTCAGCCAATCGGCCGCACAAGGCCTGGGCATTGGCGACCACGGCGTGGGCATAAGCGCCGAAGGCCGGTTGCAATGCCTCGCCCAGTGCCACGGCCTTGGCTGCAACGATATGCATCAGTGCTGCGCCCTGCAGGCCGGGGTACACCGCCGCATTGATCTTCTGCGCAATGGCCTGCTCATTGCACAGGATCATCCCGCCACGCGGGCCGCGCAATGTGGCATGGGTACTGAGGGTGGTGACATGGGCGAACGGCACAGGAGACGGATACGCACCACCCGCGACCAGCCCTGCGACGTGGGCGATATCGGCCATCAGGTACGCACCCACCTCGTCGGCAATCGCACGAAACCGGGCGAAATCCAGCGCCCGTGAGTACGCCGAGGCCCCTGCGATGATCAGCCGTGGACGTTCTTGTCGGGCGATCTGCTCGACCTGATCCATGTCGACCCTGTGGGTCACCGGGTGCACGCCATAGCTGAGGGCCTGAAACCAGCGACCGGACAAGTTGAACGCAGCACCATGGGACACATGCCCTCCGGACTTGAGGTCCAGGCCCAGGATCTTGTCCCCCGGCGCCAGCAGAGCCAGAAACACCGCCTGGTTGGCCTGGCTGCCCGAATGGGGTTGCAGGTTGGCATAGGCACAGCTGAACAGTTGCCTGGCCCGCTCGATGGCGAGCTCTTCAATTGCATCGACATTGCAGCAACTGGCGTAATAGCGACGCCCTGGGTAGCCCTCGGCATATTTGTTGGTCAGCACCGACCCTTGGGCCTCGAGCACCGCACGACTGACCACGTTCTCAGCGGCGATCAGCTCGATTGACTGCACTTGGCGCTGACGCTCGGCGTCAATGGCGCGCCACACCTCCCCGTCCACCTGAGGCAGCGCAACGCCGCTGACCCCTGGCAGCGCGTGGCCCTCCCGATAAGCGAAATGCGGCATGGTCACTCCCTTTCTAAACGCCCGATAACACGCCGCACTACCCTATCCGCCCACGGGCCGGCCAGCCATACCAGTTCGCTCAGATGTTGCAGACCACCGCCCTCAAAGCCCTTGCCACACGTCTACGCAGGGGCAGGCGCGGTGAAATCGCCGCCATTTAAAGTGGTCTGGTGGCCTCATCGGTAATGGACTATCGCGCAAGACCATCGCCTCATTAAGCTCTGCGCCGAATTTGCCATGCTCACTACACAGGTTTCGCCATGACGATTCGTATCGGGTTGCTGCCACAGGTCGCCGCCGCACACTTTGTCAGTCATTTGCACATCATGGTGCTGGCGGCGCTATTCCCTCTGCTTCCGGCTTTTTTCAAGGTGGAGTATGTGGAACTGGGCCTGGCGTTGAGTCTGTTCAATATCGTCACAGCGCTGGTACAGGCACCCATGGGATTTGCCGTGGACCGCTACGGTGCCAGGCGCTTGCTGTTGGTCGCGCTGGCACTGGGCAGCAGCAGTTTCCTGCTGATTGCACTCCTGCCCGGCTACACCTGTTTGTTGATCGGCATGGTACTGGCCGGCGTCGCCAACGCGGTTTATCACCCGGCCGACTACGCCCTGCTGTCCCGCCATATTGACCCCGCCCACATCGGTAAGGCGTTCTCCGTGCATACCTTTGCCGGATTCCTTGGCGCGGCCGTGGCCCCGGCGTTTTTGCTGGGCATCGCGGTGGCGAGCAACCTGCCCATGGCCTTCGCGGCGGCGGCACTGGTGGGCTTTTTCGTGCTGGCGCTGTTGTTGATCCCTGGCTCCGCACTGGCCAGAGTCAGTCGCGTGTCTCTCGCCGCCGACCCGACACCCATCGGCGCCAGTCGCCTGTCACTGCTCTCGCCTATGGTGCTCAGCCTGACCCTGTTGTTCGTGCTGCTGAACCTGAGCACCGGCGCGATTGAGAAGTTCTCGGTCGCCGCCCTGATGCAAGGCCAGGGCGTGGCCTTGACCTGGGCCAACTCGGCGTTGACCGCCTTCCTCTTTGCCAGCGCTTTCGGCGTGCTGGCAGGGGGAGCCTTGGCCGACCGGACCCGCCGCCATGGCGTCGTCGCAGCCAGCGCGTTTGCCTTGGCCACCGTGCTGATGCTGCTGGTCGCCACGGCACGCTTGAGCGAGCCGGCGCTGCTGGTCGTGCTGGGGGCTGCGGGTTTCCTGACCGGGGTGATCGCACCGTCCCGCGACATGCTGGTACGAGCGGCGGCCCCGAAGGGTGCCGAAGGCAAAACCTTCGGCATCGTCTCTACCGGTTTCAACATCGGTGGCGCCATCGGGCCCGTCGGGTTCGGCTGGCTGCTCGACCAAGGTCAGCCCAACGCAATTTTCTGGGCCAGCGCCGCCTTCATGTGCCTGACCGTTGTACTGACTCTGATGCAGGAGCGGTCCATGGCCAGGGCCCGAAAAACGGCGGCACTCCAAGTGGCATTCAAGTGACCTGAATCAATAGCCGCAACGTGTTTTTGCCGCAGACTTGAAGGGCGCCGTCCCGCATTTATTGCGCTGCACCCTCGCTTGTGCGGACCCGTTATTTTTGCAAGGACTGCACGGTAAACCCTAACACCAATAGCCGATTTCCTTGGAGTTAAAACATGGAACGTTTGAATTGTGGTACCGATGACGTAGTAAAAAACATGCTGGCCAAACTCTCCACGCTCTGGAAAACCCGCGCGGCCGTCAACAACCCGCAACCGAACTACTGGGGCCTCGCCTTCGATGCCGACAAGCAAGACTTCAGCCTATCGCTGCTACCGTTTCGTCATCACCAGGCCTGGCTCGAAGCCCCTCAGGACCTGCAATCCAAATGCCTGTCGTATGCGTGGGGCATCTACAACCTCAAGACCATTTACATCGAATGCAATGTGGTCGTGCCTGCCTGCGAGGACATTATCAAGACCCCGCCGCCGAGCAACAACCGCGCCCTGCTGCAAGACGTGATGTCTCAGGCACTGCTCGACGAAGCCCTGCACACGCGCATGTCCATCATGGCCTGCAACTATATCTATGACATGCGCAAACTCACCCCGCTGGACTTCAGCGCGTTCAACCTGGTGACCTGGCGCGAGGCCCTCCTGGCCAACTGCACCGCCGAATGGGAGCGACGCCTGACCCGCTTCGGCGTCGCGTGTGCCAGCGAAACGCTGATCACCGACTACCTCAAGACCATGGCCGAGGACGCCAGCATTCAGGCGGTGTGCCATGAGGTCACACGCACCCATGCCATGGACGAGTGGAGCCATTCCAGCGTCTTCAGCTTCGTCGCTTCCGACATCGTCAATGGCCTGAGCCGCAAGGAACGCGAGTACTTGCGCTCGATCATCCTGCGCACGGTGCAGATGTTCGCCAATAACGAAATGGGCGCATGGGCCACCGTGTTTTCGATGTTGGATTTCCCCCATGCCGGCGAGATCGTGCATGACGTGGGCGACAACAACGAAATCAGCGTCTACACCGACTCGCTCGAAGCCCTGATAGACCGGATCGGCTTGACCGGCAACGGCCTCAGCAGTGCCGAGCATGCCATTGAAACCTTAGGCGAGAAGGCCCGCGCATGAACGGCATGGCATCCCTCAAAGCCCTGTGCGAACACGTCAGCATTGAAACGGCCAACGTAAAAGTCTTCACCCTGCGCGCGGTAGACGCACCCGTCGAATTCCTCGACAGCCTGGAGGCAGGCAAACACGTGGCCCTGCACGCCGCTGACATGGCGGGCACCCATCACCAGCGGTTGTATTCGATCACGCGCAAGCACGGCGCCGACCGGTTCGACATTGCGGTCAAACGCGAAGGCCGTGGCGGGGTTTCGGACCAGTTGCACGCCACGCTGCAAGCCGGCTCAACCACCGCAATGCAGTTTGTGGCAGGTGATATTTCGCTGGAGTCGGTTCTGGGTTGCGGACAGGTCGGCATGCTCGCCGGCGGCATCGGCATCACCTTGCCGATTGCATTGCTGCGCGGCCTGGCCGAGCGCGCGCGACGCGGATTGGCGGTGCCCGATGTGAGCCTGCTGCTGTGTGTGCCGTCCATCGCCGAGATTTCGTTTCTACATGAGTTGCTGGAGCTTGAGCTGACCACATCGTGGTTCTCCTTGCAGGTGTTCGTAACCCGCGAAGCGGTCAACACCAACGGACACTTCAGCGCCGGTCGTCCCCAAGTCCAGGACCTGAGCCGGCTGGGTAACCCCGACCGCGTGGTGATTTGCGGCAGCTATGGCTTCGCCCAAGGCATGCGCGAACACACTCTGGCCATGTTCCCCACGAGCCGCTTGCTCATCGAGTCATTCACCCCACCGGCCGCGCCGGCCTCCGCCGCACAGCCTGAGGCTCAGGCCAACGCGACGCTGCGCCTGCACTTGAACCACAACGATCAGGTGCTGGAGCCGCCCGCCGGCAAGAGCTTGCTGGAGATGCTCGAAACCAGCGGCATCGCGGTGCGCAGCCTTTGCCGCGCCGGCATCTGCGGTCACTGCCGGCTGAAGGTATCGGAGGGCCACTACACCCTTGAGCCCGACTTTTGCCTGACCGACAAGGACAAGGACGACGGCTACGCCCTCGCCTGCTGCACCTTCCCGCAATCCGGGACGATCAAGGTCGACCTCTCCACCACGGTATGAACATTTACCGTCCTTACTTCAACAACTGGTTTTTTCCATGAAAACTGCCATTGCATTGCGCCACATTCACTTCGAAGACGTTGGCACCCTCGATGCCGTTCTGGCCGAAGAAGGCTATACGCTGATTTACGTGGACCCCACGGTCGACACCATCTACAGCGAGCCGGTGCTGCAGGCCGACTTGTTGATCATACTCGGCGGCCCTATTGGAGCTTATGACGAGCAGCTGTATCCGTTTTTGCACGACGAATTGAAACTGGTGCGCCAGCGCGTTGCGTCCGGAAATCCCCTGCTGGGCATCTGCCTCGGTGCGCAATTGATCGCCCGGGCCATGCACGCCGACGTCTACCCGATGGGGGTCAAGGAGATCGGTTTTTCACCGCTGACCCTGACTGCGGCCGGTCAAGACTCGCCGCTCGCCGCGCTGATGGACACCCCCGTGCTGCACTGGCACGGCGACCAGTTCGATGTGCCAGAAGGCGCTGTGCTGTTGGCCAGTACTCAGGTGGGTGCTCATCAGGCGTTCGCCGTGGGCAACACGATTCTCGGCCTGCAATTTCACCTCGAAGCCGATACCGCCAACATCGAGCAATGGCTGGTTGGCCATGCCAGCGAACTGGCACAAACCGGCATCGATCCTGTTGCGTTGCGCAGCGAGGCCATAAACCTCGGCGACCGCCTGACCCGCGCCGCGAGCCACGTCATGCGGGCCTGGCTGAACAACTTGGGCACCCCGATAAAACACTAATAGCGGTCGGGCAACCGCCCACCGCATTTGCACCGTGTAAAACCACCTGAAAAATATCAAGGATGAGGAATCAAAAATGATCGTCGTATTGTTTGAGTTACAGGCACTGCCAGGCCAGGGCGAGACTTATGTTGACCTGGTCAACAAGCTGACCCCAATGCTTGAACCCATGGACGGGTTTATCTCCGTCGAGTGCTTTCAAAGCACGCTCAACCCCAAGAAGGTGATGTCGGTCACCACCTGGCGCGATGAGGAAGCCGTGGTGCAGTGGCGCAACGTGACAGCCCACCTGTCGGCACAGCGCGCCGGACGCGACAAAATCTTCGATGACTATCGCGTGCGCGTGACATCGGTGATTCGTGATTACGGTCTGCGTGATCGCGAACAGGCGCCGTACAACGTAGTCGTCGACGGTGAACCCGCCACGGCTGCGGCGGTAGTTTAACGGCGTATTCTGGTCACCTGCACAGGGGCGAGAGATTAATGTCGGTGGTTGTGGTGAGCGGGCTCACCACAATCCCTATTCCACACTGGTAATCCCGCAACGCCTATTCACGCAAGCCAACCTCCCATGCCTTCTGCGGCCGCCACCTATTCCTGAAAATGGAATGTGCACAAAAAGTCCTGGAAAAATATCAGCCCTGTGAATAAGTCTGATCACCGGTACCAGGCTAAACCTCCAGCAAGATCACCCACCAAAATCGGACATCTGGTGGAGGCCATTAAATAAAAAAGCCCCTGAAATCAAGGGCTTTGGCATTGCTTCAAAATCTGTTGTCTAAAATCATTCGTCTGGGTACCAACAACATAGTTTGACACAACCCATCGCGTAAATCGGGGTCTGTAGGATGATTCGCGATAAAGACAACAGCAACATAGATTGACACAGATGGGCTGCGCTTCCAATACAGGGCCGGGCTGCTCCCAACATAGTGTGACACCAACAACTGAAGTAAGCGGTCAGGAGGGGAGCAGCATAATCTGCGGTCTTCAGCACAAGCTCAGTGCGATGTCTAAATCTGTGCGCAACCTACGGCCGGCTCCCATAAGCACATAAACCGTATTTGTCGTCTCAAACAAGCAGTTGTGAGTGAAGGAAACCCCCAACGTTGATCTGACCCAATCACCAGGCGCAAAACGACCTTTTCTATCTTGGATAACCGTCAATGCGTAAACCAAGGCAGGGATAAGCCCTCTATCGGTGATGGCTATTCGTTGACGTGTTGTAACTTCGAGATCCAAGATTACCCAATCAGCAACAAGGCAATATGCACGGGAAGGAAAATGCAGACCTGCGAATGTCACTGCATCTAAATCGGGGAGTGGGCACCCGTTTATGTTTTCGCCTGCGGAAAGCAGCGAGGTAAACGCCGCCAAATTCATTCATCCCTCCAGCCGGTCGGTAAACTGACTCGAACGTGAATCATCCATAAGCATAGCTCTCAGCGAACAGCCTGGTACCGATGGCGACGAATAGTAGCCAGGTCGCCTCACACCTGGTTTCTCAACTCTCCCTTTATCTCACTGAACGGGATGATTTCTATTGGCGGCGTCACAGCACAAATCGGTTTACGCCAATAATCCACGCTATGCCATTGGCCGTGCTTGAACCCAACCTCTGGGTAGGTGCCGATGTGGGTGAACCCGAGTGCTTCATGGATACCTATACTTCCTGCGTTGGGTAAGGCAATGCCGGCATAGGCTGCATGAATCCCCTGTTTCTCTAGAACTGGTAGAAGCTGCTGATAAAGCGCACGACCAACCCCTTTTCGGTGCACAGCCGGATCAACATACACGGTGACATCCGCCGACCATCGATAGGCTTCTCTCGCTCGATGCTCGCTTGCGTAAGCGTATCCAACGACGTTGCCCTCCACCTCGGCTACCAGATAGGGATGCGGCGGTAGTGTTGCGGTTATTCTTGATGCCATCTCATCAACAGTCGGTGGTATCAGCTCGAACGAGATGACTGAGTTCAAACCATTGGAGCATAGATAATCTGGATGGCAGGGGCATCAGATGGTGTAGCAACCCTCACTTTGTAATTCATGTCTTTCCTTACTGCCCCTTTAAAAAATCGCGTTTGAAAGGCTGAACCACGGCGGTTACAGGAGCTGAGTGCAACACGGTTATTGAATTGAAGCTGGAGCATCATGCCGCATAGCCATAGCTTCCTGCATCACCTCGTCCATAACCTCGATCGGACACTTGAAGTCGAAGCGCTTAC